>JACQQS010000073.1 GCA_016206925.1 Candidatus Omnitrophota bacterium
CTGCCGCCAAACCCCCTGCCAAACTGGCGGCCGTTGCATACCCAAGTGAGTTGTCAGCAGATGCCGGAGGGGGTGCGATTCGCTCTTTAGGCAGTGAAAACACAAGATAATCACCCAAGTCTTCCCAAAGGATCTTTTTCTCCCTTCATTGTTTAATTTCGGCGGGTGCTTCACCTTTAATGACCGCGACTTCGCTCTTGGGAATCTTTACAACAAAAGCTTCCGGCTGCTCCTCGAGAACTTCAACCTCATTACCCTCTTCGTGCTCGACAAGTTGAAGCCATTCCGCTTGGCTAACGTCAGAGATGAAGAGACACAAGAAACCTGTCAAGCCTATTGCTCTGAGTAACGACGTTCTAGTATGCATATGTCAGATCAACGAGCAGCTGAGAGGCGCCGTCGGCATCTTCGGGGGTGATAAGCCCCTCCACGGTAAGCTTGATATTAGCCCGCGGCCAGAGGAGCAAGCTCACAATGAGGTTGTCGACATCTCGCGAAAAAGCCTTCTCAAAGGAAGCCTGCTCATAGCGGATCGCCGGTTGCAGCCAGGGGAACAGCACATAATCTGCCTCAATGAACCACGACCAGGTGTCCAGCGTTCTCACGGTCCGGCTGGGTCTGCTGTCGCGTCCGTTGATGATGGCGCCATAGAAATCGAGCTTTCTAAAGTTCGCGCGGAAGTCTACGCCCATTCGACGGAACTGGTTATGGAAAAGCGGCCCGGTTAACGTGGAGGAGGTTCCCCAATATCCAAATTGGCCGACCGTAATGGCATTGTCCGCCCAGTTGTCGGTTTGCTTGAGCTCGGCGCCTTCCGTCCCGCCCCAGTCTTTCCCATCGAAGCTCAGGCCGCCGTACTTGTAGGCGACGCGATAATAGACGTCCTTCGCGTTATTCTCATCAAAGACACCGCTTGGCGTGCCACTCGTTGTGCCATTGACAATCCCGACGTTGTACTTAAACCGACCCATCACGACTCCATTGGCCTCAATGCCGGAAGAGAGATCACCAAGATCCCAGCCGTCCGCAACAACATAGGTGTATGGCAACGGCTTATTGATCGTGCGGCGCACGTTGAGCGGTTGAGCCAGCACGCCGATATCGATGAGTCCCACCCGCAGGTTGAGCGCGTCTTCAGGCAATAACCCTAACCGGCCCCAACTCTTTAAGCTAAGCAGGTCGTTGGCTTGGAAGAAAACACGTTTCATACCGGAGCCCAGGCTGCCGGTCGTAGCCGCCTCAAGATCCACCTCGGCCCAAAAGGAGAAAGCCTCGCCGAAGTTGCCGCCCGTGAAGATCTTGAACTCGTGCGGGAGCTTAAAGTTAAGCGAGGGCTTAGTGTCCTCAGTTAAAAACACCCGTTGGTGCGCATAGAAAGAGACGGGCACCGTGCCGGGGATTGTGCCGGGCCAAACCGCTTGAGGAAACACTTCCCTCCAAGCTTGGGCCCCCAACTCAACAGGCTCCTCCTTTACCAGCATAGGATCCTGTTTGCCGGGAACGGTGTATCCGTTCTGTCTGAATGCTTCGCCGAAAGAGTTAAGTTTAAAGAATCCAAGGTGGCAAGTCGTGCAGCTCGTACGATATTTTCGTGCGAATGTCGGTAACGCACTTGCGTCACTCACCAGCCCGAGAATAAGTCCTGTAACTAATAAAGCCACAGATAAAATAGGCATTCTCTTCATCGCAAGCCCCCTCGTTTTTGCTTACTGGTGCACCTTTTTATTAGCATCTTTTCGATGAATAACGATAGTATCGTTCCGCCGTACCGATGATTATTTAGGAATGAATAAACGGATCTTACTGATTTGGTCTGAAGATATCCTGAAGAAAAGCTTAAGGTTTCTTAAGCTAAAGGAAGGCTTACTTGTGGGAGGTTCTCTTGCTTCATTTCATCTGTGGCGGTGACGGCAGGCAAGCGCACACCGAACGTGCTGCCTTCACCGGGCCGGCTCTGGACGCGAATCGTTCCTCCATGCGCCTCGGCAATCCACTTACAAATCGACAACCCAAGTCCATAGCTGCCCTCTACCCGGCTCCGCGCGCTGTCGACGCGATAAAACCGGTCAAAGATCCTCGGCAAATGCTGCGTTTCAATCCCAACGCCTGTGTCGGCAACCGTCAGCTCTACTTCACCGTTTTCGAGCCGATACCCTAATGTGATCCGGCCGCCTTCCGGCGTGTGCTTCACGGCGTTGTCAACCAAATTAAGGAACAACTGTTTTAACCTCATCTCATCAGCGCGAATCACGGCATCCGTTCCGTCTATGACCTCAACTCGAAGATGCTTTGGCTCGGCTAAGACCCGAGCTGTTTCTGCCATTTCCTCGATCATCTGCTTTAGCGGAATCGGCTCTAGATTGAGAGCCACTTTCTCGGCCTCTGCGTTAGAAAGGAAGAGAAGCATTTCGACCAAACGTGACATCCGATTGATTTCGCTGGAACATGTTTCTAGCGTTTCTTGACTGCGATCTGAAATGGGGTGCTTTTTCAACTCAAGCTCGACTTCTCCCCTGAGAACAGCGAGGGGGGTTCTCAACTCATGAGAAGCATCCGAGACAAATCGCTGCATTTGTACAAAAGAGTGGTGGAGCCGCTCAATCATGCTGTTGAAGGTTTCCGCAAGTAACTGAACCTCGTCGCCGGTCTTTGGTACACTCAATCGCCGGCTGCAATCCTTCATTTGAATCACTTGTGCGGTCCGAATCACCTCCTTGAGCGGGCTCAAGGCCCGGTTGAGCAATATCCATGCCCCAACGCTTGCAAGGATTAAGACGCACGGGACAACTACAATCAAGATGAAAACGAGATGCGCCAACACCTTATGGACTTCCTGGAGCGGAACCGCAACAAGTCCAACATACGTTAGATTTCCTTCCTCACGGACTTCGCGGCGGATCACGCGCCAAAGCCCGGAACCGGGAATCCGAAGCGCTGTCAGGTTAGTCAGACTTGTATCGGCCCAAGCATCAAGGCTCGCGGCAACGTCGGGCGGTGTATCGGGTGACTTATAGATTGGTTTGTTACTGGAATCGGTTATGCGGATATGGGCATGGGAATCAAGCATTGCCACCTCCGCCATTTCCTTAACAACCTCGGTCAAATCCAATTGTCGGTGCTGCGGCAATAACTCTACGAGGCACGCTGTGTAGGTCTCCAACCGCAGATCGAACTCATGGTAAAGCTTTGCTGAAACCATCTGGTAAAGAGCAGTTGCCACAACGAGATGAACCAATCCAAGGCTGAAGAGGTACCAAGCAATCAGTCGGAAACGGATGTTTTTGGAATTTGCGCGCATCATTTAAGAATCTCTATCCGGCTCTTTCAAGACATAGCCAATTCCATGCACAGTCTGAATAAGCTGGGTGGGGTACCCGCGGTCCACCTTACTGCGAAGATGGCTCATATGTACCTCGACGAGATTTGTACCGCTGTCAAAGTTGTAGTTCCACACATGTTGTTCGATCATGGTCCTTGTCAGCGTCTGGCCCACATTGCGCATCAGATACTCGAGCAGCGAAAATTCCTTTGCGGTCAGCGTAGCGGGCTTGCCTGCCCGTGTTACACATCGCGCGGTAGTGTCCAAAACCAAATCGGCAACTTGCAGCGTGCTTGTCTTGGGCGTTCTGCGGCGCAGCAGGGACCTTACCCGTGCAATAAGTTCCGCAACCGCAAAAGGCTTAACCAAATAGTCATCACAGCCATGGTTCAGCCCAGCGACTCGATCGTGTACGGTGCCTTTTGCGGTCACTGCCAATACGGGCGTTGCGATACCCAACTTGCGCAGGGTCTTTAAAAGTGCCGACCCATCAAGCTTCGGCAGCATAAGGTCCAAGATGATCGCATCATAAGGCGTTCCCTGGGCAATTTTAAGACCTTCCTCGCCATCATAAGCGCAGTCCGCTGCGTAGCCAATTTCAAGAAGACTCCGCCGCATGAAGCTCGCAACCCGTTTCTCATCCTCGATGATGAGTACGCGCATGTTCCAGGTCTCTCCAGGGCAATCGCATCTTAACCTTTTGAAGCAGCAAAACAAATCAATTAAGGTAATTATTTATTTCAAGTAAGGTAAATCGCTACCTCAATTGTGTCAAGTAAAACCAGTAAACCAATATACGATTAAATGCGCTAAGACTTTTTGTGAATACTTAGCTTAGAAATTTCTTCGCATATTGATGCGCGTTTAAGACAAGTTCAACGTCATCCTCCTTAAACAAGAAAGGTTTAATCTGGTTCGCGAGAACTCTCAATTCTTTTTTGGAAAATTTCTCCAAGCGATTTAAAATAATTTCCGTCGCGGTGCCCGACAATTTATTAGCCTTGAGCACCTCATCACTACTAGGAAATTTCCTTTTGAGCATATAAAGCGTGTCATAAATGTCCCTTCCCCTTCCCCTGTTTAGAAGGGCAAGAATCTTCTCGGAAAATAAATAAGCTCGATGTAGTAAAACAGCGGAAAAGTTGTAACCATATAAACTAAGCACGCCTGATTCGGTATCCAGCTTCCATTTGGGCTGATAGATATCGAGTTTAATCATCACATCGACATTTCTTTGATCCGTAAGGCTGTATAACCTTGCGATATCTTTGAAATGCAATTCAACCCAAATGAGACGGCCCCTCTCCTCAAAGGAAACCTCCGGGGCAAAACCTTCTTTTTTTAATCCAAATACCACATCGTCTACAGCAGATTTAAGCTTCTGGAGTGTAAGTCCAGGTGTATCGAAATCCAAATCCTCTGAAAAACGTGGCAGCGAGTAGAAATACCTCAAAGCGGTACCGCCTGTGAAGAACATGCTCTTTGCAATCTTGGTTCTGTATAGGTTGGCAAGGATAATGACGTGTAGGTATTCCCTGACAATGCCTCGCCTCTTTACGATTGGAAGTCCATTGTGCTTAGCTTCTTCTAGCAGATACTCAAGCGTTAGCATTGGGCATATCCCCTGCATTGCTTAAGTGTTGAAATGGTCTTGTCATTGAAGTATGAACCGTAGCGTAAAACCTTTTTCCAATTCAAGCGGCGTAAAATCTTTTTATCGAGGCGCTCCTCGCTCAAATTCAAAGTAAGACCAGAGCGCAGACGGTAATAGATAAAGTCAGCTAATGCCTTTTCACGCACCGCCATGGTTACTTTGAAGCCCTCGTAAGAAACGATGTGGTAACCCAGAAACGCCTCCGGTTTGCACGTTCTAAAATAAAAAGATCCGTATTTATTGCGGAATGCCCGGGTTGGGCGTGTCGTCAAAGATGTCACGGCAGAAGCAACCTCTGGAATTATGCTGTAAAAAGAGAGTGCCGTTTCAAGCGAAACATAGGAAGGCTCATACAGCCTATTGGCCACGTATAGATCAGGAATGTCGCGATCCGATCCTGGTTCTGTAAATTCATATAAATCCCTTCTCAGCCGTCCGCAATACCCTTTGGAAACCCAGCGGCTGAGATTGTTTTTGATTGTTTTCTCATGTTCGTTGGGGAAGAGATTCTTAACGTCGCGAAGAGTGAAGATGAGAAGTTTGTGCTTTTTAATTTGAGACGAAAACGTGAGATATTCCATTTTACTAAGTCCTTAATTTTAGGGACTTTCTAAAACGAATGGTACCTGACCAAACTCGGTTCGTCAAGGCGTAATCCGTTAGGGGTCTGTCCCACTTTAGGCAGTTGCTACGGGCGCCGTTTGTTCGAGCGGTGGCGGTCGGCCGCTTGGTCCAGCGGTGCCACTCCCCTGTCAATGTTCTTTGTATTTGCGGTTGGTAAGGATATACTTCTGCGAAACGAGCAATGCTTGAAAAGTTCTTTAAGGGAGGAGAATTGACATGAAAGCGGTTACGGAACATTTGTGGTTTAATACGAAAAAGCGGCGCGAGTATCTCAATATTACACTGCAAGTGGAAGAAGTTCTGCGGCGGAGCGGGATAAAGGAAGGTCTTTGCCTTGTTAACGCGATGCACATTACAGCAAGTGTGTACATCAATGACGATGAATCCGGGCTCATTCAGGATTTTGATGAATTTCTCGAGAAACTTGCTCCGTACGATGTGAAGAAATACCGCCACCACCAAACCGGCGAAGACAACGGCGATGCGCACCTTAAAAGACAAATTTTCGGGCGGGAAGTGGTCGTTGCCGTTACCGGCGGAAAACTGGATTTCGGGCCGTGGGAGCAGATTTTCTATGCGGAATTTGACGGACAGCGGAAAAAGCGCGTATTGGTAAAAGTAATCGGCGAGTGAAATTTCGAGGTGAATTCAGCCTTTGTTTTCCGGATTCAATCGTGTAACATATTTGCGTAAAAAGGTTTGAATTAATCGCACAGGGCATTAAGACAAGGAACCACGAAGTGAAATGTAAGATGGAGTGCACGATTTGCCCGGCCTCTTCGGCAAGCGTTTTTTCCGGCCTGCCGGAAGAGAAACTGAGGCAGCTTGAACAGGTGCAAACCACCAACGTTTACAAGAAACACCAAATTGTCTTTTATGAAGGCAATCCGGCTTTGGGTATTTATTGCATAAGCGAGGGAAAGGTGAAACTTTACAAGACAACGGAAGAGGGGAAGCAGCGTATTCTAAAGATATCCGGGGTGGGCGCGCTTCTCGGTTATGCGTCTCTTTTCAGCGGGCAGAACGAACAGTACACAGCAGAAGTTATCGAAGACGCGCATATCTGCTTTCTGGAGAAAAACGGGTTCTTGGCGTTTCTAAAGAAAAGTCCGGAATTGGCCATGGCCGTTTTGAGCCGTTTAAGTGTCGAGACCATAAAGTCCCACGAGCAATTGCTTGACCAAACCTTTAAAAGCGCCCGGCGGCGTTTGGCCGAGATGCTTTTAAGCTTGCGGGGGTCATTCGGGCAGAAAGACAAGAAGGGTGTTCGTCTAAACCTAAGTCTTACCCGCGACGAATTATCCCAGGCCATCGGTGCCACTATGGAGACGACCGTCAGACTGCTTAGCGAGTTTAAACAGGAAGGCATCATCACCGAAGAAGACCACAAGATTTTGATCCTGAAGTCCGACGAGTTGGCCGCTCTGGCAACTCCCGCCTTTTAGTTTTTCTCATTAAGTTATTCTATCCGAACAAGTTATATGAATTGACCAAGATCAATTCATATTTTGCTTCACCTCATAGCGTCTTCCCGCTTTGTGCCCGAGACTATCTTGAGACTATCTAATGAAGGAGAGAAACATAATGGAAAAGACGCCAGAGAAAACTAATTTTTTGTGGGAAATGCAGTGATGGATGCAAATTCGACGATAGCATCGAACTGTAAAACAAAGATGACCATGGACGGCAATGAAGCGGTTGCGCGCGTAGCCTATCGGTTAAATGAAGTCATCGCGATCTATCCCATCACGCCGGCCTCTACCATGGGAGAACTGGCGGATGCGTGGTCCAGCGGGGGAATAAAGAATATCTGGGGATCGGTTCCCCTGGTTGTGGAAATGCAAAGCGAGGGCGGCGCGGCGGGCGCGGTGCACGGCGCTCTCCAGGGCGGCTCGAAGGCAACAACGTTTACGTCTTCCCAGGGGCTGCTCTTGATGATCCCGAACATGTTTAAGATCGCCGGCGAGCTTACGCCGGCGGTCTTTCATGTCGCCGCGCGCGCGGTTGCGACGCAGGCCCTCTCTATTTTCGGCGATCACAGCGATGTCATGGCTGCGCGCGGGACCGGGTTTGCCATGCTTTGTTCGAATGCCGTTCAGGAAGCTGCTGACCTTGCCCTGATTGCGGAGGCGGCCAGTCTGGAATCGCGTATTCCTTTCCTTCATTTTTTTGACGGATTTCGCACTTCGCATGAAATTTCAAAAATTGAAATCCTGGACGACGAGGATATCCGCTTTTTAATCGACGAACAGCTGATTGAAGCGCATCGATTGAGATCTCTTTCGCCCGACCGGCCGGTCTTGCGCGGAACAGCGCAGAATCCCGATATTTATTTCCAGTCCCGCGAGACAGTGAACTCTTTTTATGCCGCCTGTCCGAATATCGTTCAGAAAGCAATGGATAAGCTGGCCGCTCGCACAGACAGGGCTTACCGCCTATTTGATTATCACGGCGCGCCGGATGCAGAAAGAGTGATGGTTATGATGGGATCGGGGGCCGAGGCCGCTCATGAGGCGGTGGATTATCTGAATGCATTGGGAGAAAAAGTCGGGGTGGTCAAGGTGCGGCTTTACCGGCCCTTTGATTCGGAACGTTTTTGTGCGGCGCTTCCCAAAAGCGTTAAAGCCATAGCGGTTCTTGACCGCACCAAAGAGCCCGGAAGCGCGGGAGAGCCGCTTTATCTGGACTGTGCTGCCGCAATTCTGGAAGGATTTGGAAATGGCCGGGCCGGATTTCGAGAGCCGCCGAAAATGTTTGGGGGCAGATATGGGATAGGCTCCAAAGAGTTTACGCCGGCCATGGCCAAGGGCGTGTTTGAACATATACCGGTGGGCGGGAAACCGATACATTTTACCGTCGGGATCAAAGATGATGTAACACACACCAGCATTGACTACAACAAACACTTTTCCCTCGAACCGCCCGATACGATCCGGGCGCTTTTTTATGGCCTGGGATCGGACGGTACGGTGGGCGCCAATAAGAATTCCATCAAAATCATCGGCGAAAATACGTCCGGATACGCGCAGGGATACTTTGTTTATGATTCGCGTAAGGCCGGTGCCGTAACGGTTTCTCACCTACGTTTCGGGCCCTGTCCCATTCGGTCAAGCTATTTGATTTCGAAAGCCCATTTTATCGCCTGCCACCATCCTTCTCTTCTGGAGAGATACGATATGTTGGAGAATGCCATTCCGGAGGGAACATTTCTTCTGAATACGCCGCACGCCCTGGACCATGTCTGGAATCATTTGCCCTGCCAGACCGCCGAAGAAATTCTCAATAAGAAGCTTTCCTTTTATGTCATCGACGCATTTAAAGTAGCGCACGAGCTCGGCATAGGCGGCAAGATCAACACGATCATGCAAACTTGTTTTTTTGCTTTGAGCAAAATCTTGCCAAAGGAAGCGGCTATGAATGAAATCAAGCGGCATATTCAGGAAACGTACGGAAAAAAAGGCGCCGAGGTGGTTGACATGAATTTGCGGGCGGTAGATGCGGCGCTCGAGAATTTGCATGAGGTAAAACCGCCTTCCGGGCTCGAAACGCTTCCTGACGGCAAACGTCCGGTTTCGGAGAAAGCGCCGCCTTTTGTCCGAAATGTTTTGGAAGAAATCATTGTGGGACGGGGGGACGACGTCCCCGTAAGCGCGCTTCCGAAGGACGGCACGTATCCTACGGGTACAACTTGTTGGGAAAGACGTAATCTTGCCCAGGAAATTCCCGTTTGGGATCCCCAGGTTTGTATTCAATGCGGGAAGTGCGCTCTTGTGTGTCCGCACGGCGTCATTCGAATTAAGGTCTACGACCCGGAATTTCTGGCCTGTAAGCCGGCGGCATTCAAATCTACCGCATTTCGTGACCGCGAATTCCAAGATATGCAGTATACGATCCAGGCAGCGCCTGAAGATTGCACCGGCTGCGGAATTTGCGTAGACATTTGTCCCACAAAGAACAAGTCGGAAACCAGGTTTAAAGCCATTCATATGATGCCGCAGGAGCCTTTGAGGGAGGCTGAAAGTGAGAATTGGGATTTCTTCCTGACGCTTCCCGAGTTTGACCGGCGGCGCATGAATCCCCAGGTGATCCGCTATCAGCAGATTCAACAGCCGCTCTTTGAATTTTCAAGCGCATGCGCCGGCTGTGGCGAAACACCGTACCTCAAGTTGCTCACGCAGCTTTTCGGCGACCGATTGCTTGTTGCGAACGCAACGGGCTGTTCCTCCATTTACGGAGGGAATTTGCCGACGACGCCCTGGGCGAAAAATAACGAGGGCCGGGGGCCTGCGTGGTCCAATTCTCTCTTTGAAGATAATGCCGAATTTGGCTTGGGGATGAGGCTTTCCGTGGACAAGCAGGCAGAGCAGGCAAGGGATTTGGTCAAACGCGTTTCCGATATCATAGGCCGCGATTTCGCAACAGCGATTCTGCTTGCGGATCAAAAAGATGAATCCGGCATTTACGATCAGCGGGAGCGGGTCGCTCTATTGAAGGCTAAGCTTGGGAGCGTCGATTCTCCAGAAGCACGGCGGCTGCTTGTGCTGGCGGATTATCTTGTCCGGAAGAGCGTTTGGATTGTGGGCGGCGACGGCTGGGCATATGACATCGGTTACGGAGGACTTGATCATGTTTTAGCCTGTGGTAAGAATGTAAAGGTGCTTGTGCTGGACACCGAAGTTTATTCCAATACCGGCGGGCAGATGTCCAAGGCCACGCCGCGGGCGGCGGTGGCAAAGTTCGCGGCAGGGGGCAAGGCGGCATCGAAAAAAGATCTGGGGCTTATAGCTATGACTTACCGGAATATATATGTCGCTCAGGTGGCGCTCGGCGCGCGCGACGAGCAGACTTTAAAAGCTTTTCTGGAAGCGGAAGCTTATGATGGGCCCGCGCTGATTATTGCCTATAGCCATTGCATTGCCCACGGCATAAACATGACGACGGCCATGCAGAATCATAAAGCGGCTGTCGAAACAGGGCAGTGGCTGCTTTATCGATTTAACCCGGATTTGGCCAAGGCGGGAAAGAATCCGCTTCTTCTGGATTCGCGTCCGCCGAAAAGAAACTTGGAAGAATATTTTCAAATGGAAAACCGGTTTAAGATGCTCCAGAAAATCCGGCCTGAAGAGGCAAAGCGGCTCGAGCGGGAGGCCAAAGAGGAAGTTGAAGCCCGATGGCGCATGTACCAATCCATGGCGGCTATCTGGGAGGAGCAGGGAAAGAAAGTAGTATCCTCTTCCGATTAAAGCACTTAGGTAAAATTCAAAAGCTGCCTTCAATTAATATGATTAATGTGGTATATTTCATGTATGAAATATCGCAAAAACACTATATTTACGGATACATGGTTTTTGCCGGGTAAGCAGCTCAAGCAGGTTAGGAAAGAGCTGGGGATGACTCAAGAACAACTTGCCGCTCGCTCGGGCTCGCACCAGCATGTCATTGCGCGTATTGAAAATGACACGACGGGAAGCGTTCGTTTGTCCACGCTTAAGAAAATGGCCAAAGGTCTTGGCTGCCAGCTTTCGGTTACGTTTGTTCCTGTTGCTCTCGTGGAAGAAGACATGAAAGCATGGAGCCGGCGGTTAGCTGAAAAATTAGTGAAAATTTCTTCCGGCAACATGGCCATGGAACTTCAGAGTCCCGGGCAAAAAGTGCGCGCGCGTGAGATCGAGCGGCTTCAGCAGGAAATATTAAAGAAGCATCGCTCTGCTTTTTGGGCATCCGGTCGAAATGAAAATGCCTAAAATACCGCAAGGCGCTGCGCCGGTCGGAGAAGATGATCTCGACGGACTCATTCCTTCGGGCGTGAAGACCAGAGAGCAGTTGAATGCGCTTGAATTTTCCAATATCAACGAAGCGGCGCTAAAATATTTGACCCAGCCGCCTTCGGAGAAAAAGGCACCTTTTACGGCACTGTGGCTGAAGGAACTTCACCGCGAAATGTTTGGCGCCGTTTGGGAATGGGCAGGGCAGTTTAGAACAACCGAACTATCGGTAGGGGTTCCGGTACACAAGATTTCGCAGGAAATAAAGCAGTTTGAAGGGGACTACGAAACGTGGCTTAAAGAAAAGATGCGGCAAAGCGAAATCGCGGCGAGAATTCATCACAAGCTTGTTTGGATCCACCCTTTTCGGAACGGGAACGGCCGCTGGGCGCGACTGGCGGCCAACATTTTCCTCATGCAAAAGCGAAAGCCTCTTATCTTCTGGCCCGAAGACGAAATCTTCATCGGAAAAACTTTCCGTCGTGAATACATTAAAACTCTTCACAAAGCCGATCAAGGGGATATCCAGGAACTTACAGCACTACAAGAAAAATTAGCGGGAAAAACGGAGTGATGAAAAAGCTCACGGATATGGTTTGATACTTGTTGGGTTTGTGGCAGGCGGCTTAAAGCAGGCGCCCGTTGCTGTCTAAGGCAAAAGCGCAAGCCACCGGTCGGCGGAAACAACCCAGCGTACCAACTTTCCGTCCTTGATTTTCTTACAAATACCCGGCTGGTGGACAAGCTGGACGGCCACGGGAATTTCCAGTTTCTTCTGGAAATATACGAGTGAAGGAGAAAGCTCCTCCTGAGCGGCCTTACATTCGATTAAACAAACGGGACTGTTTTTATGCGCAAGAACAAAATCGACTTCCCGCTTCTCCTTGTCCCGAAGGTAGTGAAGCGAAACTTCTCCCTCCCCCTGACTTTGCCAGACATGGACAGCTTTCCACAAATGCAGCGCGCAAAGATTTTCGAACCGGAAGGCGGGTTCCTCGATTTCCACCCAATCATACAAATAAGCTTTAGCCTCCTTTTTCAAGGAACGCGCTACCTTCCGTGAATAGGGGGTCAGGCGGAAGAGGTAATAAAATTGCTCAAGCAGAAGTATCCAGTCCCGAATCGTTTCAAAAGCCACTCCCACATCTCCACGAAGCGCGTTCAAAGATAAGGGACTTCCTACCCGTTCGGGAATGAGGTGCGAAAGCATCTCGAGGAGCGAGATTTCGCGGATGTAGCTCGCGTTTCGAATATCTTCTCTAAGAAGCAAAGACTTTCGTTCCTTATGCCAGAGATGGTAAAAGTTTTTCTCGGCTTTCGAAAAAGGATCCGGGAAACCGCTCATTTCAAAAAGCTGCTCGTACGCTTCCCGCCTGGACTTGGATGGCGCCGGCACTTCATGAAACCGGGACTTAAAATCCGCTAAGGACGGAAAAGATTCTTCCAGCTCGCCCACGCTTAACGGAAAAAGCTTTACGCTAAAATACCGGCCGAGGAGGCTGTCCCCTCCTTTTTTAAATAAATCCAGACGGCCGCTTCCCGTTATTAGAAAAAGAAATTCGTCTTTGAAACTGTCAAAGGCCCCTTTGAGATAATTTTTCCACCTGGAATATTTGTGGATTTCATCCAGCACGACAAGAAAAGGCTTGGCAGGGTTGCGGTTTTGCTTCTCAAAGAAATAAGGATCTTTCAGAAGCATCTTTTGGTGGCGGAGGTCATCCCAGTTGAAGTAAAAACTCTGCGGGAATTTCTTTTGATAAGATTGCGCAAGCGTGGTTTTCCCGACCTGCCTGGGGCCGCTTAAGAATGCCATCTTGTGGTAGCGCTCAAGGACCGTTCGGACCGTTTGTGAAATGGTACGCGGGATCATGCGTAAATATTAGATGTAACTATGAAAAAGTCAATACTTTTTTAGACCGAAGCAGAAATATGTCAGCGACCGGCACGGGCTCGCTAAAAAACACGGCAGCCCGCAATGACGAACGGCAGATGCAGGGCAGTATGAGCCGCATGAAGTGCGAGAATCCCCGGGCTTACGAACGTGCGCGGTACATTCGCGCCCTTCAGATGTACAAATTTACGTAAGTTTTATTTGTCGTTTGCCACGGTCTCGGCGAGGAAATCTTTAGAAATGAATGATGTAGTCCAGCTTCAGCAGGAAGGAATCGTCATCGTTTGAACCGGCGCTTGAGAATGAATACCATGATTCAACGGCAACATTGAAGGGAAATTTCCAGCCGGGTTCATAGATGAATCCGACGCTATAGAGAAGATCCTGAGCATTGTTAATCATAATTCCATCGGTTCTAAGCGTGAGACCGGAAAGTGCTTTTGGAAGCGGTTTGCCGTCAAAACCGAAGAAAACACCTTCACCATCTTCCTGGAAATCAACACCTACATGAGCACGGAGTAGTTTCAGGTCCTCCGTAAGTACCAGATAAGGAAATGGCAGTCCACTGCGCTTACGCCCGTCCGCGTCAAAAGCAACGTTGGCTACCCCGGCGGCGGGAATAGGCCACCCATCTCTTTTAAAATCGTAACGTACTTTTGCCTGAAAAAGTACGCCGCCAGGATGGCCTGTCCCCACCTGCCGATCCATTCCAAATTCAATCAGGTCAAAAAAACTTGTTTTGAAGCCAACCGTGTGTTTTGGCTTGCTCGGCTCTCTTCCCCAGGTTGTGAATTCTTGTAGCACCACGGTACGCTTGGGCGGAATGTCGGCCGTGGGAATGTTATTCAAACCGCTGGCCGTGGCAAACACGGAGGAAGAAAAACTCAACACCAAAAAAGCGGAAACCGAAATAATCATCTCGATGTGCCGCTTCTTTGAGTTCGACATATTGCCTACCACTTCCACGTCAAGTCCGTTTGATATCGATCAACGTTGTCATTGCCTGCATTTTGCGTCAGATCGTCAACAAACCACATCGTAAAGTTTAATGCAAGATTGTCCGTAAGACCGTAACCGCTCCAGATTTTGCTTCCTACCTTGTCGGTAAAACCTAGCCCAAGATCACTCTCGTTAAATGCGGCAACCACTGCGTTGGGCTCAATGCGGAAGTATTGATATCCCGCTTCCCAAGAACCCTTTTTATCCAGTTTGTTGAGCTTTCCGCCGAATGACCAAGCCTTCCGTTCGTTTGAATTCACCGTTCCGTCCACATGGCTTCCCTCGGCATTGCCCGCTACGTCAAACCAAAGCTTGACAGGTTTACCGATGATCGGCGAATCTTTAAACGATACTTCCTGATAAA
Organism: Candidatus Omnitrophota bacterium; assembly: GCA_016206925.1. Taxonomy (GTDB): domain Bacteria; phylum Omnitrophota; class Omnitrophia; order Omnitrophales; family JACQQS01; genus JACQQS01. The sequence continues at coordinate 14,617 of JACQQS010000073.1, forward strand.
GCTGGAGAATGTTCCAGTCATCTTGGGCAAGTGTGCCGGCCGCATTCGATGTATTGGTACGTGCCAAACTTGTTGCCCCAATGAAAACATTATCCTCGATGTCGACAAAGTCATAGACGTTGGCAGCGACACGATAATGCATCGGTTTCTCAAGACCAACGTTCACATCGGCATCCAAAGCGCCCGTGTAGCCATACATTTCCTGATCACCGTGAAGCGTGCCTACCTCTCCCAAAATAAATTGCGAGAGAAGTACAGTGAACGAAAGGTCCTCCAAGGCACCCGCATCTTTTAAAACGCCTACTTCAATCTTTTCGTAAGCGCCTTCGGGTCTTACATCGTGATCCCACACAATTGAAGTTGAATAATCCTTAAGGGGATTGGGAAACTTACCGCCGCCAAACTCGGCTTTGCGAATGGGACCAAGACCCTCAAGATAAGAAGGCATATAGCGGGCGTACATTTCTTGTATCCAGATATTTTTGAAGTTAAATTTGTTCGTAAACGTCTGGTTGCCCGAGGTCGGATCGACGTTAAGCCCCTCGGAACCATTTGTGGTGTTCGGTTCGCCCGTCCCCAGGCGAAACCCCACGAGGAAGTCCTTGCCCAAATCTTTTTTTAGTCCAAAATTGAGAGCGCCGCGGAAACGGTTTCGGTCCGCCCGGTTTGGCGATTGGTCAAAAGCTTCGTAACGAAGCCTGAAGCTCCCGTCATAGGCAAGTCCCTCAAGCCAGGAAGGAACCTCTACTGGTTTTTTTCCTTCTCCTGCTGGGGCGGGAATAGAAACCACCGGCTGACCTTCGCGGGCCTTTTTCAGGGATTCAATCTCGGAGGCTTGGCTCTCAATCACCTCATTTTGATTTTTCACGAGAGCTTGAAGTTCGTGAATCTGACCCGAAAGCTCGTCGAGACGCTTCATCACTACTGGTTCATTCGGCTGAAACCCGGCATCTGCCCTAAGACCTATTGGAAAACAGAAGAGTAAGGAAAAAGTCGCAATAATAATTCTTTGGCTTGTATCTTTCATCGTTTTTCCCCCCTTTTATTTTTTGTTGAGGCTGTTTATTGAAAACTATTTGATGTCTAATTTATCGGCATTACGCGTGATGCTTTGACGGCATTCTTCTGGAATAAGACACTTCGCTTAAAGCTTTGAGTTTCATGATTGAGAAACTGTTTGAGGCTCGTCGCGGCCTTTTGGTAAAAAATAGATTCCGTCTGCATCTCGACTTTTTGAAGAAACTCGAAACTCCAGCGCCCCAGATGCTTTTCGAAAAAAGTCTTGGCCTCGTCGAACTTATGATTCTCATAAAGCCTTCCCATAAATTCGAGTTCGCAAGCCAAATGATCTGGAAGATCGTGGAAGTTGGCATCGATCTCAAAACTGGCTTTACGGTAAGCCTTCTCAACTGCTCTTGTTGAAGATCCGTAGAGAAAACCTTTGGTTTCCTCCGGGAAGCACTGCGGCTGAAAATAAGGAGAATCCGCAGTTGACATGTTAATGGCGAGTGTATCGCAGTAAAAAGACTCATAAGGAGGAATGTAATAATCGCCAGGAGCTACGAAAAGTGAGGTGTATTCGACCGCGATTATTTCTGCTTTGCTTGCCAAATCAGTCTCTTCAAAGAAGGGTTCGATTTTGTTAAGAAGCGGCGGGTCTGGGGCCTTACGAAAAAGGCGGGAAAATAAAAAGTAGACCGTTGGTTTTTCCTCAACCTGGGTAGACACGAACGCAAATCTCCTTATTCAGGGACTGACCGGAAAGTGGACAAGCCTTGGTCTGGGCGAGAAACCCGGTATGGGCGCCGCGGCCTTTGGCGAGCCGGCCCATCGCCCAATGCCCCCAGCCGTGCTGGGTGCCTACGACTTGCGGATGAATGCCCTCCGTCAGTTCGGCTTTCATCTGTACTTTTCCGAAAGGAGACTCGACCCAAACCAAATCACCATGCTTAACACCCAATTTCGCAGCTGTCTTGGTGTTTATCCTTAGCCCGTCGGTACTTTTTAGCTCGGCCAAGAAAGCGTTGTTCTGTGTGCGGGAGTGCGTTTGCGAGGCCTCCTTCCAGTTGATCAGGAATAGCGGAAACTCCGGCGACGGTTGCCATGCGCGCGGCTCATAGACCGGCAGCAGTTTCAGGGGGTTACCATCCGCATCTTTCTTTGTCTCGTGCTTGCCTGCATAAAGTTCCAGTTTGCCGGATGGGGTGAAGAACCCGCGTACCACCGTACCATCAGGCCTGAGCATACCGATCTGCTTATCCTTGGAACCATCTTTCTTCTTCGAGAACACCAAGTTTCCTTCGGTTAAGGCATCGGCCAACTTTTCCGGAGGAATCATATCCAGGTGCTTGTTATACCTCGTGCCTTTCGCGCTGACCCACGTCGCTCCAGGGAGTGCCTTGAGTTCTTCCAGAGTGATTTTGGGTTCACCCTCCTTGAGCTCTTTGCTCAGGAATTCCTCGTACCACCGCGTCTTATCCTCAATGCGCTCACCCGACATGCGGCCGATCCAAAAGACGTCATGGCCGTTTCCTTCCTTAAGGTTGAGTCGGCGACCCAGCTCGCAGACGAACTCGTATTCCGCCGGCTGGCCGAAGAGCGGTTTTACCACTGGCTGACGAAGCCCCAAGACCGGCCAGGTGACCCAGTGGGTGTTCAGGTCGTAGCGCTCCAAGTAAGTTGTCCCCGGGATCACGATGTCGGCAAACTGCGCGGTTTCGCTCAGCATAGTGTCCACCGCGACAATAAACTCCAGCTTCTTCAAAGCTTCCTCGGCATTCTTTGTGCCCACCACGGACATCAGCAAGTTCTGGAACACGATCATCGCCATCTTCGGCTGGTACGGGCCCTTGCCGTCCACCAGGCGGTTGATAATCTCCGCGTAGACGCCGGAACTGTGGAAGTACGGCCATTTATCCTTGCCGCCATCGAAGCGCGGCTGCTGGAGCGTCTGTTTGGACGCATCATCAGGTTCAACTTCGATGTGCTTGTTACCCTTTTTCTCAGGCAGCACCAAAGCCCCAGGCTTTTCGATGTTTCCCGTGATGACGGCCAACGCGCCGATCGCCCATCCTGCGTAGACACCGTTGGTATGATGAGCGCCGGACCACACATCCACCAGCGCAGGTTTGGTTGTCGCGAACTCTCGCGCCAAGCGCTCAATCCGCTCAGCGGGAACCGCCGTGATCGCCTCCGCCCACTGGGGGGTCTTGTCTTTGACATAGTCCTTGAACTGGTCAAATCCCGTAACCCACTCGTCGATGAACGCCTGATCCTGGAGCCCCTCGTTTACGATCACATGTGCCATGGCCAGCGCCAGAGCCCCATCAGTAGCAGGGCGGATCGGCACCCACTCGTGGGCTTTGGAGGCGGTGTAGGACAGATGGGGATCAACGATCACCAGCTTCGCTCCTCGTTCGATCCCACGGGTGATGATGCGCGGCAGATGCGACCACTTTGTCGCCGACAGAGGGTTCCAGCCGAAGATAAGCATGAATTTGGAGTTAATGGCGTCAATCAACGGCCGCTCATCCCCCATCAAAATTTTGAAGGAGGCCTTGCGGCCGGTATCGCAGGTATTCGAGTGCATGTTATAGTTTGGCGTTCCAAAGAGCTTGCAGAAATCACTCTGGATGTGGGTAAAACAGTGATCTTCGGAAAACCACTCTAGCTTGTGCGCTTCGCCCCCGTCCCTGAGCGCTCTTAAACGCGAAACGATCTCGCTGTAGGCCTCCTCCCACGATATGGCTTTCCAATGCGGATCCACGCCGATGCCTTTCTGCGTATTTGTGCGCCTGAGCGGTTGTTTCACACGGTCCGGATCATAGAGCGCCATGATGCCGGCGTTGCCTTTGGGGCACATCACCGCGCCTTCCTTGGCCGCATTGGCGAAAAAGTCATCCGAGATGTTGCTAAATCCCACTGGGTTGTTGTCATTCGGCTTGATCCGGGCTAATCGGCCATCTACCACCTGACACATGATGCCCGTGGTTCCGCCGCACATGTGGCAGCAGGAGGGGATCCACGTGCCGCCGTCGTAAGGTCCGCGTTCGAGTTCCTCTTTCGCCAATGCCGAGATCGGCCGCAGGACTCCGCTACCCAATAATCCAGCGCTGGCAGCACCACCAAGTTTAAGAAATTCCCGACGGTTCGGTAGATGGTTCATCGTTTCACCTCACTTGCGGATCCAAAGAGGGCCAACCGGCGCTTGGCTACAGCGAACATCAAAATCCCGACCGCCACCACAAATGCCAGCACGAGCCATTCGTGCGCGCTCGGCACGTAGAACGTAGTCAACCGTGGATGCTGGATGGCGCCTTCCAGACCAGGCAGGATTGAGGCAACCTGACCCGGGATCACGATGTTCAATCGCACGGTCATGAAGAAAATTGCCGCAAGCGCGCCCCCCAATCCCGCCCATTTGGGATTGTCGGGATGGCGGGCGAGTAAGTAAATCGGTACGAGACTTCCCAAAAGCAAATGCCCAATCCAAAATACCCACCAGAACGGCCCAAACAGCATGATATGAAGTCCTTCCACGTGCGGTGCCACATTGCCCCACAGTGGAACAGAGATCTCCGACCACTCCAGCAGGAGATCCAAAAGAATCATGCCCAACGTAATTTGAGACAACAAGCGCACCAATTGCCTGCGTCCCTCCCCACAGTCAGGCCAGAACCTTGCCACAACCGCCAAAAGAAACGCTGTTCCCGAGGTTAGAGCCCCCGTCAAAAAGAGAATCGGGAAAAGGGCCGAGTGCCAATACGATCGCGCACCCACGACGGCAAAAAGGGCACCTACGCCCCCGTGAAAGGCAATGGCCAATGGTACCCCTAGCACTCCCAAGACCCGCAACCACCTCTCTCCTTTTGCCGGCGCAACCCAAAAGGCGATGCCGAGCTCTGCGAGCAACAAGAGAAAATATGCCGTGTACATCCAAATCATCCAAGCCATCATCGAGTAAAAGTTGGGCCGTGTGAATACATACCAAAACCGTTCCATATGGCCGATATCAAACCAGATGGACAGCAAAGCCATGAAAAGGGTGATCGTTGCGACGACCAAAGCCAGCCGGCCTATGGCTTCCAAAGCCTTCACCTTAAAGATATAGGCCAAAGATGACAAGAGAAACGCCCCCGCCGAGAGGCCCACGAAATAGATGTACGCAGCAACCCAGAGGCCCCACGGTATGAAGGAACCATAGTTTGCCAAGTGATGTCCATAGGTAAATCTTTGCCAGACCCCGACCAAACCAAGCGTAAGCAACGCACCCCACAGTACCCAACCCATCAAACCATATCGTGATTTCATAGTCGCGTTACCTCACAGTAAGTAGTAGACCATGGGTTCGGTACCCAGTTCTTCTTTCAAACGGATCCATTTGCGTTCGACCAGAAGCTGTTTCAAATTACAGCCTTCGTGTGTCACGCATAAACCACCGGCTTGGGACGCAAGGTCTCCAAAATGGATTGCTTTAGACATGCATGTTTCCGAACACGCTGGGGGTCTCGTATAGTTGCCATTTTCATCCTGAAGATGAAGGCAAAAAGTACATTTGCGAACGTTGCCCACAGGACTTTTGCCTTCCCGCCGAAGTCCATGCGCGCCATGAAATTCAGGCGAGGGAACCCGGCCATACTCGGTCTGTTGAGCAGGATAGTTTTCGCCGAAATCGAAGTAGCGTGCTCCGTAAGGGCAGGCGGTGATGCAGTAACGGCAGCCGATGCAGGCGTCGTAGTCCACAATGACAATGCCGTCTTTTTCTCGCTTGTACGTCGCAGTCACCGGACAGACCTTCGTGCACGGCGGATTATCACAGTGGAAACACGGTTTGGGGAACCAGCGGCGCTGGACGTAGGGGAACTCGCCGATCTCCTCCTCAATGACCGGATTGTAGACAACGCCGGGAGGGGTCTTATTCTCCAGCTTACAGGCGACCGTGCAGGCTTTGCAGTTTACGCAGCGCTTTAAATCAATAACCATCCCGTAGCGGAATTTCCTTTTTGTGTTCGTGCCGGTTTCTTCGCTGGCTTCGCTAAGAATGGAGGGCAGACTAGCCACTGCGGCGGTAAAAATCCCGAGCCCCGCCAGTTTTAGAAAAGAACGCTTTCCCAGTTGTCGATCGATAACGTTCTCTAGAGTTTCCTGTCGTTCAAGTTTCTCCACTTGCTTTTTCCCCTCTCTCCAACCAGAGCTACTTAATCTTGTGTTTCTGTTTCAGGAAGAACTTCTTCCGCACAAGAAGCCACTTCTCCATTCATCTTAAGAGTACTCCAAACCATTTCGAACTTTCTGTGATCGGCGTCACGCTGCCCTTATCTGCCTTGTTTTTCGTTATGGCCTGCTTTCTTCCGGGTGTTTTGCGCCTACAATAATTATTCGATCGGCGCGATAGATAAATCAAATTGATTTTTTATATTACAATGATTATAATTTGCTATCAATGGAAATTCGGCAGCTTAAAATTTTCCGGGATATTGCGCATGAGAAAAGCTTTGTTAAAACAGCAAAGCTCAATTTTCTTACCCAACCCTCCATCAGTACCCACCTCAAGCACCTGGAAGAAGATCTGGGCGTAAAACTTTTCGATCGCGCTCCCCGCAGGGTAACCTTGACCAAAGAAGGCAGCCTTCTGCTCCCCTATGTCGAAGACCTTCTTATTCATTGTGAAAATTTGAAGTTACGGGTTGCAGAGGCCAGGCAAATCCCGCGGGGTGATATTCGGATCGCTACGATCTACAGCGTTGGAATGTATGAGCTTGCGCCTTTCCTCAAGAAATTCATCCGCACGTATCCTGAAATTCACGTTCACCTTCAATACCGACGTGCCGACATCGTTTATGATTTGGTGCTCAAAAATAAAATTGATGTGGGGATTGCTGCCTATCCTGAAGTCCGCGCGAAGATCAAAGTCACTCCGTTTGGAAGCGACCGTCTGGTTTTAATCGTGCCTCCACACCATCCGTTTGCGAAACGGCGGCGTATCCGTCTTGAGCGAATTCAAGGCGAATCTTTTATCGCATTTGATCGAGGGATCCCGACGCGCGAGGCGATCGACCGGGTACTCGATCAAATGGGAATTAAGGTTGAAATTCGGATGAGCAATGATAATGTTGATACTTTGAAAAGAGCGGTTGAAGTGGGACTCGGAATTTCAATCGTTCCGAGCAAAACGGTTATGGAAGAAGTCCGAAAGGGAACGCTGAAAAGTATTCACATTGACCGTGTGAAACTTAATCGTCCTCTCGGTATTTTAACGTTAAAGGAGCGCGTACTTGGCAACTCAGTTCAACTTTTCATCCGGATGCTCACAGCGAAGAGACGAGGTTCAGATTCAACCCAAGAGATTTAACCTGTACCTGGAAATTAACTTTTCTGTCAGCGGAATTTAAGTCCGCAATCTATGGCTATCCGATGACTTCGGCTTCTTGATCAAGATCAATCTGCCTCTTGACCCCTGTCATACCTTAATACGGTTGTGTGGCTGATACTTATTTGTGACGGCACTGTTTAAGCCGGGAGGCGTTAAGTCATGCATAAAACAATTCCGCTTGAAATCTTGAAGAAATACATGCCTTCTTTACTCCGGCATCAGGAGTTTATGAACTACAGAAGGGGGCAAATAATTTTCTATAAAGGACACCGGGCCTATGGCCTTTATATGGTACGTTCGGGAAAAGTCGGGCTGTTTGAGAAGCGCGACGGGACTAAAAACACCATAAAGAGGATTTTGGGTCCGGGAGAAATATTTGGGGAGGAAGCGCTGGCGAGCGCTGAGCCTTATTCTGTCTCGGCCGCGGCGATGGAGGAATCAAGAATCGTGTTTTTCCCAAAGAGCGTTTTGAATTTGGCGGTCCATACAAAACGGAGCTGCGGTTTGAAGGTTAAAGAGGCGGCTTAGGCAGCAGAGGCGGGCTATGCTTCGTTTGGAGGAGGGTATTGGAATGAAAATTACGGATCTAAAAGCAAAAGATATTATGAAGTCAAATGTTGTCAAGGTTTGCGGCAGCATGACATTGGCTGAATTGGCTTCGCTTTTTGAGATGGAGCATATCACGGGCGCTCCGGTCGTGGAGGGCGGCGAAAAGCTGATCGGTGTTGTTTCGGAAACGGATCTTGTGCGCGATAGCGCCACCCATCAAGCTGAGGATCGGGAAAAACGGGCCGTTTCCCCGTACTTCAAGGATCCGGGTGACGGCATGGGCGACGTAGAAGATATCAGTGAATCCGAGGAGACCGCGCGCCAAGACGACACGAGGACCGTAGAAGACATTATGACGCCCTGGACCATATCCGTGAGCGAAGATGCGCCGGTAACGGAAGTGGCAAAAACGATGGTGCACAACCGTATCCATCGCGTGCTTGTTACCGATCGAAAATTCCATTTGAAGGGGATTATCACCACCATGGACATTGCGCGTGTCGTCGCGGATCTTGCCGTGGCGAAAGCCGCGTGATTAGCGCTTTCGTGCGCTCGTCTCTGAAACAGGTTCAAGCAGCAGTTTTGCGCGAGCCGTATAGAATTTTTTTTCCGGCCGGGATGCTGTTTGGTCTCATCGGCGTCGGTCACTGGCTTTTTTACGGAATCGGGCTTCTTCCCGCCTATTCGATTTACTTTCACAGTTATCTTCAAATGCATGTGTATCTCGGCTGCTTCGCGGCCGGATTTCTCTTTACTTCAATTCCGCGTTTTAGCGGCGCTCCTCATGCAACGCTTGCCGAAGTTGTGCTGATGTCTTTTATTTTAATATCGATCGCGCTGTTTCTGGGTTTTGGTATTTGGATGGGCGCCGGTCTTTCTTACATCGCGTTTTTGCTGGCGATCGGACGGTTTGTCGCAGTCAGGTTTCACAAAGAATTGGCCGCAAGGGAGCCGACGGAATTTGTGTGGATACCGCTCGGAATTTTTCACGGAGTTGTCGGAACGCTTATCTACTTGGCGGCACGGCTGCGGTGGACGCCCGTGTGGATGTTTGAAGTTGGCGAGGAGATGAGCGAGCTGGGATTCATTATTTGCGTCGTTCTTGGCATAGGTGGATTTCTTGTTCCAAGGCTGATGGGCCGGCAAAAATTATTGGTTAAGCCGTTTGAAGGACATAGCCTGGAGTTCGCCAAGCGGATCCGCAGACAGCGCATGATTTTGCATATTACCGCCGGCATTTTACTATTTATCAGTTTTTGGCTTGAAGGGCTTGATCTGAAGGTCCAAAGTTTTGCCTTGAGAGCCGTTATTATAACGGCCGAACTTGTCTGGACCGGTTCACTGCCTTTCCCTCCGAGAGCGGAGGGAGCGCATGCAAAATTTTTGTGGCTTTCCATGTGGATGATTGTGATAGGTTCGTGGGCCCTTGTTTTATTCCCGGAGCAAGAAAAAACCATGCTCCACTTTATTTTTGTGGGGGGTTTTAGCCTCATGATTTTTTCCGTATCCACCGTAGTAGTCTTAAGCCACGCAGGGCAGGCGCACCGGTTGCAGCATGGGATTTGGGCATTAAGAATAATCATTTTCTGTGTGGCGTCAGCGCTTGGTTTTCGCATTGCGGCTCCGTATTTTCCCGAAAGATTTTTTTCACTTTTGGCGCACGGAGCGGTATTTTGGTTTGTTGCGGGTATTGCCTGGCTTTTATTTGCTCTTCCGAAAATCACGCGTGTTCCGCACCCATAAAATCCTGGTGACTCTTTATATCTAAGCGTGTATCATTTCACCAATTTTAAGTCTACCTTTAGCTTTTTAAACATGCGAACGGATAGGAGATTCTATGAAATTTTCGTTTATTCCCAAAGAAGAGAAATTTTATGAGATGTTTGAACAAGCGGCATTGAATATGGAAAAAGGACTCAAGGCGCTACACCACCTTGTAACTCATTATAACCAGCTTCGAGAATATTCCTCCCAGGTTAAGCAATATGAACACGAGGGGGACACGATTACGCACGACCTGATTCAAAAGCTGAACCAAACTTTTGTCACGCCTCTTGACCGCGACGACATTCATGAACTGGCCTGTACCATTGATGACATCATTGATATGGCTTGGGGGGTGGCTGACAGATTCGTGCTGTACAGTATTGAGAAACCGACTTCCGAGATGATTGAGATTATAGATTTGCTTGTACGGGCAGGCGAGGAGTTAAAAAAGGCCATCTCCAAAATGAGCCACCTTCATTATGAAAACATTCTGGAGCATTGCAAAGCGGTCGATAGTCTTGAAAACCAGGTGGATCAAATCGTTCGGCACACCATTGCGGCGCTTATGAATGACGGCGCAAATCCTATTCAAGTATTGAAATTTAAAGAGATTTATGATCATTTGGAACGTGCCGCAGACAAGTGTGCCGATGTGGCTAACGTACTTGAATCCATTTCTCTTAAGAACGCTTAATTCCTCCGAGAGAGAAAATTTATGTCAGCCCAATTCTCCCCGATGTTACTTGCCGTCCTCGGCTTGGTCTTGGCGGCAGAATTTGTGAACGGTTGGACGGATGCTCCGAACGCTATCGCTACGGTAGTTTCGACACGTGTTTTATCGCCCGGCCGTGCGCTTTTGTTAGCTGCCGTATTGAATGTTCTTGGCACGATGTCGGGTACAGCCGTTGCAGCAACGATCGGAAAGGGAATCGTCCGTCCGGAGATCATTAATATTTACACCGTGGGCGCCGCTATGGTAGCAATTGTTTTCTGGAGTACTTTAGCCTGGTTTTACGGATTACCAACAAGTGAATCCCATGCACTCATTGCGGGATTGACCGGGGCGGGTCTTGCGACAGCGGGACCGGAGGTTTTGCTGTGGGCAGGTTGGCAAAAAGTCCTCATCGGGCTTTTGTTTTCGACATTTCTCGGTTGTTTTGGCGGTCTTTTTCTGATGGCGCTCATTTACAATATTTGGGCAAAGGCGAGGCCGGAGACCGTGCGCAAGCTTTTTGGAAGACTGCAAGTCGTTTCTGCAGGATTTATGGCCTTCAGCCACGGCGCTAATGACGGGCAAAAGTTCATCGGTGCATTCACGCTTGTCCTGCTTTTGGGGGGCGTAATCCCGAGTTTCCACGTTTCTATTTGGGTTATCCTTCTCTGCGCAACGATGATGGGAATCGGCACGGCGATCGGCGGATGGCGCATTGTGAAAACCATGGGCCTTCGCCTTACGAAACTTGAACCGGTCCACGGATTTGCCGCAGAAACCGGCGCTGCGCTCGTCATTGTTTTTGCCTCGCACCTGGGGATTCCTTTAAGCACAACACATACCATCAGCTCAGCCATTGTGGGCGTCGGCGCCACCCGCCGGTTTTCAGCGGTTCGATGGGGCGTAAGCCGCGACATCATTACCGCATGGATTCTTACGTTTCCGATTTGCGGTTTTATCGCGTGGGGCGTGACTAAAATCGCTGTGTTGATAGCTCGCTGAGATTTTCCTGATGATGCCCATCGCTCTTACCATTGCGGGTTCGGATCCCTCCGGCGGTGCCGGCATTCAGGCCGACCTGAAGACATTCCATCAATTCGGCGTTTACGGGATGAGTGTCGTTACGCTTTTGACCGTTCAGAATACAAAAGGCGTCAAAGACGTTCAGCTGGTTGATCCCCGAAGAATCATAGCGCAGATCGAAGCCGTGTTGGAAGATATTCCCCCCGGGGCTGCCAAGACCGGCGCGCTTGGAAGCGGCGAATTCATACGGTTGCTTGCGGCCCGCGCAAAAAGTTTCCCGTTTCCGCTGGTTGTCGATCCCGTCATGATCAGCAAGCACGGCGCTGCGCTGCTGGCCATGGAGGCACGTAAACTTTTTATCGAACAGCTGGTGCCCTGCGCCGCCTTGATTACCCCCAACCTTTTCGAGGCAGAGAAATTAGTTGATTTCGAAGTGAAAGATCTTTCATCTATGGAACGCGCTGCAAAGCGCATCGGTGAAATAGGCGCCAAGGCCGTTCTGGTTAAAGGCGGGCATTTGGAGGGAACCGAAGCGGCCGACGTTCTTTACACGGACGGCAAGATAAAGGTCTTCCGCTCGCCGCATATTGAAACGAAAAATACGCACGGCACGGGCTGCACATTCTCGGCGGCCATTACCGCCGAACTGGCAAAGGGGAATGATCTCGTGACGGCCATCAAAACAGCAAAGGATTTTGTTACAAGAGCAATTCAAACCGCGCCGGGTCTGGGCCACGGCTTCGGACCGATCAATCACTTCGTGAAGGCGTAAGGCCGATTCGCTGGACAGGTTGGGTTTATAGAGAACGTCAGGCAGCTTTACCGAATCGTCTCAGTTTGAGACCGTATCGACGGGCTACCTCATCGGCATCCCGTCTTATTTTTTCGACAAGCTCTTTCGGAGAGAGATTGTTGGTCTCTTCGTAACTCTGCCGGCGCCACTCGTGAACTTCTTGCATCGGCTTAGGCTCTTTCATGGCTCTATCATCTCCAATGGTGAACAAATTTCAATGCCTTTGTACAGCATGAGGGCATTGACCGCGGGCACCTCTCGTCTTGTTTTTAATTTTACCATGTGCTCAAAATTCCAGCTTACGACTACATCCAAATTGTAAATCGTAGCAACAGCGATGTGTAAAGCATCATTCCGATTATTGGCAGGGATAATCTTGGATTCGATATAACGATTGGCAAGCGCAACAGCTTCTTCGGTAATGGGCAGTTCTTCAGGATTTACTTGCTCAACGATTTTAATGAGTTCATTACGTTTTGCTTCCCCTGCTTTAAGAATCTCGTCAAGGGTTACTTGTGAAATATACGCCAAAAACTTTCCCTTCTTTACCTGTTGAAGAAGATTTAAAGTTGCTTCTTTCTCATAGGGAACGTCCTGCACGGAAACAGCAAAATTCAAAATTGATGTATCAAGATAAACTTTTAAAGGTTTAATCATGGCCGCATTATACACCCGAGAAGATGTTGCGTAAACCGTACCGGCTAGACGATTCAAGCCGCCTAGACGATTCAAGCCGCGCCCCTACCTAACGATTTTACCCAAACGAAGCTTTGAAATAAATTTCCGGAAGGCCCCTTTTTCCTCCAGCGGAAGAAGGGTCAAATAAGCGCAGGGAACAACGAAAAGAGTCAGAAGCGTAGAAACCGCCACGCCGCCGATCACAGCAATGGCCATGGGAATTCTCGTCTCGGCTCCCGGTCCGAGTGCAAGTGCGGGCGGAATGGCAGCCGCGATAGTTGATACCGTTGTCATGAGAATCGGGCGAAACCGGATGGGGCAGGCCTGCTTTACGGCTTCAAGCGGCGAAAGTCCCCGCTCGCGCAATTGATTGGTAAATTCAACAAGCAAGATCGAATTTTTCTTCACGATACCCATCAGCAGAAGAAGACCGATGAGGCTGAATATATTTATGGAATGATTGCCCATCCAGAGCGCCAGAAACGCGCCGGACATGCTGAACGGCAGAGCAAGCAGCACGGTGAACGGATGTATGACGTGGTTGAATTGTGAGGCAAGAACCATGTATGAGACCAAAATGCCCAGAAAAAGTGCAAACAAGAGGCTCTGGAACGATTCCTTAAACGTTTGGCTTGTTCCGCTGAAAACAATCCGGTACCGTTCGGGCAAAATTTCGGAGGCTATCTGGCCCGCTTTCTCGAGTGCAGCCCCCTGCGATTTTCCTTGAGCCACGTTAGCAAAAATTCCTATGGCACGTTCGCGGCCGCGGCGTGTGACCGTAAGCAGGCTCGGGCGCTCCTCGATCCGAATGACATCCTTTAACCGGACCATCTCGCCGCGGTTATTCCAAACCAAAAGTTTTTCAATATCTTCAGGCCTTGTGCGCTGGTCCGCAACCAGCCGCACGCGCACGTCATAGCGCCGGCCTTCCCGTGTGTATTTAGCCACGCGTTCTCCTCCGATCATGGCATTCATGGTGCGCGCGATCGTCCCGACGCTTACTCCCCGTTCAAATGCTTTGTCCCGGTCCGGAAATACACGAACCTCAGGCATTCCCTCAAGGTAATCGGTATCGACGTCTTGGAAGAGGTCGCTCTCTGTCATTTTCTTTTTTATTTCTCCCGAATATTCGACGAGCTTGTCCCAATCCGGCCCCCGCACGGTAAATTCAATGGGAAAGCCCCTTTGCGCGGCAAAACCGCGGGTCGACAGATCCTGCAGGAACGCCTTTACGTCGGGGATCTTGTTTAATGAGGTCCGGATTTCATTCATGACGTCAAGCTGTGAATAACGCCGCCCGGTTTTTGGATTTACCGGCCGAGCTTCTTTTAAGGTCACAAAGATCATGCCGGCGTTGGTTTCGCCTCCGCCGAAGCCTCCGATCGCCGCGTAATATCGTTTTGCGGCCGGATGGTTCATGACAACATCCTCCACCTGCGTGAAACGCTGGTTTGTAAATTCAAGGGAAGATCCGATGGGTGTTTGAATGCGGGCCAGGAACATGCCCTGGTCTTGCGCGGGCACGAATTCCTTTCTCAGAAAGGGCAGCGTTGCGAATGAGATCACGAAAAATATCGCCGAGCCGACGAGCACTTTCGTTTTATACCGCACGGCGATGATGACCAAGCGCCGGTATGCTTCGGTAAACCATTTGATGGAGTTCTCGATCATTTGGCCGAACCGGTCCTTCCGCTCGCCGATCTCGAGAAACTGTGAACAGCGCATCGGCGCGAGCGTGAGTGCTTCAAGAAGAGAAAGCATGACGGCAGCCGTAATGGTTACGCCGAACTGAAAGAAAAATTTCCCGATGATCCCCTCCATGAAGACAACGGGAATAAAGATGGCGGCGATCGCGATAGTGGCGGCCAGCGCGGCAAAGGAAATTTCCTTTGACCCTTTCAGCGCGGCGTCCAATTGGGTTTCTCCCAGTTCTCTATGCCGCACGATGTTTTCAAGGACCATAATGGCGTCGTCGACCACGATTCCGATGGAAAGCGAAAGGCCTATGAGCGTGAATGTGTTCAGCGTAAAGTTAGAGAATTTCATGATGATAAATGTTCCGAGGATGGAAGTCGGGATGGCCAGAAGTATGTTTAGCGTACTGCTCCATGAACCGAGGAACACCCAGCAGACAGCCGAGGTTAAAAGGGCCGAAAGCATGAGTGTGAAAACAAGCTCGTCAACCGAATCTTCTATAAATTTCGTGCTGTCGAAGTTTATGCCGATTTCAAAATCCTTCGGAATTTCCTGCTGAAGCTGTTCCAACCGTTTTTTCACCTGTTGTGCAACGGCTACGGTATTGGCGCCGCGCTGTTTTCGGATGCCGAGCCCTACGGCAGGCTTACCGAGCACACGGGAAATTCTGCGCCGGTCCGCGAGGCCGTCCTCAATCGTCGCGACTTCCTTCAAGCGGATGGGTTTGTAGATCGGCTCACCTCCGCGCCGGCTGATCATGATTTTCTCAAATTCTTCCACCGAAAGCGCTTCGCCCATGGCGCGCACGGTTGCTTCGCGCTGGTTCGTCTCCAGTTCTCCGGCGGGCGATTCGACATGTTCCTGCTGGACCGCATTGATAATATCCTCTACCGTGAGTTGGTAGGCCTCAAGCTTGGCCGTATCCAGCCAGACGCGCAGATTTCGTTCGAGATATCCGCCGAGAAAAACCTCGCCTACGCCTGAAATTGTTTTGAAGCGGTCTTTTAACTGCCTGTCGACGTAGTCCATCAGGTCTTTCAGCGGCATATTCTTGGCTGCTGCGACACTGATCCACATGATAGGCTGGTCTTCGGGATTAGCTTTGGTAATGATGGGCGGGTCTATCTCACGCGGCAGGCGCCGCTGGATTTCCGAAATTTTACTTTGCACTTCCTGTAACGCTATGTCGATATCGCGTTCGAGTTCGAATTCAACGCTAATTAAAGCCTGGCCGCGGCGTGAGGAAGAAGAGACATCGCGAATGCCCTGGACGCCCATCACCGCGTCCTCGATGATGTCGACAACGTCGCTTTCCATGACTTCCGGCGCTGCGCCTTCCCAGGTTACTTCGATCGTCAGAACAGGAAAGTCCACGTCCGGCATTTGCCCGACGCCCATGCCGTGATAGCTGAGAAGTCCGAATACCATTAAGCCGATCATAAGCATCCATGCGAATACCGGATTCTTTATCGAAATCTCAGAAATGTACATTTAAAAGTCCTCATTTGAAAGGCAAAAGGCAAAGCGCAAAAGGTAAAAGAAAAAAATTAAAACAAGTTTGTTTTTTCTTTTTACTTTTTCTTTTTACTTTTGACTTTGTCACGGGATGTCTCCTACGGATACTTTCAAGCCCCAATAATTCTCTTTCATCCGGTAAAGCGCATCGTTCACATCCCGCCGGGTTTGATTTAAGGATTCCAAAGCCTCCAGCACATCGAGGTTGCCGACCAGATTTCGCTCGTATTCTTCTTTCTGCAGATCGTAATTTTCCTCCGAAGCTTCCCGGGCTTCCTTAAGCGTGCTGTAACGGTTAACGGCGGTGAGCCATGTTTGAAAAGATTTTTTGATATCGAGCTCCGCTTCACGCTTTGTAAGGTCATGTGACAATTGAAATTTCTTTTTTCGCGTAATGGCTTCCTTGATGTTTCCAACGATTTCGCCCCCTTGGAAGAGCGGTACATCAATGGTGAGCAGAACATCCCAGTCGATGCCGGACTGAAAGCCCTCGCGCAATTCATACGCGGTTGTGTCCACGGTAATTTCCGGCCAAAGATCGCTTTGTGCGGAAATAATTCCCTGGCTTGCCGTCCGTAAAGCCTGCCGTGACGCTTTAACATCCGGTCTCTGTTCGGCGTTCGCCAGATAATTTTCAAGACTTCCGGCATCGCGGAGCGGAAGGTCTTCATCCATCAGTTGTTCCGCATCCAGTTGAGCGCCTGTGAGAAATTCAAGCTCGTAACGTGAAATGATGCGATTGCCCCGCGAGCGCGCAAGTTCGGCCAGAAGGGTCTTCAGCCTGGCTTCGGCGGTTACAACCTCGCTTCTTCGCGAGCGGCCGATCGATTCGCGATCATTCAACTCCTGAATGCGCTCTTGAAAAAGTTTTTCTATTTCTTCGATGATCTCGACGTCTTTCTTATGAAGCAGGACGGCGTAGAATGCTTTCGCCACATCGAGGAAGAGTAGTTGTTCCGCCCGCTTCCGCTCCTCGGATCTTTGCTTTCTAAGGGCGCCGGCGGCGTTTATCGCGGCAAAAGCCTTAAATCCCTGGAAAACGGGCTGGTTGATTTCAAAGACGCGCTCACGCCTCAGCTGGCGCGTAAGCGATCCGCCCACGGATGAAGTATCTCCCGAGTCTCTGGCGTCCTGGCGGAATTGAGTCATTTTGAAATGGACGTCGCCGAGCGCTTCGCTTGCCGCCTTAAAAAATTCGGCTTCGGTTGCTTCGATCTCCTCTCGGCGGATGGCAATCTCTTCGCTTTGTCTCAACGCGAGGGCGTAGCAGTCCTTAAGCGTGAGCGGTCCCGTAATGGCGGGCAGCGGCTCCTTTTTCTGCCGCTCAAAGAACGGAATAGCGTCGGCATTTTCAGCGATCATGACGAATGCGGCAAGGCAAACGATTAAAGTCCCACCGATGACCCTTGTCATCCTTTTTTTCCCTTAGCTTGCAATAAGACTTCATCAATCGTGTGCGAAAGCAGTGCGTAAAAACGGACGACCGTTTTTTGTTCATGGGCTGAAAAACAATGCAGGGCTTTTAAAAGGAACCGTAAAACAATACCCTGAATTTCGCGGACAACTTTTCGTCCCTTCGGCTGGATTTGAAGAAGATAAACTCTGCGGTCCGTTGGATGCGGGAGACGTTTGATGAGGTTTTTCTTTTCAAGGGTGTCTACAAGGTGCGTTACGGCCGGCTTTGTGATGAGCAGTTTTCCGCTTGCCTCCGTCATGGAAATGGTACCGGCGCTTGAAAGTTCGGTGAGCAGGGCAAAGTGTTGCAGCGTCAAATCTTTTTGCGTAAGAAAGCGGGCGTAAAATCTCGAGAATCGAATCTGAATGGCTCTGAAATATGTCGAAAATTCTTCTTGTTCTCCCATGTGTTTCCTGATTTCGCCAGTTAGTTAATCTATTTAACTATTAATACATTGAATTATATCGCCCGGATGGAATTCGTGCAAGGCTGTTTTTATATCCTATTCCTTTGCATAGGGTTGTGCTATATTATCGCTTAGTTTCATTGCAAAGAATGTACGAAATCGGCCATTAAATGTCTTGCTTGCTGCAAACGATGCAAAATATGAATGTTGAGGAGAAAAAATGATTCGAGAGTGCAATATATCGGCACAGCTCTTTGGGATAGTTCGGCTTCTGTTCTTAGTTTTCTGCGTTACCTCTTGTGCTCATAAGCCGGCGAGAAGCTGGCAGGCCGTTTTTCCCGACAATGTGCTTACACCGATTCCGTGGACGGAGGAAGAGTTCAAGGGCGATCCCGTAACGCGAACGCTCGATATGAATGAAGATTCGAGTTTTCATTTGATTCGTCTGATCGGTTCCGAAAGGCCCCATACGCATGACACACATGACCTTTACGCGTTCATGATTTCAGGCAGTTCCAAGCTGGTCTCAGGGGGGAGAGAGTCCGTTTTAAATCCGGGAGACGCTGCTTATGTTCCGCGAGGAACGATTCACTGGGCGGAAAATCTTGCACCGGAAGGTAGCGAGGCATACGTTGTTTTCGTGCCCGCCCTTAACGAACCGGATTATCGCGAAATAGGAAAAAGAACGCTTTAAGGAGGTGACCCATGCCTCAGGTTCAAACAGAAACCCGCGTCAAAATTGAAAAACCGACAGAGAATAAACTAGCAGAATTAAAAGTGAAGAGTTGGCCCATCTGGACCAAAGAAGCATCGACTTTTGATTGGTCATACGATGCGACGGAAACCTGTTATTTTCTTGAAGGTGAGGTGACGGTAAAGACAGACAGGGGCGAAGTCAGTTTTGGAAAGGGTGACTTGGTAACATTTCCGAAAGGTCTTTCCTGCACTTGGAATGTTAAAAAGCCCGTTCGAAAACATTATCAATTCAGCTAAATTTGGACTGATGTGTAAGTTGTTTAATTGGAACTGCTTAGAGTGGTCTATTTTCTCCTTAATCATATTGACAATTTAATATGATTAAGTAAACTGCCCTATAAATTAAGTAAGCAAAGGGGCAATCGGTTTCACCTAATAATAATGTAGGAGGAGTTCACGAGAAATCTCGTGAATTTTTTTGCCCTTTTCGCTTATGCGTTTAAAAAACCTTTCAATTTTGTCATTCCCGCCGCGCCGACCGCGCGGTGCCGTCGGACCAAGCGCCCGACCGGCGCTTGATCAAACGGCGCGAAAGCGGGAATCTAAAACACTAGGCCCTCGCTTCCGCGGGGGTGACGCCATCTTTTTAACTTGGCGTCAAATGATCGCAGCAATTCTCCTCTTCTCGTTTACGCTGACCCAGGTATTTCCTGCCGAAGCTTCAAATTATTTTCAAGCAAGTTCCGGTCTCAATTCTCCGTATCTGGCAATGCTCGATCATCTCGCCATTCCCGAAGAAATGGGCCGCGTCGAGGAAACTTTCAGGGGAAATAGCGGCGAGCTCGTGCTCTACATTCAGGATGCCCACGCCAACTACGGCGCCCAGAAAGCCATTGCTTCTCTCATTGATTATTTTCTGAAAAACCACAAAGTTGCTCTTGTCGGACTCGAAGGCGCGGACGGCGGGATCGACCCGGGTCTTTTGCGTGCATTTCCAATAACCGAGGTCAAGCAGGAAGTCATGGAACGCTCCCTGAGAAGCGGTGAGATCAGCGGCGCCGAATATTTGGCTGTTGCGGGAGAGAAGGATTTTGATCTGGTCGGCATCGATCGGCGTAAGGTGTATCGCGAAAATCTAGCGCAATTCTTCGAAGTGCTCGATGCTGCTGGAAGCAGTCTCGAAGCGATCCGTTCAATTCGCACCGCAATGAAGAATCTGCAAAGCACGGTTTATTCGAAGGCACACCGCGGGCTCAGCGATTTGATTGCAAGGCATAAGGACGGCCGCGCCGATATCGGCATTCTGGTGAAGGGATTGAGAGAATATGCGAAGCAATCTGGCGAGGATTTATCTCCTTACCCCCGGTTGTCCAGGTGGCCGGAACGATTGGATGACAATGCCGATGCGAAAGCGCTGATAGCCGATTTAGATATTCTCCGATTTTACCGGGAGATCGAGCGTTTGAGTTTCGCAATTAAATTTCGTCTTGCCGGCACCGAGCTTGAGATGAAACTTATCGCTCTTGAGGAGTATTTGAATCTTCTTGAGTCGGGATGCCGAGTTGAACTAACGCGCACTGAATTCAGCCGACTAACTGAGCTTCACCAACTGTTTGGTGGGGAGCTGATTCAAAATCTTCTTACCCAGTCTTCTCGGGAACTGAAACTTCCCATCCCTTCTCTTGGGTCGGAATCTTCGGAGATGGGGGTTCTCTTCGAGAAGTTGGGCAAATTCTATTGGACCGCCGGCAAGCGGGATGAAATTTTTGCCCGCCGCATCCGGAAAGAAATGCACGTCCGGAATGAGTCCGTATCTGTCTTGGTTTCCGGCGGATTCCATAAAGAAGGTGTGACGAGAATGCTGCGCCAAAAAGGCGTTTCGTATGCCGTGATTTTACCGCGCATTTCGGAAAACGATTCCGAGGGCGATTACCTCCGCTTGATGGACAAGAACCGCTCTCTGGCAAATCTGCCGGAAGCGAACACGATCGCACTGCCGTCACGTTTGGGCACGCCCGAATTTCGGCAGCAGTTTCTAGCAGATTCTTTGGAGCGAATGTTTCAGTTGGCCTCGGAACGCCAGAGCGTTTTGACGCCTTACGGTGTTGATGATCCTTCGCTTCTTCCTTTGCTTGTCGAACAATCACTTGCGCGGAGGGGAATTCGCCTCTTCTCCGATTTGGGTGTCGCGGCTTCACCTGAAAATCTTCTGACGGCCGCCAGGCGATGGGACAACCGCAGAGCCGCAACGGGCGCCGCTGATCTTCTCGACGCCGTGCGCAGCACCGCCACTCGGTTACCGAAGTTTTTTGGCGAAGATTTAGAAAATCTGTCGCCCCCGCACCGATCAGCCAAATGGCGCGGGAATGACAGCGGTGCCTATGAAGCTACTCCTGTTGGCTTTGGCCATCTGGCGGTTTCGGAAACCGAAGTTATCTTTGTGACAGCATTTCTTGCCTCTTTTGTAGTAATCCGGTTTGTTGTTCCATATGTAATGAAATGGATAAAGAAGCACCAGGAAGTCAAGTTTGACCGTAACCTCGCAGCTCTGTTTTTTGGCATTGACAGAACCAAACCTCGGCCGCCCGTTGTGTCGATGGAAGAGGTTCGCCAGGAAATTTACCGTCAGTTTCCGCACCTTCTCCAGGTCTCGTTTTTGAGGAACCCGATCTTGTGGGTTAAACAATCCAGTTTACTGCTTGAACTTGCTGCCGGGCTGATGGAGTTGGATAAAGTCTACAAGACTGATTTTTTTGTGAAAGCCGAGAAAGCTATTAGCGTTGCTCAAAAGGTAATGCGAGTGGAACAACTGCTAGGCTTACGCGATGAATCCAGGAGATTTGAAGTGAGCACAACGCAGGTTAGAGACTCGCCAGAACTCAGAGAGACCGTTATTCCTTACCGCTATTTAGAGCCTTCAGCGTTTGATCCTCAAAGTCTTGGCGCTGCGATGATTACTATTGAGGACAAAGCGAAAGCAATACGAAGCGGAGGCCGCCTTCCTGTCGTTAGGATTATTGGCAAGGCGGCGAGCGGTGTCACGGCTCTTGTCGAACGCATTGAGTATAGCGGTTCATTTGCAGGCATTTCAAGTGAAGATATTGCGGTGGTGGATGATAAATTACTGTGGAGTGCCGGGCTTCCGAGAGACAAGGCTGATCTCAGCAAGATGCCGGGCCTTTTGATCATCGACAATAGTTGGGATATCGATGAGATTTCGGTCGGTGGACAGGCTGTTCATTTCGAACCCATCGACGTGTACGTAGAAGCATCGGAAGAAGCGCGTTGGGCTCGCCAAATGCGACGCGCCAAAGGCGAACCGATGCAGGCTTTGGAGCTTGTGATGAATGTTCATATGCAAGCCGCAGACGACATTCGAGAACGGTACTTCGGCGATAGTGTGAAATTACAAGCCGATATCGTTGCTTATTCTGACGAGCTTTTTGAGAAGATTGCGTCAGGCAAGATTTCTAATACTCCGATCGTTCCGGTTGCCGGCTTTGGGGTGAAGGAAAGGATCGACCTTCTTGGAAGCTCGGCTAAAGGTAAGCCTGGCAGCAAAGCAGTTCCGGCAGAGCCTGTGAAAAAGGAGCTAACCGCAGAAGAGGCGTATTCAAAGCCGCCAACGTGGATGAAAGTTTCTGAAAATGGCTTCGGGTCCGAGACGTTTTCCGTATCGGCCACTGTGAACAACGAAAAACAAACATGGACCATACGTGAGATTCAGCTGAGGGAAAACGTTGCGGAAGCATCGTTTGAAGTGGACTGGGCGCTGCCGGAGTACGGCAGGACACGATACACACTCGCCTTTAATGTGCAAAAGGGGACGTTTTCCCGGAAGCCAGGGATTTCAGAGCACGAGCCAAATCTTTTTGAATTTTACGCTTTGAGGGGGGCATTAGAACAGATTGCGAAGACTTCTGACCGAGCGCAGATCATCGAACCGTTCCAAAAAGCGTTGGATAAATATGCGCGGAAGGCCGGCATTGCCGGATTTGGCTCGAGGGCGAAGTTTTCGAAGCTGCCGCCAAAAACGTCAAACAAAAAGGAATGGCGAGCATGGCATCTGGAAAAAGCTGCTTTTGATGCCCATGAGGCTCGAAAAACGAAAGAGGAGAAGAAAAAGGTTGAAGCAGTTAAGGCGAAAATTCGCAAAGAAATTCAGAAAACGATGCCCGGTCTTAAGTTGAAAGATTGGTTGCTCACACTTGTAACATTGGGCATCTACGGTATCCATAAAGTTATTCAGAATTCCAGCGAACTCAATCGGCTGGTGAATCGGAGGTACGAAGAATTAAAGGCAAGAGCGGCGGAGAACGTTAAGGCCGGGGATGATTGGCCGCAAAGGGCAGTTGAGAAACCTAATGCTCAGGCTCCGAACGCGGAACTTAGAGGAAAGAGAAGGACGTATTTAGGCGCAAAAGCTAAACACGTTGCGATGCTCCTGAAACTAATGAAAGACGGCGTTTTGGAATCCCGGCCCGGCGCTCCGAAAAAAATTGAAGATTTGAACGAGCGCTGGAAGTGGATGTATGAACACAGTTTCTTTTTAAGATGGCACTCCGAAGCAGAGCGAAAAAGCATTATGGATTCCGTAGGCCTCGCACCGAGCGATCTTCTGCTGACGATCCAGCGAAAAGGCGGTGAAGTTTTCTTTGAAAGCTTGAAGACGGTAGGTGGGAAAGGAACACAGTCACAGCCCATTGCTTTGGGCGGTGCAGAACAAAAAGGGCAAGTCGAAGGTCTGGAAACAAAATTTTACCTTATCCTCCCACGGACCGCAGAGGTGAGCAATTTCAGGATGTTGTTCAACTTATTTCCGGAATTAGAGAAACTTGTACGCAAGGCGGAACAATTATTTCCCGGTTCGCATCCGACCGAAGAGTTTAAAAAAACCCGCGAAATTCCCCTCAGCCAGGCCGGATTTGGAAGTGATTCGATACCAAAAGGAGAAGCGTTGCGCAGACTCGGGCGTTTAAATTTTAACGAAGAAAGAGAGTCCATTTTGTTCCGCGCATTTTCCGAAGTTCTCCAGAAGGTTCTTAAAGACGTGTGGGAAAATCCGATCTCGCCCGGGACATTTTTTGGCGATGTTTCAATTGCGATAGAGCAATTAACGAGTCCGCCGCATTCTTTTTCAGCACCGGATATTCAGTACGTTTGGTCGCGTGTTTCCGACATAGTCGACCGTATGGTCAAGCCGGATGGAAATAAATATCTCGAATTTGCTTCCCGCGTCAGAAATTTGGTCGAGGTAAGAATTAAGCGGGATGCAGCAGAAGCGCTGCGTGCGGCTGAAGAAGCAAGGAAGGCGGAAGAAGCGCGCCGGGAAAAAGAAAAGCCGGCTTTAATTCGCAGAGATAGCCCGGCTCGTGGCGCTCCTCGCAAAAGGCCGGCAGCACGTTCAGCCGCATACGAGTCTGAATTAGCCGAACTTCGTCAGCTTTTGGATCACAGCAACAGAAAGCTTGTTCCGCTTCGCATTATTGGTTTCGTGATTCGGGAAAGCGATGGCAGAGTTTCAGGTCTTGAGGTGTGGTACAAAACTTCCGTGGTCGGTTTCATTCCCGCCGGTCATTTTCCAAACGGCCCCGAGGAATTCCTGAAGCAGAAGAAACTTGATATCGAAGGCTTTGTAATGGAAATCAAAGGCGACACCGGCCGCGGACATGTCATATTTGGCTTGCCCCGCGCTAAGGAAGCCGAAGTTCTCGAAGAGCTGCACAGGGATGAATGGGAGTCGTACCGTGGTGGAGAGGAACAAAAAAAGATCTATGAAGTCCGGATCGTGCGTGTAATTGCAGATACTCGGTATTCTACAACCAGCGTACAGGTACACGGGTACGAAGTCAGTTACAAGGGTGTTTTAGGGTTCGTTCCTGTTGTAATGGGTCCGGGGGGTTATCAAGACAGGTTTACAAATGATCTTCCTTCACTCCGCAAGGAATTAGTAGAGAAAGTTTTTCCGGCTATTTTCCTCAGCATTGAGCATAGAAGAGGGAGAGAACGTCCGGCATTCGCCATTGACCGCGCCGAAATTCAAAAGGCGGTTAAAGAAATAAGAGATACTCCGGTACTCAAAAGGAAACCTGTGGCCGTAAAGGTCACAGGATTTGCCGAAATCTACGATGCTATTGCGGGTCTGGAGGTGAAATGGGGGAGTGTAACCGGCAGAATCTTATTTTCAGAAATTCCAGAGCGGTTTTACCAAAATGGCATCAGCAATCTTATTGGTACTACGGTCAATGCGCATTTGATGCGCGCCGATTTTTCCCGCGGAAGACCCCGCGTTTCGTTTTCGCTTTTTGATCGCGAGAATTTGTATGACCTTAGTGATGATCTTAGTATTAGAGCACGGTCTTCATTGTACGAAGTAGAACTTCTACACCGGTTGGAGGATGCCAAGCAAGCTAGAACGCAGGTTCGCGTTCTTGTTACGGGCAGAGCAAAGTCAGGAAATGGTTTTCACGTACTTTATGGCGGGCATGTGAGCGGAATTTTAAGCAGAAGAAGTTTGGACGCGGCAGGAATGACCGATTCTCAGTTTTACTCAGACTCGATTTTGGGCACCGAGTATGAGGTTTATGTTCTTGAAACCACGGGCGGTCACATGGGCGATCTTGTCATTTTTTCATTGGAGCCGCCGCGTGCTCGTTATGAAGACAGCCGAAACGCGCCGGGCTCTTCTTATACAACGAGCGATCAACCGGGTCGTGCGGAATCGAAACCGAAAAAGCCGCGCAGAGGCGGTTTACAGTCCGATCATTTCTATGATTCCGGCTTTGGTGCGGCTGAAGCAGGTTTTGGGGGGAGCGCTCAGCGACAGGAAGTGATCGAAGCGGTGCGCGAGGTTGTGGAGAGATCAGCTCGGGAAACAGGACAGCCGCTTTCGGAATTCGGCACGGTCGTCTTTGGCAGCGAAAGTGATTTCGCGCGCTTCGAGAAAGCCGTTGTCAAATATTCGCCGGCGGTACGCGCGCAAGGGTTCGGAGTAATCCAAAACATTGTGGCGGGGTGGGAAGTTGCCGAGGAGGATAAAAGTTCAATTTGGCTCCGCATGTCCGAACTTTTCTCCGGCCGCGGCCAGCGGATTTATGTCGGTACGAATGATCAAAAAGTTTTTGCCGGTATTCGCAGTGGTGCGGAGGCCGCACTTCTCGGGCAAAAGACCGAGTACCTTCTTAGGAAAGTGGAAGACCAGTTCGTCCTCGAAAGGATGAGTCAGAACGGCGACCGCTTCATGGATGTCGTTCTCGAAGCCCTTTACCTGCGGCAGCTTGCGGAAAACCTTACCGCGGCCGCCGCGTAACGAAAGATTTCCGCCCGAATGCCGATGTATTAATGGATTGTCCTTAAAGGTAATCCGGGGCTGTCTATGAAAATTAATGCCATGTTTTTCCTAAAAATTGTGCTTACCGCCGGCGGGATTTTAAGCATCCTTAAGGGCATAAACGACGGATTCGTCAGCAGCAAATCTATCGAGCATGGAAGCTGGATCAGGCTCACGATGGGCTTTCTTTTCATCATTGTCGGTGTCTTTCTGATTTACTTTGCCGATCTTTTTCCTCCCGTAACAAAGTTTCTCCGCCCTTTTGTCGAGGGAATTTTGAACCTGCCTACCGCTATGAACGAATGGGTTCAGAAAACGGCCGGCAGGAACATCCGCTAACCCACCGGCAATACTTGTCTCGATCTTGCAAGAATTTCCTTTTGCTTCTCGCCTGCGCTGCATTTTCCGGCTGTGCGGGGCTTATGTTTCAAATGGCTCCGGTCGGTTTTCAGCACCCGTTTTTTCAAATGACATTCCCGGACTTGCTGCCAAACGAAGCCGAATCGGCCGGTGTTCAATTAGCCCTCAAAATGCCGGAAGCCGGCGGGCTGCGGTATAAAGGAAACATATTGCTTTTTGCGCGCGAGAGAAACGGCGAGGGGATCAAATTCGGATTTGATATCCTGCGCTTAGAAAAGTTTGAACCTGCAGGCGGGGACGGGACATTCACGCATGAAATCCGGCATGAGATTGACAAAGGCGGCGGACAGATCCATGAGAAAATGATTGTCGCGCCGGACGGTGCAGTTAAAAAATTCCTAAAAGGCGAGCACCGCTCGAAGCTCGGAAAATTTGACGTTCTGGAATACCGCCGGCCGCCTCTTTTTCCCGATCATCCCGTGAAGATGGGTGATCGATGGGCCTATGAGGAGGAGATTACCGTAAAACTTCGCTCGTTCTGGATAAAACAGAAAAGGCCGTCGCATAAAAAGATTTTGGCCCGCTCGGAGCTTAAAGGTTTTACCACCGCAGGGGGGCGGCGTGTCGCTGTTGTTTATACGGAAGCGGAAGAGCAGAGTTCGGAAGAGTTTTCAATCATGTTTAAGGACATCAAAATGGATGTGAGCACTAAAATCGAAGAAATCATTCACTTTGATTACGAGCGCGGCGCGGTTCTGAGGCGTTTGACGAATACGCTTACGCAAAACACGGTGCCGGGCCTGGGCATTTCGGAGACGGGAAAAAGCCAAAGTTTCTTCTACTTGGACGAATTACACGAGGATGGTTCTTGCGGGGAAAAACCCGTTGAAGCAGGGGACGGCGCTTGCGCTTGAATAGGCGCCGATGTTTTTGACATACACCACATTTCCGACATCCAGCTCGGGAAGCTCTTCGCTCGGAGAAACCACGTCAAATGAATCGCAGGTGGGGCCGGCTACAGTGCTCAAAAATTTCTGGCCGCGCCGGAGCGTCTTCAGCTCGTATTTGCAGTTGTCGAAAACGATGCCGGAAAAATCGCCGTACACGCCGTCGTTTAAATAATAGTAATTGCGGTTGTTTCTAAACGTTCTCCCGACTACCTGGGTAATCAGCGTCCCCGCCGGACCGACCAGGAACCGCCCCGGCTCGGCCATGATCTGCACTTTTTTCAAATCAAACAGTTTTCTCAGCGCTTTTCTTATTTTCCGGGCAATGTCTTCAAAAGTAGGCCCATCTTCCCGGTCAAAATGCTTGATGGGAAAGCCGCCGCCGATATCGAGCATGTGCAGGTGCAGGCCGCTCCGTTCTCCCTCCTTAAATAAATTGGATGTTACGCGTAACGCATCGATATAACTATCCGCAAAGCGGCATTGGGATCCCGCGTGAAAACTGATGCCTTCGGGCTTTAATCCGAGCGCTTTGGCTTTCTCAAGCAGGAACACGGCCTGGTCCGGATCGGCGCCGAATTTCAGGGAGAGTTCAACCTGACTGCCCATATTAATTACCTTGATGCGCACGAGCACACGGCTTCGCGGGGCAAATTTGGCAATTTTGTAGAGCTCAGGCTCATTGTCAAATGTCATGAACCGCACTCGGCTTCGATAAGCAAGCTGAATGTCGGCAATGGATTTGATCGTGTTCGCAAATATGATCTGATCCGGCTTTGCGCCCAGCCGGAGAACCTGGGCCATTTCATTTCCGCTGGCTACGTCAAAACCGGCGCCGAGTTTTATGAAATATTTCACGATGTCGGGATGTGGATTGGCCTTGATCGCATAATACGGCTTCACGTTGGGAAGAGCACGCTGGAAGCGTTGGTACTGGCGGGCAAGCGTTTCCCGCTCGATCAGCATAAGGGGCGTAGCGTGTTTTCTGAGCACTTCACGGATAAGAAATTCGGTACCCTTGGTACCCGGTTTTCCATTTTGTCTTCCGTTTGGACGGAGAACTTCACTGCCGTTTGTTCTTTTCGAGACGGGGATTAGAGTGGTGGCGGGGCGGTTAAACTTGGGTTGATGCGTAAGCAACCTGTGTCGCACTAGGCGCTTCGACTCCCTGTTGAGAAACCAAAAATGTAGTAAATTGCCAGATGTCTTCTTCCCTAGGCGGTTTAGCACCGTAATCCAGATAGGTGTTCTTGCGGTTTTTGATAGGCGTCCAGTCCACGGGCTCGGAAATAAACGGCCCGAGGTATGGCTTGCTGTCTCTTAAAATTTGATCGTGCGGCAAATCATCCGGGACACATACGCCCTTCTCCGGATAGGCGATTATCCAGAGAGCAGCCGCAATCACCGAAATAGCCACTTGAAGCGTGGTCGCGTTTTGACCGGGCACGAGGCGCCGCGCCTCCTCAATGTCAAGCAAGCTTCCGATCCACCACGATGTAAAATCGTGGCCCATGAGCAGACAGCCAAGCTCATCGCGGCCGCTGATGATTTCATCGGACATGATTCTCTGAGCCGGTTGTACTTCAAACTGTCTCATTTGAAGTTCGATGAGCGAATTAACCGCGGCATCAGCTGGCCGGTATGCATAATGCACCGTCGGCCGGTAAAGGGCCGCTTTACCATTCCATACCGTTAACTTGTCCGAAATTGAGAACGCTTCACCATGACGGATGACCATGCCGATCATTTCGCCGCACGGTACCCATGAACGCACCAGAGTGTTTAATCCTTTGCTGGTCAGACAGATTTGGTTCTTTGGCCCTTCGGTGTGGAACATGGCGCCGCGAGGAATATATTTTTCGTGTGTGCCCCATCCCAGCTCGGAAGGTGCGACACCTTCTTCATAGAACCCGAGAATGCTCCAGGTGTTCACAAACTCGTTCACCCGTTTCGGCCTGTCGGTGATTTGCGTGTCGCGTTCGCTGATGTGAATCACCTTTACGCCTTCCAGCATGGCCATCTGCGCAAAATCCTGTTTTGCAAGCGCTTTCTCCAACCGGGGCCGTCTCGGATCATTGGGTTTCTCGGAAAGGATCTTCTCACCGATATCGATGAGAGCCTGCTTCGTGAAGTGTGATACGAGCCCCGGATTGGCACCGTGATCAACCACTGCTGTGGAGCCAGGTTTTTCAGGCCACCGCGCAATCATTTTTCGCATGCGCATATGGCGCGCATAAAGAGTGAGTTCGGTCGGGTGCTTTCCTGCCGCGCCGCGGTAGGGCTCCCAAAGCTCAATCGAGGTGTTAATGTATAAAACCTTATTTTTATGACACCACTCGAGAATTTCGCATGTGTCAATATCCCACGCTAGATCTATGATCAAATCTCCGGGCCCAACGTATTGGGCCAGCAAAGCCGGATAATTTTCTCTCGTAACTTTCTTCTGGACATATTTTACACCGCAGTCGAGCGCGCTTTTTACTTTCGCGCGATTATCGACATAATCCATGACGGTAATTTTTTCAGGCGGCATTTCAACGTGTTTGAGGACAAGGGGGATAACGCATTGAGAAACACTGCCGCAGCCGATTATGAGGAGTTTACCTTTAAATTTCATCGGCAGCTTTCTCGGAGAGAAATATTTTTGAATTGAGACAATATTTTTTCCCGTTCATTCTTATAATCTGTACGTATTCTAACAAAATAGTCGTTCAGCGCAAGAAGAAATACCAAAAATGACTTTACGAACCACTTTACAAACCACTCATTGCCTAAAAACGCGAGTTGCGCTACATTAATTAAGATTCGGCAGCGGATTATTGCGAGCAAAAGCTTATTCATTACTGGAACTTTTTTATGAAAATGCGCGCTTTTACCATAAGTACGAGAAATACGAGCTTATTTTTAGCGGCGGTCCTGGTTTTCGTTACGTCCCTGTTTCAGACGGCTTTCGGTGAATCTCGAGAGCAGCTGTCGGCCCAGCTTGAGTACGCAGAGACCGCGGAAACCTATGATATTCCCGGAGGACCTCCGGCCCCAATGCTCAGAGATTTCCACGAAATGTTTCCGGATTGGGATTTTTACGAAGAACCTTCTCCGGAAATGAAAACGCAATTCACAAAAAAATATCCTCTGTGGGGGCTGGTGATACGCAGGATCGAAAGTGATGATCGGAAACGGATGCGTGCGGAGGAATTTTTTGATCGATCCGGAAAATATCCCACGCCGGAGAACCACGGAGAAATCGCGTTTGAAGAATATCTTATGGATTACCTCGAATATGAAAAGGAAGGCGGACCCTCCGCAACTCAGAGTGCGTCGACCGATCTTGAAGCGGAAATTAGGGCGCTTTTTCCCGGATGGACCGGCGGCGCGGTAACGCCGGAGATGGAGGAAAAGTTTAAATCGGCCTTTTCCGAACGGAACTTTGGAAGCTGGAATCCGCTCTTTTATGGCGATATTTTCGAAGAAGATTATGCCGATGAAGAAGTCGATGAAGGATTGATCTACGAGGAAGAAGAGAGTAAAGGCTTTCCGGAAGATGACTGGCTTTATGAAGAAGCGGCCGGGAATCCCGAAAAAGAAGGCCAGGCTATTCCTGAGCCAACTCCAACCCCCTGATTTCTAAGACGCAGATTGAGATTATCCGATGAAATTTGACATGGATGTTCAAAAAATCTATGCGTTGGCCAAGGAGCGTGTTTCCGCCGGCCGCAAGAAACTCGGGCGGCCGCTTGCTTTGAGCGAGAAAATTTTCATGGCGCATGCGGCCCATCCCGAAAAGCAGTCGTTTGAGCGCGGCAAAAGTTATCTCGAACTTTATCCCGACCGTGTTGCCATGCAGGATGCCACCGCTCAAATGGCCATGCTGCAATTTATGAGCTCGGGCCGCGGGAAAGTCGCTGTTCCGGCAACGATTCATTGCGACCACCTTATCCAAGCCCGTGTCGGTGCAGAGAAAGATCTCAAAGCGGCGCTCGTAACCAATAAAGAAGTGTTTGATTTCCTCATGTCGGCTTCGATGAAGTACGGGATCGGCTTCTGGAAGCCGGGGGCAGGCATCATCCATCAGGTGATTCTCGAAAATTACGCATTTCCCGGCGCGCTCATGATCGGAACGGATTCTCACACGCCCAATGCCGGCGGGCTCGGGATGATGGCCATTGGCGTGGGCGGCGCCGATGCTGTCGACGTCATGGCTGGAATGGCGTGGGAGGTTAAATGCCCCAAACTGGTCGGCATTAAGCTTGCCGGAAAGCTTTCCGGCTGGACAGCGGCCAAGGATGTGATCCTGAAGTTGTGCGGGATGATCACGACCAAGGGAGGTACGGACAAGATTCTCGAGTATTTTGGGCCGGGCACCCGTTCGATCAGTGCGACAGGGAAGGCAACGATCACAAATATGGGAGCGGAACTCGGCGCCACGACTTCTATTTTTCCTTTTGATGAACGCATGTCGGCCTATCTTCGCGCAACGAAGCGTAGAGAGGTTGTTGAGTTGGCGGAAAAGCACAAGGATCTTTTCGTCGCCGATCCCGAGGTGGAGAATTCCCCCGAGAAATTTTACGATGAAATTATCGAGATTGATTTATCAACGCTTGAACCGTACATTGTAGGACCGCATACGCCCGATTTGGCCAGGCCCATTTCTGAACTGGCGAAGGACGCGAAGGAAAAAGGATATGACGACACGCTTCGCGTGGCATTGATCGGAAGCTGCACAAATTCATCTTATGAAGATATCGGCCGGGCGGCGCATATTGCGCGTCAGGCAAGAAAGAACGGCCTCAAAGTCAAATCTACATTTATGATCACACCCGGTTCGGATCAGATTTATCACACCATCGAGCGGGACGGCCAGCTGAAGGATTTGGTGGATATCGGCGGCACCGTGCTGGCCAATGCCTGCGGCCCCTGCATCGGACAGTGGAAGCGCGATGATATCAAGTCCGGCCAGCAAAATTCGATCATCACCTCATTTAATAGAAACTTTGCCCGCCGCAACGACGGCAATGCCGAGACCATGGCCTTCATCGGCAGTCCAGAGCTGGTGACGGCCATGGCTCTTGCCGGCAGCCTCTCTTTTAATCCGCTTAAAGACGCTTTGGCGGATCCGAAAGGCGGGCGATTGCATCTGACTCCGCCGGAATCTCCGGAACTTCCGTCAAACGGTTTTGCGTCCGGCGAGGAAGGATTTGTCCCGCCCAGCGAGAATGGCGCGAGTGTGCAGGTGATTATCGATCCAAAGAGCGAGCGATTGGAAAAGCTCGAGCCTTTCGAACCTTGGGACGGAAAGGATTTTGAAAATCTATTCCTGCTGGTGAAAGTCAAAGGCAAATGCACGACCGATCATATTTCCCCCGCTGGCCCGTGGCTCCGCTATCGCGGACACTTAAACCGGATTAGCGACAATATGTTCCTTGGCGCAGTGAATGCGTTCACGGGAAAATCAGGTGAGGCCAAAGATTTGATCGACGGGGAAATAAAACCCATTCCTGAAGTTGCGCGGCACTACAAATCCGAAGGTAAGGGTTGGGCGGCGGTCGGAGATCTGAACTATGGAGAAGGCAGCAGCCGCGAGCACGCGGCAATGAGCCCGAGATTTCTCGGTGCGAAAACGATCATCGCACGCAGTTTTGCGCGCATCCATGAAACCAACTTAAAAAAGCAGGGAATACTTCCGCTTATTTTTAAGAACCCTTCTGATTATGAGAAAATTCAGGGAGAAGACCGGTTGAGCATTCGCGGACTGCGTCATCTTAAACCCGGATCGACGCTTGAGATGGTTATCCACCACAAAGATAAAACCGCTGATAAAGTCGAACTCCTCCATTCGCTTACGGATGAACAAATCGGCTGGTTTAAGGCCGGTTCCGCACTTAACATTTTGAAGCGTACCTGAAGATCGCGCGCTCTCGAAGCATTAAAGCGCTTGAAGTAAACAGCCGTTTTATTGGTTACGGTAGGAATGCCAATTGCCCGGCATATCAGCTGCCTCCTCTAGAGAAGGTAAAAAAGTTATGCTCTGCAGAGAAAACAAAGGGTATAAAAACGGAGGTTTTACATTAGTTGAAATCATGATCGTCGTGGCGATCATCGGCGTCTTGGTTGCCGTGGCTATTCCTGCTCTGCTTCGTGCCCGTTTGACGGCAAATGAAAATGCAGCTAAAAATAACATTCGGCTTCTTCGCGATGCCATCGAATCCTATCGCATATCCCGTACCCAGCAGTCATATCCAGGCACCCTTGCGGATCTGGCCAGCGATGTTCCCCCGTATGTGGACAGCACGTTATTCAGCGCCATAGCGCCGCCCGGCAGGAACGGATATTATTTCACCTACGCTTTCGTCAGCTCTTCGCAATTTACTTTGACCGCGTCTCCCAACACGCTTAATGTGACGGGAATCAACGCGTACTTCGTGAATGAAAGTACTACAATTCGCTTAACCGATGCCAACGGACAGGCGATCGAATAAACCAGCAGGCTTCTTACACAATATTTCCCTTGATCCCCCGAGCTAAAAATGAAAGCCCGATGCCGGATAGCACAATGATGACGGCGCCAATATTGGCAAGCAAAGTCAGCGTTTCTCCCCAGAAAACATAACCCAGAACATATGAGAAGACCGGCGTAAGGTAAACAAAGGCCGTAACCGAAGATGCGGGGCCGATGCGGAATGCGCCGGTAAGCCAGACCTGACCCAGGAATGAGAAGAAACCTATTCCGACAAGCGCGAGCCACTCTAGGGGTGTTGGGGGAACGAAAATCGGCAGTGCCACGGGTGCTGTGGTGATAGCCGTGATCAGAACAAAATAGAAAATACTCGTTAAAGCCGATTCCGCTTTGCCGACATATCGTATGGCAATCATGGCTATGGCGGCAAAAAAGCCCGAAGCGAGGCCCGCGATGCAAGCGGATGGATTTTCGTAGAAATCGGGCTGGAGGAGAAGGGCCGTCCCAAAAAATCCAAGCAGGATCATACCCAGAATTGCAGGGGTGACTTTTTCCTTCAGAAAGAATGTGGCCATCATGACGACCAAGAGCGGCGAAGTCTGTCCAAGGAACATAGCCGTGGCTAAGGGAAGGTGCGTGATGGCGTAGAAATGCAGGCAAAGCGCACAAACGCCGGCGAATGCGCGCACGAGCAGGGGTTTTCTGCGTTTTCCCCAGAAGGAAGCCCGCGCAAAAGGAACGAACACGAGCATGAACAAAAGGCCGATGAATCCGCGCATAAAAACAATTTCGATGAACGGCAGCCGCTTGGCGCTTTTGACGCACGCAGCCATCAAGGCGAAAGCAAACGTAGATGTCACCACAAAACCGATGGCTTTTCGATGTTCCACGACACGGTTCCTTTTTTAAAACGCATAGTCTATGATCTTACTCTTGGCAAGTCAAAGTCTTGATTATGAGCAAATATGATAAAAGTGTTGTGATTTTGTGTGAAGCGGGATGGCGGGATATCCGGGAGCTTGCGCTTGAACTGGAGCGGCAGGGCGTCCGGAGCACCGTGCTTATTAAAGGAGACCCCGGCCGGGAGGTTAAATCGTTTATTACCGAACGCCCGTTAATTCGCAATTACTTTTTCCCGCGGATCATTTATCGCGTGCGCCTGCCTTCTTTTGTCTGGTATCTCAGATTTGCACACAAGGCAAAGGTATGCGTGTGGACCAATCCACGCTCGCAGCGCTTGCTCGCGCCCTACTGCCGCATGGTGGGTGTACGGCTGGTTCGATTTATTGAGGAAGGGAATAAAGCGCCCTTGGATGAAATGCAAAAGAATATCCGCAATATCTGCTCGGCCATACGGGAACTGCTTTCCAAATGAGAGTCGCGCTCGTTTTTAATAAGGACCGGCCGGAAACCATGGGTATTTACATCGAGCGTGCGTTTAGGACGCTTGGAATTCCGTGCGACCATTTTTCTTCCCGGGAGGCGGAACGCATTCCGCTGGATTATGATCTTTACTTTCGCATTGACGATGATTGGTACGAGCGTGACCTTCCGGAACAGCTGAAACCCAGAGCGCTTTGGGCGGGCGAAGTGCATTTGAAATCACCCCGCGGGCATTTGAAGAAAATGGCGCCACGATATGATTTTGTTTTTACGCCCAGTACGGTTGCGGCGGAGAATTTTAAGAGGAAAGGCATCAATACATTCTGGGTGAGTTACGGGTGTGATCCTGAAATTCACAGGAGGGTCAATTTGCCGAAGAAATTCAACCTGGCGTTTGTCGGAACCGAAGGTGGAATCCCGCGGAAATTTTATTTGCAGGAGCTGCGTGAACGTTATCCAAATAGTTTCATCGGCCGAGCGCCGCATACCCAAATGGGGGAAATTTACAGCCAGCCAAGATCGGGTTTCAGCTTGCGGTCAGGAATGAATGTTTTGTAATGAGGAACTACGAAATTTTATCCTGCGGGGCGATGCTTCTCATGCACCGAATGGTCGATGAATCGACGGAGCGCCTGGGTTACAAAAACGGCGTGCATTACGTGGAGTTCACATCGCCGGAGCAGATGTTTGAGTTGATCCGGTACTATTTAACGCACGATGAAGAACGCGAGAAAATAGCCAAAGCGGGACATGAATTTACGATAAAGCATCACAAATATTCGGACCGGGTGCGGGAAATGCTCAATATTATGCAACCCGCTCTGAAGATGTCACTCCCGCGCTGATTAGCCGACCGGCGGTCTAGTTCTGAATCCCGCCCGCCTGCCGCAGGCAGGGGCCCGCCGTGGGTCCGCTTTTCCGCCGGCAGCTTTTTTTACGATTATGAAAAAAACAGCTTGCTCATTCGCGTAGGATTTATTAGACCTGTTGCGAAATAAGCGGTTAAGCCAGTTTTTCACTACCCGTAGTGGCTCGATGGAAGATTTAACCACAACAGATCGTAGCCATTTTAATAACGCAATGGGTCTATTAGTATTTTGTACTAAGGTAAAAAATACTCATGAGTGAGGATTCCTGCATTGGCGGGTTCGCCGCTATCGGTCAATTCATTAAGAGAAGACCTTCAAGTGGCTCACCGGACGGTTCAGAAATGGCTGATGATCTTAGAAAGGTTGTTTGTCATATTCCGCATATCACCTTTCGGAAACCCAAAGATTCGTGCGGTGAAGAAGGAGCAGAAAGCTTATATGTGGGACTGGTCTCTTGTGGAAGAACCGGGGACGCGCTACGAAAATTTTGTGGCAAGCCAATTACTAAAATACTGTGATTATCTTGAAGATGCAGAGGGTCGTCGGATGGAACTGCGATATCTGCGGGATACGGATAAAAGAGAAGTTGATTTTGTGGTGGTTCAAAACGGAACCCCACTTTTTGGTGTCGAATGTAAGATAAACGAGCAAAAGGTCAGCAATGTGATCGCCTATTACGCCAATCGATTGCCTATCCCCCAGTTTTATCAGGTGCATCTCGGAAAGAAAGATTACGAACACGCGACTCTTCCGGTCCGCGTGTGTCCCTTTGAAGCATTCGTCAAAGAATGCCGATTACCGTGATCAGATACCCGTCTTTTTCTAATGTAGCTGCCTTCGAAAAGACCGGTGCCGTGCGGCCAACGGTTTAACCAGGGACGCCGGTCCGATACGGAGTCAGGGTACATTAAGACGGAGGGCTCATTTTCTGCGTGACGAGGAAATTGTAGAGGATCTCGGCCACCAGCCGGTGCGTTGACGCGTTCCAGTGCCCGTCGTGCGGAAATGCGTAGAGCACCTTGCCTCCGCCGACTTTAAAAAGCGGCGCCAAATCGAGCGCCGGAATGCCTTTATTTGCCGCGTAATCCGATATCGTTTTTCCATCCGCTTCGGAATAACCCTTTAACAAAATTACCGGTGTAAAGCCTAACATTTTCCCAAGGTCGATGAATCTGTCCAGTTGTTTGAAAATAGGTTCGAGTTCATCGAAGGACATTTGACTTTCTTCCGGAGGGATGGCGATGCCCTCTCCCTTTCTCGAAAACTTTTCGGCGAGAAATTTCCGGCGCTGGCGAATAAACGTGGGCAGGAGGAAATGCGCTTCGGTCCACGTTTCGATATAAGCCAGGATCCGGTTCGGGCTGTTACTCGCGAACAGCCGGTCTTCAAATCTGAAATATTGTTTGTCCAGTCTCGAATCCACAACGAATCCCTGTTCGTTTCTATAGCCCGTCACGTTTCTCCAGCTTTCGGGCGGCGTGACGCCGAGGATCACAATTTCCGGTTTGAACAAATCGTACCGGGATTCCAATAAATCGACGGCCTGCTTCTCGCTGTATCCGGGTACCCCCGCCTTGATGATTTGGACTGCGGGATTAAATGTTTCTTGAATCCGCTTTTCAACTAGCGCGAGGAAACTTTGCTCCAGCTCCACGCCTTCACCGTACATGATGGAATCGCCGATGGCCATGATGTGAAAAGCATTTGGATCGTACCCCCGGTCAAAATCACGGAAGCCGTATTGATTGATTTGCACCGCAACGTCAAAATCGCCCTGCGGATTGACGTCGCGTCCGGTGAAATCCGGCGTGAGCTCGTAATCCAGCGTGTTTGACGCCCGCACCAAATCCGCCGGATGATTCCCGCCCGCCCGTTTTTTTATGATGAAGCCCGGATTTATTTTAAAGAGGATTTGAAGTGTTGACTCGGAGAGCGCCAGACCCATAAAAAGCGAAGCAAGAAGCAGCAGAGCCGATTGTTTCAGCAAGCTCTTCTTTCTTTGTCCAGCGGTTCGCATGACGGCAATATAACACAGGGAGCAGCCGCAGAACAACTCCGCCGTATCAGGCTGGCAGGAACGGATTAGGCATTTTCCTGGGAAAAGCTAAAGCAACGCGGCACATTGTACAAAATTATTGACAATATGTTAATTTACACGGTAAATTATCAACTATGTTTCAACGCTATTTAGACCGAAAACTGCCCGGGCATAGCTTCTTTCTTTTTGGCCCGCGCCAGGTCGGCAAGAGCACGTTGCTTAAAAAGGAAGATACCGATCTCATCCTTGACCTTTTGGATCCCGAACAACAACTTGCGTACAACAAGAATCCTCACCTCCTGCGGCAGCAAATCGATGAATTAAAATCAAATGCTGTTATTTTTATTGATGAAGTACAGCGTGTTCCCAAACTGCTTGACATCATTCATGCCGCAATGGAAGAAAAACCAAAATTAAGATTTATCCTTTGCGGATCCTCGGCAAGAAAATTGCGCCGCGGCGCCTCCAACCTTTTGGGAGGGCGGGCTTTATACCGTACCATGCACCCGTTAACGCTTGACGAGCTCGCGGAAGACTTTCACCTGCCGTCTGTTTTAGCGTACGGTTCGCTGCCCAAGATTTACACTTCGATCAAAGAAAAGAAGATTAAAGAAGCGCAAGACCTCTTAAGAACCTATGTGATCACCTACCTCAGGGAAGAAGTTAAAGCCGAGGCCCTCGTCCGCAATTTACATGGTTTCCAAAATTTTTTGGACATCGCCGCTGCTCAATACGCTCAACAAGTCAACTTTTCAGGTGTTTCCCGTGATTGCCAGGTGGCCTTAGCCACGGTTAGAGAATATTACTCCATACTGGAAGATACGCTGGTCGGCTTCTTTCTCTTTCCTTACTTGAAAAGCCAGCGCAAGCGTATGAGTCATCAGCCCAAATTTTATTTCTTCGATAACGGTGTCACGCGGGCTCTTTTAGGTACGCTTCAAGATCATCCTGCTCCCCAGGAACAAGGGCGCCTGTTCGAGCAATGGGTTGTCCAGGAGGTAGTGCGCTTTAATGAGTATCATCAAAAGGACTGGAAATTGTCGTTTTGGCGAACTAGCCACGGCGCGGAGGTCGACCTTCTTATCAGCCGGGGAACGAAACTTTTAGGCGCAGTCGAATGCAAGTCTACCGCCCAAGTTTCCTCAAGCGACTTATCCGGCTTACGATCCTTTCATGAGGTTTATCCCAAAGTTCCTTGTTACCTCGTGGCTCCGGTTAACCATCCTCTCCGTCTATCGTTTGCACGTGTGATTCCTCCAAAACAATTGTTTGGAGAAGTTATCAAATGGCGGTAAAACATACCGCAGTGCGGCTGTTCTTACCTCAATCATGAAACCGATTAAGAAGCTCGAAAAGTTTTTCCGGAAAAGATATGCGCGCGGGATGAGCGCGGCGCATTTTGCGGAGTATTTGACCAAAGAGAAAGAACCGAGGCTCCATTTCGGCTGCGGGGTGCGGGTTTTTCAAGGCTGGCTCAATACGGATCTTTTCGCCGATCCGAAGAGGGGAATCGTCTTTCAGGATTTGAGCAAAACATTCCCGTGCGCCGATCGGAGTTTCCGATTTGTTTTTTCGGAACACGTGCACGAACATTTCGGGTACAAGGAGGGTAAGCGCGTTCTCTCGGAATGTTTCCGCATTCTTAAAGACGGCGGTGTGTTAAGGCTTGCGACGCCGGATATTGATTTTTACGTTAATCTCTATTTGAATCGCAAGAACCTAAACGAGGAGCAGAATGGTTTTCTCCGCTACTTCCTCGAAACTTTCGAAGATGTGCGGGATTTTCCGGACGACGCCATTTCGGCTTTAAACGGCATCTTCTATGGATTTGGACACCGCTTTATTTTTTCTTTTGATTCGCTGGAAAGGGAACTAAAGAACATCGGCTTCCGGCGGGTTCTGCGCGTTAAGGCGGGCGAGTCCGGGCACGAATGCCTCAGGGGACTTGAAACCAAGCCGGGCTATCGCGACACCGCATCCGGCGAAAACGGACTGCATTTTCACCTCATGGCCAATCTATCCGTTGAAGTCACCAAATGATATTTCTTTCAACTTTTGCCGTAATATATTGGCTTTGAGCCGGTTAACGGTTATTGAATTTCCGCTTAACCCAGGGCTCCTTTTCGTGTATGCTACCGGTAGGATTTTATAGGATGGAAGATACTCAACCTTATATCTCTTTTATTTTGCCTTGCTACAACGAGGAGAAAAACCTGCGCGTCGTAATGGATCAACTTCTCGGTGTATTGCAGGAACTTCCTTGGGATTGGGAACTTATTATTGTTGAAGA
This sequence comes from Candidatus Omnitrophota bacterium, assembly GCA_016206925.1. GTDB lineage: Bacteria > Omnitrophota > Omnitrophia > Omnitrophales > JACQQS01 > JACQQS01. The sequence continues at coordinate 54,950 of JACQQS010000073.1, forward strand.
CGCGAGCACTGATGGAACACAGGAAGTTGTACGTCAGCAAGCAGCCAGAGATTTGAGAATTCGAGCGATCTATCACCAGCAAAACGCTGGTTTGGTGGGAGCGATTAAAACCGGCCAGGAAAATGCCCGCGGCCAGTATGCGATGTATTTAATGGCCGACCAGGAATTTGATTCGCGGGAAATTCCGCTTTACATTTCAAAGATTGAAAAGGGAGCCGATCTCGTTGTTGGGATTCGTTGGCAGCGTGACGCTTATTCGTTATCCCGCCTTCTTTTGTCGGTGGTCTATATATTTATCCTGAACTTTCTTTATCGGTTTCGTTGCAACGATTACAACTGGATCCGCATCTGGCCCACCGATTTTCACCGCCAAGCGCCCATCGAATCGAAATCACTGTTTTTCTTAGCGGAAACAATTTTAAAAGCAAGCGATCTCGGCTATAAAATAGTTGAGATTCCATCCAATCACCGCGGTAGACCCTGGGGAAAATCAACCTCGTCGAATTTCTTTGTTATGCTTCACGCGTTAATGGAAGCGATTATTTACCGGTTCAAAAGAAAATCCGTAGCGGCTCGACTGAAAGCGACGCACCATCCTGTGAGACGGCAGAGAGAAACATTGCCGCAAGAATCCACATCACTGTCAATTTGATTATTAAAGCCGCTTGGAATTTATGATTATAGCGGATGAAAAAAACTCCTTGAGTTCCCATCCTACATCCTTAATCCCGCTTGAGTCGGTAAGCTGCGATCTCTGCGGTTCTTTCCGGAGTACTCTTTACCTGCGCGCACCGGAAATTGTGGGTTATTTTCAAGAGCGCGATTATTTTGATCTAAGAAGATGTCAAGAATGCGGTTTGATATATGTAAGCCCTCGACTATCCGAGAAAGATATCGGGCACTATTATGATTCTTCGACTTATTATGCTCATCAATTTGACGGAAAGCAGGTTAGCCATAAGGGGCGAGATGAAAAATGGCAGACCAAACGGCATGAAGACCGTGTCGCGTTCGATGTTCTGGGAAATGTCATAAAGAAACTCCATGAAGCGCTTCGAATGTTTAACAAAAGCTGCAATAGATGGTATAAAAGCCGCCTAGCCATCCAGTATTTTGGGTATCCTGCTTCCCGAATTGGAATGCTGGCTTCTTTGATCGCCGTGGCGGAGAAAATCGTTCTAATAATTCCATTGCTTAGATTGCGGATTCTGTCGAAGGACCTAAAGATTAGTTGCCAAGTGCCAACACATCGCTGACACTTCTAGGACTGTTACAAAAGGTAACGGTACCTTGTGCCAACACATCGCTGACAGTCTTCATGTGATATAGTTTGCCTCTTTAAAACGGAGGTGCGTTCACA
>JACQQS010000070.1 GCA_016206925.1 Candidatus Omnitrophota bacterium
AAACTGGCGAATGACTATGCCGCAGCCATAAACGCGATCAATCAAGGTCAGCCCATTGGAAAAGTTTCCAAGAAGAGTAAACTGTCGAAACAAATTGGTGATCTGGCGATGTCTGTGAACGGCAAGAACGCAGCGCTCAAACGGGATGCTGCCATGATGAGTCAGCTATTTGGTTTTGGCCGCAAAAGAGAAGGACCAGAAAAGCCGGAGGCAAACAAGCCCAAACACGGAGGTAAGTGATGTCAACACCCGACCCTTTTCAGTCAGGTGAATCTCCGTTCTCTCTGGACGGTACGAAGAAAGAGGGAATGCGGACCCGCCAGGAATTTCAGAAGCTAAAAACCAAGATACACCACATTGTCGTCGACCGGATTGATCTGGATGCGCTGCAGCGGATGGATTCGGAATCCGCGCTGAGGGAAGTCGGGCGTATTGTTGAAGAGGTTATTGCCGAACAACGGGTTCCTCTAAACCGCGTTGAACATCGCCAGCTGGTTCAGGAAATTCAGCATGAAATGTTCGGATTGGGCCCGCTTGAGCCTTTGCTTCGCGATCCTACGGTAAACGATATTCTGGTCAATGGGTCTAAGCAAGTGTACGTGGAACGTTCCGGGAAGCTGGAACTTACCAATATTGCGTTTTACGACGAGCAGCATCTCAGGCACATTGTGACCAGGATTGTGGGAATGGTCGGCCGCCGCATCGACGAATCTTCTCCCATGGTGGATGCGCGTTTAAAAGATGGTTCTCGCGTGAACGCCATCATTCCCCCTTTGGCCATAGACGGATCATCGGTTTCCATTCGAAAGTTTCGAAATATTCCCCTGCGCGAACAAGACTTGATCGATTATGGATCGGTAACGAAAGGAGCTTTAGAAATCTTAAAGATAGCGATTCGCGGCAGGTTGAACGTGATTGTTTCCGGCGGTACGGGTACCGGAAAGACAACCATGCTGAATCTATTGTCGTCGTTCATACCGGATGACGAACGCATTATTACCGTGGAAGATACTGCGGAACTTCGCCTTAGGCAGCCGCATGTTGTGAGACTAGAAACACGTCCTCCGAACGTAGAGGGAAAAGGCGAAATTGATCAGCGTGCGCTTGTTAAAAATGCGCTCCGAATGCGGCCGGACCGGATTATCGTAGGTGAGGTGCGCGGCGCCGAAACACTTGACATGCTGCAAGCGTTAAATACGGGTCATGACGGTTCGATGGCCACCATTCATGCCAATTCTTCCCGCGACGCCATCAGCCGTCTTGAGACCATGGTACAATTTGCCGGGACCAGTCTTCCCTCGTCTTCCATCATGAAACAGGTGGCTTCGGCTATCCACATTATTTTGCAGCTCCGGAGGTATAAAGACGGAGTCCGGCGCGTTGATTCCATTACCGAAATCACGGGTATGGAAGGCGACATCATCACCATGCAGGAGATTTGCCGCTTTAAACCTATGGGACAGGATGCCGAGGGAAAAATAAGAGGACAGTTTACCTTTTCGACGAGCAGGCCAAAATTCTTCGACATGGTTACAGAGCGCGGTCTATCGATTAATCTGCCTGGCACGTCCCAAGAAGAACAGAAATATTGGAAAGATATGGGGAATAAGGCTGCGTGATCAAGAATGATGGTAAAAGACCATGAATCCCGTATTCACATTCCTGTTTCTCCTGACCGTGATTTCATTCGTGGCTATTTATTTTTTGAAGTTCGGCAGCTCCACTTCGTCTCTTGCTCAAAAAAGACTGAAAGCATTTGAAGAACTAGACACCGGATCCCGCCATAAAAAAACCAGCTTATTTCCCGAAGCCAAACCAGCCGTCGACGGCACCTGGCCGGGCGACGCTCTCGGTGTTAAGAAAAAGGCGGATAGAACTTCCACATCTTTACTGCTTGGAGGAGGCAGTCCCCAGCAGCAGCTCGTTCTTTTAGGAATTGTTATCGGAGCGGCCGCCGTTGTTTTGCTTCTCGTAAACCGCGGTACGCTTCCGCGAAATGTGCAAAATATTCTTCCGCTCGGTGTTTTGGCCGTTTTGGTTCCCAGAATGTTCAGTATTATGCGGGTTAAACGTTTGCGCAGTAAATTCTCAGAACAGTTTCCCGCCGCCATTCGCATGATGATGAATTCACTGAGGGCTGGGCATGATATCCGTTCGTCATTTGAGATGGTTTCGGAAGATATGCCTTCTCCGGTGCGAGAGGAATTTGCGCACATCCTAAGGGAGTTAAACGTGGGCATAAACCTGGAGACCACTTTAAAGAATTTGCAACGCAGGATGGAATTAAGCGATGTGAACATCTTTGTTGTGAGCGTGCTTTTGAATAATAAGTTGGGAGGAAACTTGACGGAGATTTTGCAAAAGCTGGAATACACCATGCGTGACCGAATTAAACTGAGGCGTGAAATAAAATCTCTAACCGCACAGGGCCAAGCTTCGGCAATGCTCCTGACCATGCTGGTGCCGTCGGTAAGCGGATATATGTTTATCACCAGTCCCGATTACATGCGGCCTCTTTGGACAACTTCGCTGGGTTTGTGGATTACGATCGGATGTTACCTTGCTGTATTGTTTGGCACCTTCATTTTGCTTCGGATGGTCCATGTCAAGTTGGAGTAAATTCTTTACGAAAGGGATGGGATCCATTTGATCGGGTTTTTGGCAATTTTTGTTTTCATTTTATGCATCGGAATGTTGGTTGTATCTATGACCGGCGGAAGCGCAAAGACGTCCGCGCGTCTCGGCGGTCTTTTAAAAGAGATTGATTCCCATCATACTGGTGCAGCACAATTAAAAGCACGTTCGTCATCGATTACACAGCTTCTAACAGCGTCGAAGTACGCAGTCCGCAAGCGCGCCGAAAAAACATTGCTCCGCGCGCTCCGCCTCATCATGATGAGTTCCCTTATCTTATGTGCATATACATTTGGTTTTCTGAAAGATCCGCCGCCCCTGTTAAAATACCTGAGCATTCTGGGCGCTGTGATCGGTGTTGTTCCTGTCATGTTTCTGAAAAGCTTTAAGAACAAGCGAAAGACAGCCATGGAGATTTCGCTTATAAACGTGATTGATCTTGTAGTCATCGGACTGGAGGCAGGAATGACGCTTCCGGCTATTCTTAAAGAGATCGTGGCGCAGGAACCGAATCCAAGAGATCCTTTGAAGTTGGAGATTGAGCAAATGTTGGCAGAAATGGAAGCGGGACTGGATTTCAATAAAGCTTTACGCGGCTTGGCTACGCGGAGTGAAATCCAGGAACTGCAAGTACTTGCGAGTGCCGTGGTTCAAGCAGAGCGCGTTGGTTCGGGGCTTGCCCAAACATTTCGAATCTACGGCGATGATTTAAGATCCTCACGCCGCGAGCTATTGAGGGCAAAGATGCAGAAGCTGCCTGTTAAAATGCTTTTGCCCATGGTGCTTTTTCTTCTTCTTCCTCTTATGGTCTTGATACTTGCTCCTGCCGGTTTGAGCATGATGGCCAGGTTTGTCAGCGTTGAGTAGGAGAGAGCTATCAGCTATCAGTCGTCGGCTAAAATTTTTGGCTGAAAGCTGACGGCTGAGAGCTCAGGGTAAGGAGATACTCCTTTGCGGATTCAAAATATCTCACGTGGGACCGAAATTGCATTCTCGGCTGTTGAGGCGCGAGGTTTTTTGAATCGTCTGACAGGTCTAATCGGGAAAAAGTATTTGGAGAGGGGTTCGGGTTTGATTTTGCGTTCTTGCTCCTCGGTGCATACCCTGTGGATGCGCTTTCCCATCGATATTATTTTTGCAGATCGTGAGTTGGTGGTATGCAAATTAATTCGAGATCTTAAACCTTGGTCGTTTAGTCCGATCATTTTATCAGCGCACTTAGCCATTGAGCTGCCGGCCGGTATGATTGATGCATCGCTGACTCAACTGAAAGATCAGATAACTCTCACCCCCAGCCCGTTCTAGGTCGGGCATCCTTTCTGTAAGTTACTATGATTAATAATGTTATGACTTTCCAGTACCCATTTTCTAAAGTACTTCTGTCCTAAAGTTTTATCCGAAGTTTTATCCAGCTGAGTGGCGGCAAAAGCTAAGTAGCAGTATAATTCCCTTTTACCCGAATTTAGTGGTAAGCATTTGCCAGGTAATCGCGCGTGTTTTTAAATTAAGAGGAAACAGAGATGGCTTTCTGTCCGGTGGAAGAGCTGATTGCAGAAGTAAAACAAGGCCGCATGATCATTGTGACCGATGATGAATCACGTGAAAATGAGGGCGATTTGATTTTGGCCGCGCATTTTACGTCGCCTGAAAACATAAACTTCATGATGAAACATGCCAGAGGTCTCATATGTATTCCGATGACGGATAGCCGGCTTCAAAACCTTGGGCTTCGCGATATGGTCGATCAAAGTGATGATTCCATGCGAACGGCTTTTACCGTATCGGTGGATGCCAAGCATGGCGTAACGACGGGAATTTCCGCGCATGATCGATCGCGTACGATAGAAGTTCTCGCCGATCTCAAGTACTCGGGGAATGACATAGTAACGCCGGGCCACGTTTTCCCGCTTCGCGCAAAGAGAGGGGGAGTGCTCAGACGTTCCGGACATACGGAAGCAGCGATTGACTTGATGCGGCTTGCCGGGCTGAATGAGGTCGCCATTATATGCGAGATCATAAACGACGATGGTTCGATGGCCAGACTTCCGGATCTCGAGCAATTTGCGGCAACGCATGGTTTCAAAATGGGAACCATCGCGGATCTTATTAGTTACCGGAGGATGAGAGAAAAGCTTGTTGAATTTGTAGCGGAGGCCGACATACCGACCAAATTTGGAATGTGGCACGGCAAATTGTACCGATCGCTGATTGATCAAAAGGAGCACATGGCGCTCATTTTTGGAAAAATAGATGAAACACCCCAATTGGTACGCGTTCATTCCGAATGTTTTACCGGTGACGTTCTTGGTTCCATGCGCTGTGATTGCCGGGCACAGCTCAATGCGGCTATGGAGAACATAGCTAAGGAAGGACGCGGAGTATTGCTTTATATCCGGCAGGAAGGACGCGGCATTGGTCTCGCAAACAAATTGAAAGCTTATGCACTTCAGGATCAGGGATATGATACCGTGGAGGCCAACGAGAAGCTTGGATTCCGTCCGGACCTGCGCGATTACGGAATTGGCGCTCAAATTCTAAAAGATCTTGGCTTAAGCAAGATCCGGCTCTTGACCAATAATCCCAAGAAAATTATCGGATTGGAAGGGCATGGTTTACAAGTTGTTGAACGGATTCATATGGATGTTCAGCTCCACGAACTAAATAGGGATTATGTGCAAACAAAGCGTGAAAAGTTGGGGCATTTTTAGAGCGGGCCATGAGCACTTACACTGGACGATTGGACGCGCGCGGCCGGCGTTTCGGCCTGGTTGTAGCGAGATTTAATGAATTTATCACGAGGCGGTTGCTGGATGCGGCGCAAAACGAGTTGCAAAGCCTCGGCGCCGAACTCAGTGATATTGACGTTGCGTGGGTTCCCGGAGCCATGGAGATACCTCTGGCTTGCCGCAAAATGGCAGAAACCGGGCGGGTTGAGGCCGTTATTGCCATGGCTTGCGTTTTGAAAGGAGAAACATCTCATTTCGAAGAGGTGGCCAGAGAGCTTGCTCATGGCGTTTCAACCGTTGCTTTGGACTCCAGTATCCCGGTTATTTACGGAGCCATTACGGCGGATTCGCTCGAGCAAGCCATTCATCGTGCCGGCGGAAAAATGGGAAATAAAGGTCAGGATGCTGCGAGATCTGCTGTAGAGATGGCGAATCTATTTCGGTCTCTAGGTGCCGGGCATCCGGAAGTTCAGGCAAGAATACGCCTTTTGAGCGGTGATGCGTAAACGAACACTTGCCCGCGAACATTGCTTAAAGCTGCTTTATCAGATTAATTTGAGCGGCTTGGAGGATATTGCGGCGGTTCTCAACGACTACTGGAAAAATCTTCCGACACCGGCGGAAGAAGAAGTGATTCAATTTGCGGAGCGGATTGTCAGAGGCACGATTGAACAGCTGACTTTTATTGACATGATCATATCGAAATATGCCGAGAATTGGAATCTAGAGCGAATGGCCGTTATCGATCGGAACGTTTTACGCGCCGCAACATATGAACTGCTTTTTCTTGCCGAGGAAATTCCCCCGAAAGTGGTAATTAATGAGTCCGTTAATTTGGCAAAGAAATTTTCTACGGAAGAATCGGGGCGCTTTGTAAACGGTGTGTTGGACAAAATAAATCATAGCGAACCACGCATTTCAATACCTCCGGCCGCCTCCTCATAACCGCTAACTCAGTTAAAACTTCGAGTTATTTAATGAACCGTTTGAATTTGAATTCAACTCATGAACTCTTGATGAAAAAAGCCCTCCAAATAGCTGAATTAGGGCGGGGGAAGGTGAGCCCCAATCCGCTTGTCGGCGCCTTGTTGGTGAAGAACGGTAATATTGTGGGCCGTGGTGCTCATCTTCGATTTGGAGGAGTACATGCCGAAATCAATGCTTTACACAGCGCGGGCGCCAGGGCCCGGGGGGCATATCTTTACGTTACGCTTGAACCCTGCTCTTCATGGGGCAAGACGGGTCCCTGCGCAGACGCCATCGTTCGTTCTGGAGTTTCTAGGGTCTTTATTGGAGCTATGGATCCGAATCCTGTGAACCATGGAAAAGGCATTCGCATTTTGCAGCGTGCGGGATTGAAAGTTGTGCACGGAATTCTGGCGGATCAAGTTTTGCGGCAGAACGCAGGCTTTACGAGCTTGCATCGAAAAGGCCGTCCTTATGCAATACTCAAGATGGCCCAGAGTTTGGACGGAAAAATCGCAACGTCGAAAGGCGAGTCAAAGTGGATTACCGGTGAGAAGACCAGGGCGTTTGTGCACCGGTTGCGAACCTCCGTTGATGCCATTCTGGTAGGAACAAATACCATACTTCGCGATAATCCAAGCCTGACTGCGCGGTTTGGCGTTTCAAATAAAATGCATCCGGCCAGAATAATAATGGATCGAAAACTGCGCATGGGCACGAGCACAAAGGTGCTCAAGGCGAATGAAGCTCCTGTTTTTTATGCAACGTCTTCCAAAAATGTTTCTTTAGCTTCGACAGAACGTTTAGCCAAGCGAGCCGAAGTGATCGGCGTTCGCGAGAAAGGGAGGGGTCTTGATTTAAAGCAGTTGCTGAAAAAGCTGGGCCGGAAGGGAATCACGTCCATCTTGGTAGAAGGGGGCGGGGAACTAGCAGCCTCATTTTTAAAGGAGAAATTAGTGGACGAGGTTTATTGGTGTATCGCGCCTATTTTTGTAGGCGGCCGTAACTCAAAGACTTCAGTGGAAGGAAGGGGAATCGCAAGATTAAAACACGCATACCGGTTGAAGGACGTTAAAATACGTCGGATAGGAAACGATATAATCGTAAAAGGCAAGTTCTAGCATGTTTTCCGGGATTATTGAGAGATTGGTTATTGTAGAAAAGCTCGAACGAACATCGAGAGGTGTTCGTTTCGCGATTGCGTACAAAAATGAGGTGGCTCCCGTTCAAGAAGGGGAGAGCATCGCCATTAACGGCGTATGTTTGACGGCTGCGGCAATGGAGGAAGGAAGATTTTGGGTGGAAGCGGTAAAGGAGACTTTGGAGGCTACGACACTTTCCAGTGTCAAAACACATGATCGCGTCAATCTTGAGCGTTCGCTAAAGGTCGGCGACAAGATCAGCGGACATTTTGTCTTGGGGCATGTCGACGGCGTTGCTGTAATTCAAAAAGTAAATCGAAATGCGGAGACTCATGATCTCACATTAAAAGTGCCTGAAATTTGCGAGCCGTTCATGGTGGCCAAGGGTTCGATTGCTGTCGACGGCATCAGTCTGACTATTCAAGCGGTCCAGGGGAAAACTTGTTCTGTTGCTGTTATTCCGCATACCGCGGCCATGACGACACTGGGTTTCAGAAAAGAAGGAGACCGGGTGAACCTAGAAACAGACGTGCTGGCAAAGTATGTCCAATTAAGAAGTAATCCGGAGCAGCCATTTCCGTTTACCGTTGATTCGCTTCGCGAACTGGGGTTTTGAATCTCCGGTAAAAACCGGGTATTTTAGCTTGACATAACCCTTTATCAAAATATAATTTACAGTAATTTTGGAGGGAAATATGAGCGAACATTCCGACCCATCGAAAAAAGCCGCAGATCCGGAAATTGAAGAAGGCAAGTTTTTTGCTGCCGTTGGTTACATCTTTGTTTTGTGCTTGGTTCCGCTGATTCTCAAGAAAGGTAACAAGTTCGCCGCTTTTCACGGCAAGCAAGGTTTGGTCTTGTTGATCTTAGAAGTGGCGGCTGCCATTTTAAAAGTTGTCCCGGTCATCGGACCGGTGATTGCTACGCTTGCATTCGTTGTTTTCGGCATTTTGTCGCTCGTAGGCATTTTAAAGGTACTCATCGGAGAGTATTGGGAAATGCCGGTTGTCTATGATATTGCCAGAAAAATCAACGTCTGATTCCGCTGGTGGACAGGCCGGCCTTCCTGCGCATCTTTAGTTCGTTTCTGAACCTATTTATAATTGACCCCCTCTGGTTATTCGGGTAGAATGCCCGTGCTTTTGCACTTTTCTTGCGGACAGGATAAATTCAATCATGTTTACAAACACCCTTCGAGTTCTCAAAAAATCTCCCGCCTCAGACTGGAGCGTCATTCTAAATCCGATCCATAGCGAAATTGCCAAAAATGAAGCGGTTCAAAAAATTGTAGAAGTTTTCCCGATTACGGCGAGTGAGGCCGAAGAATTGGTTGAAAGAACCCCGCTCATTTTATTGGAATCTCTTTCAGAAGAAGATGCGCATCGAGTTCGCGAGCATTTTGCACGCGCCAACGTCGACTTGATGGTAAGCGTCGATGCAACGTTGCGGCGTCGTTGCTATAGGACGGTTTGGCCTGAGCGGCCGTCATTAGACTTCATCAAAAGGGTTGAATCAAGTCCAGCGGTTTCGGAGGATGATTTTCTAAGGAAGGACGAGCCGCGACGGGAAACGCCTGTCAATAATAGCCGTCCTGCGACTCTTGAGCGCTCTCCCGTAGATCGTTCCAAACCCACACTAACCGATAATGGCTATTTTAAGTCCGTTCCTAAGAAAATAGAGAAATCGGACTTTGCTCGCCGCTACGCGTTCGAAGAAACGCCCCCCGAAGCCAGATATTCTGCCGAGCGGCTGCCAATGCCTGAGCGTGACTCGCTTATTGATGAGTTAAAGGATAGATTGCTGGGCATGCAGAGAAAAGCTTCTGAGGCCGAGGAAGAAAATAGGCGTCTCCGGTTGTCCCTCGAGAAGTTGGAGAAGGAAAAAAACGAACAGATGGCTGCCAACGGTTTGGAAACACAGCGCAGAAGTTTTGATTCGCTCAGTTTTGAATATGAAAAGAAGCAGGTACTATTGGAAGAAAAGGTCGAACAGTTAATCGATGAGCGAGACCAGTTAATCGATGATCTTTCCCGAGTCCGATCTCGACTTGGGGAGGTCGAGACGGAAAAAAACCGGTTATCATCCGAACAGGAAAGTGTGTTAAAGAAGCTTGCGTTCCGCGAGCAGGAGCTCGAGCAGATTAAAGTCGTGGTTGACCGGCAGCAGCGCCTGGAAGAAGAGAATAAGCAGCTGCGGTTGCGTTATGAGGATCTTGCTCAGGAAAGCGAGGAGCGTTACAAAAGGTTTCGGGAGATGGAAGGTGAGAGCAGAGCTGCTGAAATGCGCGCTCAACAGTTGACCGATGAAGTTCAGCGTTTAAAGAAGGAATTTGAAGAGGAACACGCGAGGGTCCGGGAGGAAGTTGATCTTCTCAGGCGGCGGGCGAAGGAGTTTGAGGTTGTGAAGGCGGAAAACAAGAGTATGCAGGAGGAACTTAGAGTCGCCCGCGATCGATTGAAGGAATTTACCATTAATCGGGAGCAGCAGGAAGCCATTGCCAAGAGATTGAGACTACAGAATGAGTTGATTGAGAAGGAAGCGCGGTTAAAGGAGCTGGTGAAAAAGCAGGAAATTATAGAGAGGGAAATTGTCGAACGCGGACAGGTTATCCAGCAGGTTCTCACGGAGCAGGAAGAAATAGAACGTGAAATTGTCCGTGCAAAGCAGGCTCAAAAGTATATTACTGAGCAAATCAAGTCGCGTGAAAAGCCGCATTTGAGGACACGCGGCCGGCTGGAAGTGAAATCGCCGGAGGCATTAAACGAAGTCGGCGAAGACATGTAACGCGGATCGGATATGCTGAAGGAAATGGCCTTATTTAAGATCAAGGTGGATGAGCGAAGGAGCGAGCAGGTCATCGTGCTCAAGGAGAAGAGCGGCAGCCGTCTGCTTCCGGTGGTCATCGGAATGGCGGAGGTCAATGCCATTAAGATGAAGTTGAGCGGCGTTAAACCTCCCAGGCCGTTAACCCACGACCTTTTGTTAAACGCAATAAGTGAATTGGGCGCGAAGTTGAGCAAGGTTTATATTGATAAGCTGGAAAATAATACCTTTCATGCCAAACTGGCGCTACAGCGGAACGGCAGCGAAGTTATCGTTGATGCCCGCCCTTCGGATAGTATCGCTTTGGCTTTACGCGCTGATTCTCCCATTTTTGTGGAAGAAGAGGTATTGGAGCAGGCGGGGCTTGGTGAGTAAAGATATCCCGGATATTTCCTGCAAAGTGAAATTCCTTTCATTGAATCCTCCGTTAAATTCGCTTAAAATCATCCTATAGTTTCTAATTCCTGCGAAATTTTTTTCAAAAGGATGGGTAATCAGATGGCAGACTATGATGTAATGGTGATCGGAGCGGGGGGAGCCGGTCTTACGGCTGCGCTCTATACATCCCGTGCCATGCTCTCAACCATTGTTTTGGAGAAATTGACTCCCGGTGGGCAGATTGCCCTGACGGATGAAGTGGAGAATTATCCCGGGTTTCCGCAAGGAGTGACCGGTCCAAAAATATCGGAGTATATGCTGGAGCAGGCGAAAAAATACGGCGCGGAGTATGAACTTCGCGAGGTTGCATCAATCAAGCCGCAGGGAAAAGTGATTGAAGTCGAGACGCTTGAGGGAAATATTCGAGCAAAGGCCGTTATCGTTGCAACCGGAGCTTCCTATCGCCGCCTTGGCGTAACTGGCGAGGAAGCGCTTACGGGAAAAGGTGTTTCTTATTGCGCCACATGTGACGGAGCTTTCTTTAAAGGAAAAGAATTGGTGGTGGTCGGCGGTGGCGATGCCGCGATGCAAGAAGGCATATTTTTAACGCGTTATGCAACTAAGATAACCGTTGTGCACCGTCGGGACAAGTTGCGTGCTTCGCCGATTCTCCAGGACCGGGCGCGAAACAATCCGAAGATTTCTTTTACCTGGAATACGGTAATCGATAGCATTAACGGTGCCAAGAAGGTCGAGTCCGTAACGTTGAAACATGTCGAGAGCGGAGCGAAACAGGATAAAAAGATAGATGGCGTATTTGTCTTTGTCGGGCAAATTCCTCAGACCGGTTTTTTAAAAGGTGTTCTCGAACTGGATGCCGGTGGATATATCATCACGCAAAATGGTTCGACTCAAACCGGCGTCAAAGGAGTTTTTGCATGTGGGGAAGTTAGAAGTGGAGCCGTCAAGCAATTGGTGTCGGCTTGCGGTGAGGGATGCGAGGCCGCGCTGGCAGCACAGCATTATATTGAAAATCAATGAAGCCGGCCCATCCCGCTATTCTGAAGGCTTTCCGCATGTTTCGCGCGGGGATTTTGCTGCTCGTTTTGTCCGCCATGGCTGAGCCCGTTCACATACGAAATTTTGAAACTACCCTGTCGGATTTTTCTCTTCCCAAGCTGAACGGCGAGATGGTCAGCTTGTCAGATTTTAAAGGAAAAAATCCGGTTTTGCTCGTTTTCTTTGCAACGTGGTGCCTCCCCTGTAATGTCGAAGTTCCATTAGTCAATAAGATTCATCGTGAATATGGAGCGAAAGGCCTGGTACTTCTTGCCATTGATGTTCAGGAATCGAAAATGGAAGTGGAGCAATGGGCAAAAAAACGCGGCGTAGAATATCCGATTCTTCTCGATCAGAAGGGTTCGGTGGTTCTTGACTACGGGATTTATTCTGTTCCAACCAACATTCTCATTAATTTTGACGGTGAGGTTGCTTTCTGGCATAATGTGCTTCCAAACAAGCGTGTGCTTGACGCCGTTTTCAGAGGACAATAGTTTGCGTGGGCGCGCACGTTAGGTGTCTCAAGGCTGATTGGCCGAAAGGAGATTAGGCGCATGGATTATCGTGAAGAGTTGATCAGGCAGGTAAATCAGCTGTTAGGCGTTCTCAAGCAGATGTTAAAAGCAAACGGTTCCAACAATCCCTTAGTTTGGAAAGATGAGATGGTTGGCGGCCTGACTTTGAATATATATTTTTGTGAATACCCTCAGTTTTCTGAGGATTCGGATGCTTTCGACAACCTGTTGGATAACGGCTTGTCTGAGGTTGAATGGAGCGTTCAATCGGATGAGGGAGAATCGCTCAAATATGAACTGACGGATAGAGATTTGGAGTTTCTTAAGTCCAACGGGTTGGCATTTTAGGTCTTGATTTTACGCGCGAGAAACAGGTAAAGGGATAGCAACGCATTTGGCGCAGCTATCCCTTATTTTTTGGCTGGAAGAGTTCAGGAGAGAAATGGGTAAGCAGTTGGTTATTTTCGATGCAGATGGTACGCTGGCCGATACAAATCATCAGTTTGTAGAGGCCTATCAAGAGGCTTTTCGAAGAATGGGAAGAGAAGTATCCGCGGATTTATTGCTTGCCACCGTGGGGATGGGGCATGACCAAGCTGTTCCGCTGGTGACATCGGCGGAGTGGTATAAAGATCATGGCGCCGAATTGATTGAAATTGCCGAAAAGATTTATTTGGCGGAATATCTTAAAAAAAGCAGGCTTTTTTCCGGTGCTCTGGAGATCGTGTCGGCGCTCAAAATGAAAGGAAAATCCGTGGCACTGGCCAGTTCTTCACAGCGGGTGATTATAGATCATTACCTCACTTTTTTCCCCGGAGGGAAAGATGCATTTGCGGCCATCGTTACTTTTGACGACGTAACACATTCAAAACCCCACCCTGAACTTTTTCAAAAAATTCTGGATAAACTTCGCATGTCTCCTTTCGAAACATGCGCCGTCGGTGACAGCACATGGGACATGCGAGCGGCGGAGCGTGCCAGCATTGACGCCATCGCCGTACTTTCGGGCGGCACGCCTGAAGAAGAATTAAAAAAGTACGGCGCAAAAGAAATCTATAAAGATGTGAAGCATCTCCTGCGGTTATTGAATCGTTCCCTCATCATCACGTAGGATTTAAACTAATCTCCAGAGGACAGGCGGCTGTAGACATGGCCGGGCAAAAAATTAAGGCGGCTTGCATCCAGATGGCGGCGACGTCGGATGTAGAAAAGAATTTAGATCTCGCCGAAAAAATGATTCGACGGGCCGTCAAAAAAGGCGCTCGGCTTGTTTGTCTCCCCGAAGTATTTCATTTCAGGGGGGATTCTTCCAAGCTGAATTTGATCTCCGGATTTATTCCCGGAAGCATTACCCGTCGATTTCAAAAGCTGGCAAAGGAAAAGGGGATTCACGTATTGCTGGGCTCCGTGATAGAGCGAAGCAAAAGACGGGGAAAATTTTATAATACAAGCGTGTTCATAGATTCGAAAGGCCGGATCATGGCCACGTATAGGAAGCGCCACTTATTTGAAATTCGGCGCCGGGGAATGGGGCAGATCGTTGAAGCCAAAGGCGGAATGTTGCGTGGAAACAAAGATGCCGTTGTCGACATCGAAGGGATTTGCCTGGGGCTTGCTGTTTGTTACGATATCCGCTTTCCGGAGTTCTTGGGACGATTGGTCCGGAAGGGTGCGGAAATTATGCTGCTTCCCTCCAACTTTGTTTTTGAGACGGGGAAAGCTCATTGGGAAGTTCTCTGCCGTGCTCGGGCAATTGAAAATCTCTGCTATGTTGTCGCGCCCAATCAGGGCGGCAAAAACCCGCATTCGGGTGTGCGCTCTTTTGGCCGATCTCTGATCGTAGATCCGTGGGGCCGAGTACTGGCGCGCGGCTCTTTGTCCGGCAATGAAGTTCTGACAGCCACTTTGGATTTGGGACTCTTGAGACGGATCCGCCGCGAGTTTCCAACGCTGAAGAAGCGGTTTTCCTCCTCGTCTTTCTAAATTCGTGATCGGCAAGCGGCTTCATGATTTTTAATTGTGATTTCAGATCGGGTTGTATAGGTTTTGTAAAAGGCTAACGGCGCGCTCCGCCACCCCCCGGACCGCCACCGCGTGGTCCTCCACCTTGTCTGCCGTGTTGTGGACCTTGGGGCCCGCCGCCGGCTCCTCCGCGCGCTCCGCCGCTCATAGGACCGCTGTGCGGTGAACCATTAGGCCCGCCGCCATGGCCTCCTTGAAAAGCTTCGGGGTTTTGATGGCCTCCCTGCGCTCCGCCTGTGCTACGGGGTCCTTCTCCTTGCATGCGGAAACCTTCGGACCCGCCTCTTTTATTGTCCTGTGGTCCCCGATGTTCGCCGCGCATACTGCCCATTTCACCGCGCATGCCGGGCATATTACCGCGCTCACTGCCGAACCCGTTTTCGCGGCGGTTTTCCTGCATCACTTCTTTCGCATGATGCCGCTCCTGCCTGTCGGACACCCCGTCATGATTTTGGTCCGCCTTGCGTTCAAACTGATTCTGCATCTGATGTTCTCGCGCTTCTTTTCTTTCACCGGGTCCGAGAAAGCCGTCGTTGTTTTTATCTGCAATGTCAAAAAAACCTTCCGGCTTGTAATTTCCTTCTGAACTAAGGATACCGCCCGACGGATTTTGCATTCCATCAGGCACGCTTTCAAAAGCAGCGGGCTCTACCTGAAAAGGATTCATTTGTTCCTGTCCATTCATCATGTGTTCGCGCGCAAGCTTCCTTTCGAAATCATCCACAAAACCATCCTGATTTCTGTCGGCTTTGCCTTGAAAAGGCATGAACTCTCCGGATCCGTTGCTGTTTCCTTGCGTGTCTGACTCAACTTGGCCATCGTGTGCTTCTGCCCAGGCACGCTCGAGAGGCCCGATTCTTCCGTCGTTATTCTTGTCCAGAACGTCACGCATATGTTCTGCTTTCATCTGATCGCGAGTCATATCCGCCGCTTTTGCCTCACGCGGTCCGATCCGGCCATCTTTATTTCTATCGGCTCTTGGCCCGTTCATTTCGTCCATGCCGAGTTTGTCTTTATGATGCTCAGCCATATTAGCGGCGTGTCCTTGATGACCCTGCATCCCTTGCGGACGCATTTCGTGTCCGGGTCCACCGGCCTGATTGTGCATAGCCGGACCGGGATTTCCACCTTGTGGTTTGTGTCCACCGTCCAAATTTCCTTGGGGGTGATTTGCGGGACCGCCGCCGTGACGTGGCGGTTCAGCTAAAGAGAGATTGTTGAGGGAGAAGAAAGCAACAACGATTGCTACGAGAATGACTAGCAGATTTCTGGGCATTTTGAGCCTCCGTGCGAAAAATTCCTTATTAAAATGAGTGGCCAACTAAAAAATAGGCGCTCAGCACGCCTACAGTAAAAGCCTGCCATATGCTTCTGTGGATGTCAAAGAGAGAGAGAGTCGAGTGGAAGGAATTTTTTCGTGGAATTTTTGCGGGAAATAGATTTCTTCGGATAAGTTCCTATAATTTCTGATATTAAAAATAGCCATCCGGAAATTTTTGCATCCATAAGTTGTGGAAAACAAATGTATTACAATTCTTGACATATGTTTGCAGCTTCAATAGAATCATGCACTTTTGGAGGCTGGACAATGAAAGTTAAAGCGATAATTCGGGACAGGGGCCATCAATTAACCGTTAGTGAAGGCGATGTTTTTGAAGTAAACCGCCTGAATGGAAAAATTGGTACAGAAGTCTCGTTGAACGAGGTCTTATGCGTGGATACGGGAGAAGAAGTTCGTGTCGGCCAACCTCTTTTAAAAGGTGCCGCGGTTCATTGCAAGATTATGGACCACACGCGCGGCAAGAAAGTTTTTACGTTCAAGATAAAACGCCGTAAGAATTACCGTAGAAGGTCAGGGCACCGTCAAGACCTGACAAAACTAGTGGCGAAAAGCATTAAATTCCTGCCCGCCGGCGGGTAGGCTAATCTTTCGGACTAACCATGGCACACACCAAAGGACAAGGTAGCACACAGAATGGGCGCGACAGCCGCCCCAAGAGTTTGGGTGTGAAAGCCTATGGCGGACAGTTTGTCACAAAAGGTTCTATTATCATACGCCAGAGGGGAACTCGATTTTCACCCGGCCAAAATGTAGGCAAAGGCAACGATTACACTTTGTTTGCCTTGAAGGACGGAATTGTTCAATTTCTGTCCAATCGCAGAGTCAACGTTTTACCGAAAAACTAAATCCCGGCTCCTTTCTTCTGCTGTGAGTCGGACAAGAAACCACCCTTGCGGTGGTTTTCTTTTTTAAAGGAGCATTGACGCCTTACCATGTTTATTGATGAAGTTGCCATTACCGTTCAGTCAGGATCAGGAGGACGCGGGTGTGAAAGTTTTTGTCTGCGTACCGATCATAAGAAGGTTCCCGATGGCGGTGACGGCGGCAAGGGAGGCGATATCATCTTCTGCGCGGATAAAAACGTTTCCGGTTTGGAAGACTTTGTCAACAGGCGCGTTATTCGTGCAGAGGCCGGTGGATCCGGAGGAGCAAATTTTAAAACCGGCAGGAGCAGTGCTCCAGTTGTTATGCGACTCCCTTGCGGTACGCTCATTTTAAATCGGGAAACCGATCTCCGAATTCGAGATCTTGCTGACCATGGCGATGAGGTTGTCGTGGCAAAAGGCGGAAGAGGGGGCGCAGGCAATCAACATGGTCGTCGCGTGTGTGATCCTGGTGAGGGTCATGCTGTTCAATTAATGTTGATTCTCAAACTGGTCAGTCATGTCGCGTTGGTTGGCCTGCCCAACAGTGGAAAATCTCTTCTCTTGAATCAATTAACCGGCGCGCGCGCCAAAGTAGATACTTACCCTTTCTCGACGAAATCTCCTCAACTGGGCGTGTTCGAAGCCTCTGATTATCGTCAGCTAAAAATATGCGAGCTGCCGGGAATTCTGGAAGGTTCTCACGCCGGAAAAGGGCTTGGCAACAAATTTTTAAGGCATCTTGAGCGGACACAGCTGATCGTCGTACTGCTGGATCCATTCAATGACTACAAATTGGGCGTGCGCGAAGGTTATAAAGTGCTTCTTCATGAGCTGGGGCGCTATGCCGAAAATATACCCGATATTCCTCGCATGATCGTTGTCAATAAATCTGATCTGCCCGGCTTTGCTAAGCGCTTAGCCGGCATGAAGTCCGAATTCAAGGAACCGGTATTTCTAGTTTCTGCGCTGACGGGAAACGGAATCGATAAGTTAAAGCAGGCATTGGAGCGAGCTGTCTCATGAATACGAATGCGGGTAATCTTTGTAAGCGCGTCCGCCGCATTGTTCTAAAGATCGGTACAAGCGTGCTAACAACCGCGAAAGGTCATTTTTCGCTTGCGGCCGTTAATCAGCTGGTCAATCAGATTGCTTCCTTGAGAAAGGATGGCAAGGAAATGATCGTTGTCAGTTCCGGAGCCATTGCCTGCGGAATGGATACGCTTCGGATTACGGCCCGGCCCAGGACGCTTCCCGAACTTCAGGCTTGCGCAGCCGTGGGGCAGGGCAAGCTGATGAAAGCATACGAAGATGCAGCCATTCAACATGGTTTTCATACCGCTCAGATTTTGCTTACCCGGGACGGTCTCTACGACCGTTTGCGTTACCTGAATTTTCGAAATACCTTGAATTCTTTGCTCGCCCTCGGCGCCGTTCCCATTGTAAATGAAAACGATTCGGTCAGCACCGATGAGATAAGGTTTGGAGATAATGACATGCTTTCAGCGCTCGTGGCTGCGGCCGTTCAGCCGGATTTGCTCATACTTTTGACGGATGTTTCCGGATTAATCGATCGCGCCAAACATACACGCATTCCGCGAATCGCTTCCGTGACTGAATTGGATCACGCCATAAAGAATCATGTTTATGACGAGGTCAGGCAACATACCGTGGGAGGCATGTTTGCGAAATTAAAGGCCATCCGCATTGTGATGCGGTCCGGCGTTACGGCCGTAATGGCGGACGGCAAGTTGGAGAATATACTTGAGGATATTCTTCAAGAGAAAGATTGTGGTACATTTTTTATTCCTGTGAAAAGCAGATTAAAAGGCCGCAAACAATGGTTGGCCCACCATGCGAAAGTGAAGGGCGTATTGGCCGTCGATAGCGGCGCTTACGAAGCGCTTGTGATGTCGGGCAAAAGTCTTTTGGCTAGCGGAGTCCGGCGCGTTGAAGGAAATTTTAAGGAAGGAGACATTGTCTCTATCTGCGATCATCACTGCCGCGAATTCGCCAGGGGGCTTGTTAATTACTCGTACGAAGATTTATGCAAGATTATGGGAAAGAAAAGCCAGGAGATAAGTGCTATACTGAACGCCACAACGTTCCGGGAAGTTATTCATCGAGACAATCTTGCCGTACTTCTGGAGAACGAATGACGACCTCCAAATTGGCTTTCCTTCTTGCTAAGAGGGCCCAAGACGCCGCCTCGGTCCTGGCCCAACTGCCTTCCGTGAAAAAGATTAAAATCCTTCGCGATGTGGCCCGGCGCATGCGCGGTTCGGTCAAATTCATGCTTGCTGCCAATCGGCGCGATGTGGAAACCGCCAAGAAACATGACTTGCCGCCTGCCATGTTCGATCGGCTTTCTCTAAATGAGAGTCGGATCCAGGCCATGGCGAAAGCTGTGGATGACGTGGCCGTATTGCCGGATCCTATAGGAGTGTGCCAGAAGCGTTGGACAAGACCCAACGGTCTTAAACTTGAAAGAGTGACGGTGCCGCTCGGGGTGATATTGATCATATTTGAATCTCGGCCAAATGTGTCAAGCGAATGCGCATCACTTTGCCTTAAGAGCGGGAATAGCGTCATTTTGCGGGGCGGCAAGGAGGCATTTCATTCGAACCGGGCGATTGCGGGAATCTATCAGAGCGTATATGAAAAACATGGGGTTTCCAAAGCAGCCTGTCAGGCGGTCAGTACAACGGATCGCAAGCTCGTGTCGGAGCTTCTTAAACAGGATGATTTGATCAATTTGGTTATTCCGCGCGGAGGGGAAGGTCTTATTCGAACCGTTGCCTCAGAATCTCGCATTCCGGTGATTAAACATTACAAGGGAATTTGCCACGTCTTCATTGATAAAAACGCAGATTTGGAGCAAGCCGTCCAAATCGTTATCAATGCGAAATGCCAACGGCCCTCGGTTTGCAATGCTATCGAAACATTGCTTGTTCACCGGGCTGTTGCCGGACGGGCACTGCCGGCTGTTTGCTCTGCGCTGGAAGAAGAAGGCTGTGAGTTAAGAGGAGATGCGGAAACGAGAAGAATTGTCGGCAAGAGTGTTTCACCCGCTTCGGAAGAGGATTGGCGTACGGAATACCTGGATAAAATTCTTTCTATCCGTATCGTGAAAGACATCGATACGGCTATTGATCACATTAGAAAATATGGTTCGGCGCATACGGATGCCATCGTATCGAAAGATGTTCGAGCCATACAGAAATTCGTTCAACAAGTGGATTCGTCATCCGTGATGGTCAATGCGTCAACTCGGTTCTCCGACGGAAATGAGTACGGCTTTGGAGCGGAGATGGGTATCTCTACGGACAAGATTCATGCGCGCGGGCCCATGGGACTCGAGGGATTAACATCTTATAAGTACATCGTCCGCGGAAAAGGGCATATAAGGAAGTGAAGATAGGAATTGTCGGCGGATCGTTTGACCCGCCGCATTTCGGGCATTTAAACCTGGCGGAAGAAGCAAAAAGGCGGTTGTCGTTAGATCGTGTTTATTTGGTCCCCGCCGGCCAACCTCCCCACAAATCACCTGAGGATCTTTCGCCGCCATTACTTCGATATAGAATGACACGCCTTGCGGTACGGAACCGGCCTGGGCTCGAAGTCTCGGATGCCGAAATCAGGCGGCCCCCTCCATCCTATACGGTTGACACCTTAAGAGACTTTCGGCAGGAATTCCCTTACCCTCATGAATTATTTTTTATTGTCGGCGAGGACTCGCTCGGAATTATTCATACCTGGAAAGATCTGCCCATCATTTTTGAGTCATGCCGTTTTTTTGCCGCTACGCGGCCGGGCTTTGAGTTCGTTTTTTATCCGGAAGAAGTCAGGAAGCTTGCCATCGATGGTTTGGATATTGCCTCCTCAGAAATTCGAAAGAAAATCAAAGAGGGCGAGGATGTTAACGAATTCGTTCCCTACAAAGTCTTGCAGTTGATTGAGAAGGAAGGACTCTACCGTTAAGGTCCGATGGCGCTTCACCTGCTTTTAGGCATTTTGCTGCTTCTCGTTTGCTCCGCGTTTTTTTCCGGAACCGAAACAGCGATTTTTTCTCTCTCCACCCTTGAGCGAAAACGCCTGTCTGCTCAGCGCTCCCGCCGAAGTACATGGGTGGAGCGCCTCATTCAATCCCCTGAGCGCACGCTGGTCACCATTCTCATCGGAAACGTTTTGGTCAATACGCTGGCCTTCGTGTTGATTACCCTTATTACGTTGCGTTTCCTAGGTGTTCGATGGCTGGGTTTTATGATGGCTTTGTTTACGTTTGTTCTCCTTATGCTTGGAGAGATCCTGCCCAAGGTTTATGCCGTCCGGCGAAATGAGGAATGGGCGGCATGGGCAGCCGTTCCTTTAAGTGCTTTTGCAGTGGTTATTTGGCCGGCACGCAGGATCGTCCGATTCGTCACAGACAGGATAATGAACAGTTTGCTTCGCGTTTCTGAAGCAGGACCAGTCCGCGGTTCCGTGAGCGGCCGGAGCTTGGAAGGGGCGGGCCTCGCTGCTGAAACGGCAGGCACTTCCCCCGATGCCGTGGTTCATTCCGAAGATGAGCTTAAGACCTTGGTTAGGATTAGCGCCGAGGAAGGTGTGCTTCCCTATGAAGAAACGGAAATGATCCGGAAGCTTTTGGCGCTTGGCGACAGACAAGTCAAGGAGATTATGACGCCCAGAACTCAAATTGTCAGATTTGACTTGGATGATGATGCTGGCCAATTGGTGGAAACCATTAGGAAAAATCACGTGAGTTTCATACCCATCTATCAAAAATCCATCGATAATATTATGGGGGTTTTATCTGCTGAAAAGTTCATGCTTTCCGATCGTGCTTCCATAAAACCGTTGATTGAGCCCGCGTACTTTGTACCGGAGACGAAGCGCATTGACGAACTCTTTCTGGAATTTCAAAAGGACAAACACGATGTTGCTATCGCGGTAGATGAGCACGGTGGCACGGCCGGTTTGGTCACGGATGAGGATATTCTTGAAGAGATTTTCGGCGAGATCTACGATGAATATGAAGCACCGCGGCCGATGGTTCAAAAGATTTCTTCGAATGAATTTGTCGTCGACGCAAAAATTTCACTGCGGGAATTTAACGAGTTTTTTAACGCAAACCTTTTTTCCGAATCGGAAGAAACGCTTGCGGGATTTCTTTTGGAGCGTTTGGGGCATATTCCGGCGCCTGCCGAGCAATTGAAGCAAGATCGATGGTCATTTTACATTCTTTCGGTTGAGCACCGCCGGATCAATCAAGTGCGGGTGGTTCGCACATGATGTTTTCGATCGTTATCATTTTGATCGGCTTTGCCTCGCTGGCTTTTTTCGCGGGCATCGAGATGTCGTTTGTTTCCTCAAACAAGCTCAAGATGCGCCACAAAGCGGAAAAGGGTTCTCCGTCCGCTCGGATCGTTGTGGAGATGAGTAACCAGCCGCAGCTTTTCCTGGCTTCCGTTCTTTTGTATCAGAACGTCAGTCACGTTATGCTGACCGCCGCCTTCGCCTATCTGCTGGAGGAGGCGTTTCATATCAGCGATCCTTTAGTCGACACGGCAATTCTAGCGCCGTTCGTTGTCATTTTTGCCGAAATGTTGCCCAAAGAGGTTTGCAGACGAAAGGCAGACGAACTGATTCTTATTTCGGCGCATTTTTTACATTTTTTGTTAAGAGCAACAGCCCCGCTGGTGGATTACGTTATCGGCCTTAGTAATCGGATTATACGCAAGCTTGAAGGGACGGAACCGAAGCGGAGTGCGTTTGTAAGCCGGAATGAGTTGAAAGCTTTAATACATGAAAGCGCCCGCAAAGGCATTGTACTTGAACACGAAAGAAGATTAATTGACAAGATCTTTGAGTTTGAGAATCGCCCCGTTTCTGAAATCATGCAGCCGTTGACTGCCGTCAGCCGAATTTCCATTCACGAAGATATCGGCAGCCTTAAACTTTTGGCGAGGAAAAACAGGAGTGATGCATTTTGGGCAGTCGCTTATGAAAATGAAGTCGCAAATGTCGTCGGCATCGTGCACTTGTTTGACGTTCTGTTTGAGGAAAACGAGAGCACGGCAATCCGGCCATTTGTCCGGATGCCGCTTTTCATACGCAGTACCACGTCTACCGAAGAAGCTTTCCTTTTGCTGCAATCGAAGCGCCAAACAAAGGCCGTCGTTATCGATAATTCCAGCCGGGCGGTCGGAATGATCACCATACACGGTCTCATTCAGTTTTGAAACAGTTTTTCCGAAATGCAAATACTTTCTCCGCCAGAGCCTTTTAAAAAATCTGAATTTTACTAAAACTTTGGCTTGACTCCACTTAGAGCCCGTTATAAAATCCATTCCGCTTACGAAAAAGGTGCCTTTTGCGCGTCCTTGCCATTTGTAATCAAAAAGGTGGCTGTGGTAAGACGACTACAAGTATTAACTTAGGGGCATCGCTTTCCTTCCTGGGGAAAAAAATCCTCCTCATAGATTTTGATCCGCAAGCTCACTCCACGATCGGACTCGGTGTAAAGGCGGAAGAGCTGGAGCAGAGCATTTTTGATGTTCTAAATCCTGAAAGCGCTAAACGCCCCACATTACAGGACATCACCATTCAGGTTGAGAAAAACCTTTGGTTGGCCCCCTCTCAAATTGTGTTGACGGCTATCGAGCAGCAGCTGGCGGGAGTGCCAAAGCGCGAAGAATATCTGTGGTCTGCCTTAAGCCGTGTACAAAAGAACTACGATTTTGTTCTGATTGATTGCCCGCCAAATCTGGGTCTTCTTACGTTTAATGCGCTTCGGGCAGCGGGCGAGGCTATCATAACTATCGAGCCTAGTTCCTTTTCGGTACATGGATTGGTGAAAGTCAATGAGACCATCAATGTATTGAAAGAGCAAATCCAGCATTCGGTTACCGTGCATGCTTTATTGACCATGCTTGACAACCGGAACAAGTTTTCCAGAGAAATGGTAGATCAAATTCGGGACATATACCGTGATCGTGTTTTGAGAACGGTGATTCGGAATAACATACGGTTGAGGGAAGCCGCACAGGCGGGGCGGCCTATTACAAGATTCGATCGTCACTCTACCGGTTTTCACGATTATCTGAGCTTGGCATCCGAGATGATCGAACGTGGCGCGAAGCGACAAACAGCGGATGTGAGTGTACTGAGGGCTGAAGAAGAAAGGCTTGCGAAATTGCTCACCGAACGGGATACAGACAAGTTAGAAACATCTCCGTCCGAAGAAGAAAGAATTTTAGATAGCGCATCAGGCGAAAAAGTTGTTGAGGATGAAGAGTCAAGTGAAGAGCAGCTTACGATTTGTTCCGGAGGGGAAATCGGCGGAGAAGGGGAAACCGAAGAATCAAACGCAGTGTCGGAACCGGCTTCCGTTGAAACCGTTGCGGAGCAGCATTCACCTATTAAGAAAGAAGACGTGCTTTTTCAAAAAGAACCTCTTACTTCAAAAGGTGTTTCCTTACCGGATACATGCTCTAAAGTAGAGGATTCCGAACCTGTAGAATCTCAAAATCCCGATGTGACTACCGGAAAAGAAGAGAGACCTCGGGAAAAATCTCCCGCGGTTTCACCGCTTCTGCCCATAAAGGGAATACGCAAGTACCCGTTAAAGGTTTCGGGAGGATATCTTTTTATTTGCAAGTGTCCCGGGGCAAAAGCAGTGCAGATTGTCGGGGATTTCACGAACTGGATTGCGGTAAATATGAATTCGCCCGGCGGAAAAAGCGGGTTCTGGACGCGCGTTTTTTCACTAACCCCCGGCTCACACAAGTATAAATTCATTGTAGATGGTGAATGGGTAAACGATATAAACAACTCGAACTACCAGCGTAACCCCTACGGCGGCATTGATTCTATAGTTGGAGTGCCTTAGACCATGGAAGAGGTTGTGCGTTCTTCTTCCTCGAAGAACCCTCGAACAATCAGAGAAGTTTCCCACCTTTTTCTTTCTTCCGTTTCCCATGAAACAGAGAAAGTTACACGAATGCCGTTGATGAGCTGTTATGTAACCAGGAATGTCAAGGACGTGAATCGGGCGATCCGGGAGACCGTTCTGTTGCTCCGTGACGGGGAGAAGCTTGTTTATGTCGGCTGCCTGGATGAGAACCCTTTTCATTTGAAGTCAGCCGCCGAGTTTGAGGTTCTTCAAGTTTCCAGCAGTAGACTCCTCGATTTTCATGCAGCGAAAGAAGCCGTTTCGCTTTCATCTAAAGTGCTGCCGGAGTATTTCTTTTTAACATTTAGCGAGAATGATTGCGCCTTGCTGGATCCGCTCTTTAGCATGATCAGCATTTATTTGGTTATCCTGCCATCTACCGGTCGGGATATAACGGAAGCATACAAATTTATGAAAGCCATAAGCTCGCTCGGCAGTCGTACAAACTGGTTTTTCCGTTTCCACCCGGAAGAATCGGTTACCGTAAGCCAGCGGATTGGAGAAGCCTATCAAAAATTTTCGGAAAAATTCTTGCGTGTACCGATCCAAATCTTGCACTCGGGAATACCGGGTGCGCTCAGACATTGGCAGCATGTACTGACCGAGCCGAATCCGGATTTGGTTCGTGAGCAAAGCCGTCTATTAAGCAGGATTTTTGAGGATGCCTGAATCTATTCTGGTTTTCCGAAAACAAACGGCGGAACTCAAAGGTACGGACGCCGATTTGGCATTAAGCTGTGCGGCAGAGTATCTTGATGAGCCATTGCATGCCCATCCGGTCGCAACATTTAGCAGCGGGTGCTGTCTTAGCGTCTCACGCACCAAAGGCATTCTCCTGGTGTATTTCTTTAAGAATCCTTCGCTTTTCCTTGGTAAACTCGGTTCGATGTTGAACGATTACGCCAAGACTTTGAAACTTCGGCATGAGATTTTGGCCAAATATCCTTATTTATCCGCTTCTACCTTGGAAGAAAAAATAAATGTTTATGTTTTTGTCCCGTCTTTTGAGGAAGATTGGTCCGAAGTCGCCGCTTTGATTCGCATTCCGCTGGAGATCATACCCTTCAGTATCGTTACTTCACGTAATCAGCAGGCCATTGTACTGGAAAATGGTAGAACCATTCCGCATGGTCAACTTCCGCCCTTGGCGCATTCTTTCGAAGCGGCTAAGGCGGCGGCGGTTCTATCGCAGCAAGAAGAGTGGGAGCGAGAAATAGTACAGCCGAAACAGCCTTCAACAGCTCTGGAGAGTTACTTCCAGCGAGCCAAGCTGAACAGCGAAGAGATAAAATCACTGCTTGATTTTGAGCTGCAGCTTGAGAATATCAAGTCGTCTACTTCTCAAATTTCCGTCTAATTCCTCCTGCCAAAAATTCTTCTGGGGTATTCAAACAAATATGATAGAATGCAAATCCATCTTGCATTTTCATTTTTTTGGTGTTGATAAATCAGGATCGTTAGAGCGGCATCTTTATCTGAGAGACATCTGGAATGGACACATCATTCAAGGGCACATTCATATCGACATTGAAGCAAGCGCAGGTCTTGGATAAGGAAATCTACGATCTCAGTGCCATGGTTGAAAATATTCCCAAGGAACTCAATGCGCTCAACGAAGATTTCCGGATACGGAAGGCCACCCTCGAAAGCCTAACCCAGGAATTGCGAGCGCTCCAGCTCAAGCACAAAGAGTTGGATAATGATCTCAAAGCACGCGAAGCTAACGTAACGAAATTGGATGCGCAGCTTTCTCAGGTTAAAACCAACAAAGAATATGCGGCTTTACAGCAGGAGATCAGAGCGCTCAAAGCGGACATTTCTTTGGTAGAAGAGAAGATCATATTGCTGTTCGACGAAATAGATGCCCAGCAGGCTAAAGTAAATCTCGAGAAAGAACGATTGAATCAGGAAGAAGCGGTTCTTACCCGAAAGAAGAAGGAGATTGAGGAACAAAAAGCCAAATCCCTTGAGCGGATCAAGGATCTTACCACGCAGAGAGCCGATATTTTGAAGCAGGTTGACCGAGAAATCGTCAACCGGTATGAAAGTATAGTTAAACATAAAGACGGCTTGGCTCTATCACCCCTTCAGGATGAGAATTGCGGTGTTTGTCAAATGACCATTCGGCCGCAGGTGCAAAATGAAGTGCGATTGGCCGGAAGACTGGTCTTTTGCGAAAGTTGCGGCCGCATTCTTTACGCCGACAACGCTTGAAGTTAAGTTAAAACATCCTCCGTTTTTACCTCTGGCCCCAATTTCACGGGTATTCCCTCAAGATTTTTTCTCCCAACGTCGATGATTGAATTGCATCATTAATCCCCACATTTTGTGCTCTTTGATAAAAAGGATACAGCTTATTGAGCTGTGCATACTGAATACAAGGCGATTCTAAAGAGCCTATTGACAACAACTTAGAGCTAAGTTATTATCTCCCAAAAAATGGTGTATTGTGGGGAATTGTGGAGAATACTCTAAATGTTCTACGGTGAATATGAACATGCTCTCGATGCCAAAGACCGCGTTATTATTCCGGCAAAGTTCCGCGAGGTATTCAAGGAACAGTATGCTGAAAAATTCTATATGACACGGGGGCTTGATCGGTGCCTGTTTCTATTCATCGAAGAGGAGTGGCGCATCCAGGAAAAAAAACTGAAGTTGCTCTCGTTCACGCGGGAGCAAGCGCGTGCTTTTAACCGTTTATTTTTCTCTGGTGCAAGCGAAGTGACTTGCGATAAGCAGGGGAGAATTCTGATTCCCCAATATTTGAAGAAGTACGCCGGCATCAATGAGCAAGTGATGATTATCGGGGTAACCAATCGAGTAGAAATCTGGGATAAAAACACGTGGGGAAATTTCAGCCAGAAGCATCTTGGATCTTATGAAACGCTGGCGGAAAAACTTCTAGAAGGAGAGGGAGGACAGCCTGCATGAAGCCAAGAGTTATCCGAAAAGATTCTTCCGTAAACGTTTTTGTCTGTAACGGTGATTTAGATGCGCCGCACATGACTCGCATAAGCCACAAAGTTTCCCGCCTAATGCATCGAAGACATATCAACGTTCTTCTGGATTTACGCAAAGCGCGTTTTGTGGATCTGGCGAGTCTCGGTATTCTGGTGGATCGTCTTCGAAAAATACGCCAGCGGGAGGGCGATATTCGCTTGTGCAATCTTCGGCCTCGTGTTTCCGAAACGCTCAGACTGGTTGGTTTAAACGGATTGATTCAATCGTTTGGCACACGAGAGGAGGCTTTAGAGAGTTTTCATTTTGCATGAGCCCGTTTTAGTTACCGAGGTTATTCAAGGGCTGGCGCTTCGCCCGGGGCAAATCGTGGTTGATCTAACGGCAGGGAGTGGCGGACATGCCGAAAAGCTGCTTGAGATTGTGGGGAGTCTGGGGCAGTTGATTTTAGTTGACCGGGATCCGGATGCGATAGAACGATGCCGGGAACGTCTGCGCGATAAGCGCGATAGGGTGAAAATCTGTAGAGCTGCTTTTTCTGAATGTGGGCGGGTTCTTTCACAACTCCATGTCGAAAAGGTTCACGGAATTTTGATCGATCTTGGCGTTTCCCGCGAGCAGTTGGAGGGTCCTTCACGCGGATTTAGCTTCATGCGGGAAGGTCCGCTCGATATGCGCATGGATCCAAATCTCCCCGTGTCTGCGGCTGATCTGGTGCGGACTTTACCGGAAGGAGACTTGGCTGATGCTATTTGGCGCTACGGAGAGGAGCGTTTTTCGCGGCGCATAGCTCGTGCAATTTGCAAGGAGCGGGAGAAAGCGTCTATCGATTCCACAAAAACCCTCGCGGATATTGTCAGTAAAGCCGTCGGCAGAAGAGGGAAAATTCATCCGGCCACAAGGGTTTTTCAAGCCTTGCGCATTTTGGTGAATCAAGAGTTGACCGAGCTTGAAACGGTTTTGCCGGTTGCGGTCGAGCGATTGGTCACCGGGGGCCGGCTGGCCGTAATTGCTTATCATTCGCTGGAAGACCGGATCGTGAAAAAGTTTTTCAGGAAAGAGAAAGAAACGGGACAAATTTTTTTAGTCAACAAGAAACCGGTCACTGCTTCGCGAACCGAGATCGAACAGAATCCTTCGGCGCGAAGCGCCAAGCTTAGAATTGTAGCGAGGTCATAAATTGAGCGCCAACGCGGCAAAAAAGGTGGCAGCCATCGTAGCGCTTTCCTCCCTGGCCATGCTTGGCTTTGTCGTATTGCGGACAGAAATGCTTGAACGGTCTTACGCAATACAGGAGTGCGGCAGGGAATTAAGAGAAAGCCGCGAGCATTTGCGGGTACTTCAATTTGAGGTTGGCCAGAAAAAGGCGCTGGCGAATCTGGACTCCATCAGCAATCGTTTGTCTAGTAGCCTTTCACGGCCCGCACGTGTAAATCATCTGGTCATACAAAACGTCCAAACGCCGGTCATCGAACCGCAAAACCTGGCGTTTCCGCAGAACTTTTTCTCCTTGTTTAGCGTGGTTCCCGAAGCTTTTGCGAAGAGCGATGATAAAACCTCTTAGACGGATGTAGCCTTTCCGCCACGGTTCGAAAAATCCAAGACAAGGTCTTACGTGTTAGAGAGTCGTCTTCAGATTGTCACGGGGTTCATGGTCTTGTCCTTCCTTTTTTTGCTCACTCGCCTATTTTCGCTCCACATTCTGGAGCATACCTATTGGACGGAATATGCCGCGCGCCAGCACAGGTTGACGCTTACCATTCCTCCCGATCGCGGGATGATTCTGGATCGTAACGGCAAGCCGCTCGCAACTTCAAAACTGGCTCCCTCGGTGTACGGTGTTCCTTATGAAGTGACCGATATTAAAACGGCGGCCAGGACGATTTCGCCTATTTTGGGAGAGAAGTCTGATTTCATAACGGAACGCTTGGCGAGAGAAAAATCATTTGTATGGATTAAGCGGCAGGTGACGGATAAAGAGGTTTCGGAACTCAGGCGGCTGGCGGTTCCCGGAATAGCCATCCGATATGAAAATAAGCGATTTTATCCGCAGGGTGAGCTGCTGGCTCCGGTGCTGGGCTTCTGTAGTATCGATGAGACGGGTCTTGAAGGCATTGAATTGGCATACAACCATTATCTTGCGGGAAGGTCCGGAGAGCGGTCAACACGCCGGGATGCGCTCGGAAGGCCGCTTGCCGCGTTTGACCAGAAACTCATTTCGGCTGTTGACGGGCACAATATTACCCTGACGGTTGACCGATTCATTCAGTTTCACACGGAGGTCGCATTGCGCGAAGCCATTGAAAAATGGAAAGCCAAAGGCGGCATGGCCGTTGTCATCAATCCGCATACCGGCGAAATTCTCGCGATCGCCTCGTTGCCTTCCTTTGATCCGAATAACTTCCAGGATGTTTCAACCGAGCAGCGCCGCAACAAGCCGATCACGGACTACTATGAACCCGGTTCGACATTTAAGTTCATTACCGCTTCGGCAGCTTTGGAAACTCAGATGTTCACTTTTGACTCCAGGATTTATTGCGAAAACGGAGCATACAAAGTGAGTTCGCATATCCTGCATGACGTGAAGCCATACGGTGAGATCGCGTTTCCCGAGGTATTCATTAATTCGAGCAATATCGGAACGGTAAAGATCGCCCAGAAAGTCGGAGCACAGAAAATTTACTCCTACGTGAAAAAATTCGGATTTGGCGAAAAGACGTTGGTAGATTTGCTGGGAGAGGAGCAGGGCGTAGTTTATCCTCCGGAAAAATGGTCAAAGCTTTCCATAAGCGCAATTCCGATCGGTCATGAAGTGGGTGTAACGGCCTTGCAAGTTGTGCGGGCTATTTCGGTGATTGCCAATGGTGGAAAGTTGATGCGGCCATATATTATTAAAGAAGTCAGAGATCAGAAAAACGGAATGCTCATTGAGCGGCGCGAACCGGTTTTGGAGAGACGGGCGATTGAGCCGGAAACCGCCAAACAAGTAAATGAAATTCTGAAACGCGTCATAGAGGAAGGCACCGGAAAGCAAGCCAAGATACCGGGCATTGCCGTTGCCGGCAAGACCGGAACGGCGCAAAAGTTAAATCCCGATGGGAAAACGTACGCGCATGACCGGCATGTCTCTTCGTTCGTGGGATATGTGCCGGCGGATGATCCCCGGTACGCCATGGTTGTGGTTATCGATGAGCCCAAAGGAAAGTATTACGGCGGAACGGTTGCCGCACCTGTGTTTAAAGCCGTATTACAAGAAGTACTTCTTCAGGAAGGGATCCTGTCTGAAGCCCGCGCCTGACGCTCCAGATAATCGGCAACTTGCTGAGCCGTATTTGTTCCTTCCAATTGATCAATCTCGTATGTTCCGGCCGGGCTTGTTACGTTAATTTCAGTCAACCGCTCGCCGATGATATCGATGCCGACAAAATGATGGCCTTTTATAAGAAGCGTCTCTCCGACCACTCTGGAAATTTCTTCCTCACTCCGTGAGAGTTTGTGACGAACGGCGCGGCCGCCCTGATCCATATTGGCAATGAATTTCCCTTCGGGTGGAATTCTTGAAAACGCTCCGAGAATTTTTCCGCCAAGCAAAAGCACGCGCACATCGCCCAACTGCTGGACCGCGGAAAGGTATTGCTGTGCCATGACCGTTTTACATCCGTTTTGAGTAAGACGCGCAAGTGTTTTTTCTAGAGCCGCCTCACGGGGCTCAAAGCGGCGGATGCCCTGTCCTCCTTTTTGATCGAGCGGCTTCACGATGATCTTGCCGTTGAGCTCTTTGGCAAATCGCGCGATGAAAGAAGCGTTTGCGGTGACCAGCGTCGGAGCAATAAACATTGGGAATTCCAAAATGGAAAGTTTTTCATTGGTTTCACGGAGGCCGGCGGGACTATTTAAGATAAATGTCTTTCCGGAAATTAACCCGAGCAGCTGCGTTAAATAAAGGTACTCGCTGTCGAAAGGCGGTTCTTTGCGGATGAAGATAACATCGGCGTCTGAAAGGTTGAAATCCGGGATGTCATCCGTTACGGATATTCCCTGGGAACTGGTAACGTTTAGTTTCCTGAGCCGCGCAGACAGCACCGAATTTCTCACATAAGCACCGCCCATCTCAAGGGCAAAAACCTCATGTCCCCGCGCGCAAGCCGCAGTCATGATGGCGCAGGAGGTATCTTCTTTCCAGTCGAGCTTTTCGATGGGGTCCAGTACAAAAACGATCTTCAACATGAGCATCCTTTTTCGAGCGGTACTTACTCAATTTGCGTATGGTACAATGCAATCCAAAAGGTGAACGGGCCGCATTATAACTCAGAACCAGCCGGCATAAAAGTTTATGACCGAATTCAACCGAAAACAGGGCACGGACGTCGAAATAGCACTCGGAGATCTGAAAGGGTACTTCCTCCGGTTTGCAAAGCCGAAAGAAAAGCACCGTCTGGGCGCTGAGTGTGAGCTCTTTGGTTTATTCGAAAAAACAGGACAGCCCATTCCCTACTTCGGAAAACAGGGAATCGAAGGTGTTTTGAACGGCTTTGTTGAGAAATTCCGCTGGACGAAAAAGGAAGAAAAAGGTCATGTAATCGCCCTTGAACGCGGCGGCGACTTCATTACGCTCGAACCCGGCGCTCAGGTGGAATTGAGCGCTTCCCCGGTTCGCACTTTGAATGAGGTGGAGAAGCAAATTAAAACATTTCACCAAGAGATCAAAGCGATAGGAATGGATTTGGGAATTGTTTGGCTGAGCGTGGGAACCCAGCCCCTGGCGAAAGCCGGGGAGATGCCCTGGGTGCCCAAAGCACGTTACGAAATCATGCGCCGCTATCTGGCCGCCCACGGCAGCCGTTCGCACGATATGATGCAGAGAACGGCCACGAACCAGTTTAACGTGGATTTTGAAAGCGAAGGGGACGCTCTTGAGGTCATGAAAATCGTATTTCGCCTTGCGCCGTTCGCGATCACCGCGTTTGCAAACTCGCCGCTCTTTGAGGGCCGCGTCACCGGTTATCAGAGTTACCGAAATCATATCTGGCACGGAACGGACGCCGACCGGAGCGGGCTTATCCAGATTTTTGCGGAGGGAAACGGTTCGCTCGACGATTATCTTGACTATGTCCTCGATGTTCCGGCGTTCTTTATTATCCGGCAGAATGAATGGATTCCGCTTGAAGGAATTACGTTCCGGCAATACTTGGAGAAAGGCTTTGGCTTCTACCGCGCCACCCTGGAGGACTTTAACCTGCATCTGACCGGGATATTTCCTGAGTGCCGGATAAAAGATCACATTGAAATTCGTGGGCTGGATGCACAGGCGCCGCAGTTTATTATGGCCGCGTTTGCTTTTTGGAAAGGAATTCTGGAGACGCTGGACACGCGGTCGGCCGCATTGGATTTGGTCAAAGATCTGACATGGCCGGAGCTAAAAGAACTGTATCGAGATTTGCCCCATCAGGGTTTGAATGTTCATGTCGGCGCGTGCTCAGCTGGGGAAATTTCCAGGAAACTCTTCGAAATTGCGCTATTCGGCCTTTCGTCAACAAGCAGGGGGAGCGGCCAAAGTGCCGACCGGATTTATCTGGAGCGCTTTTTTCATGAATACGCCGGAATATCAAAGACGCCGGCGGAGGATGTTCTTGCGAATTGGAGCCGTTTGAATTCCGGTAAGTGGCTGTCGGCCTTTGAGCGTTGTCTTGTCTAATGGCGTGTAATTCCTCCCGAATGGACAAACGCCTATCTTGTGATAAAATCCTCACTTAGATTCCCCGGTCTCCGCCAAAAAGGTTGGTAGGCGGATCCGTGTTGGGTAATAATCGCAAACGGGGCAGCACAAAGTTCCAAGGGAGGTGCAGTCCCGTTGACATTATAATGAACCCAGTTGGGTAATAATCGCAAACGGGGCGTGGCTCAGTTGGCTAGAGCGCTGCGTTCGGGACGCAGAGGTCGGAGGTTCAAATCCTCTCGCCCCGACCACTTGAGCGTAAAAGTAAAAGCGAAAAAGGAAAGAAGTATTCTTTTGCCTTTTTGCTTTGCGTTTTAACTTTTTAAGTGCAAAGCGGGCTTTAGGTGGAGAAACGGCTTGAAGCTATTTTTAAGGGACATGTCCAAGGCGTCGGGTTTCGTTTTACCGTTCAAAGCCTTGCCGGGAAATTTGATATAAAAGGCTTTGTTGAAAATCTGGGAGACGGCAATGTACAGATAGTGGCCGAAGGGGAGGAGCAGGAACTTTCGGCATTTCTTTTGGCCGTCAGGAATTCCAATTTGAAAAATTACATTCGGGATTTTGAGGTTAGCTGGCCGGCCCCCACCGGTGAATTTACGGAATTCTTTGTTCGCTCTGGCGGCTAGCTAATACGTTTTCCCCTTTCTTATGCGCACAGCGTTAATCAGCGACATTCATGCAAATTTGGAAGCGCTGGAGACGGCACTGGCCAATATCCGGACAAGGGGAATCGATACTATTTTCTGCCTTGGCGACATCATTAATTACGGCGCTAATCCCAACGAATGCCTAAGTTTAACCCGCCGCGTTTCCAAAGCCATCATCCGTGGCAATCATGAATCCGCGCTTGTATCCGACAAGGTCGCGGCAACATTTAATCCCTACGCGCGTCGAGCCATTCTGTGGACACGCGATCAGTTGGATGCCGAAGATCGGCGCATTTTGTCTTCGCTTCCTCTTATTCATATCGAGAAGGAATGGATGATGGTCCATGGGACGCTTGAAGCGCCGGAGGAGTTTGAATATTTGTACGATCCGGCCGATGCGCTGAGAAATTTTCCCTACATGAGCGCGCCGGTATGCTTCTATGGTCACACCCATGTCCCCATGCTTTTTAGCCAAAAGGGCAGGCGGGCACTTCACCTCACGGCAGGCAAATACCCTTTAGAACGCGAAGACCGCTACCTTATTAATGTAGGCAGTATTGGCCAGCCCCGTGACCATGACCCGCGTTTGGCCTATTTGGTTTATGATGCGGACGAATTTTCCGTCGAGTTGGTGCGCTTGAATTATGATTTCAAAACAACCGCGGCGAAAATCCGGGAAGCCGGACTGCCGATATTTCTCGCGGATCGATTGGGCTACGGTCAATGACAAAGTCAGAAGCCAAACGCAGGCATTCCGAAATTTGCGAAGAGATCGAGCGTCATAATTATGCCTATTATGTGGAAAATAAGCCGGCGATCCCGGATCAGGCGTTCGACCGGTTGATGCGCGGCCTCCTGGATTTGGAGAAGGAGTTTCCCGAGCTGGCCACATCTCTCTCGCCCTCTCAGCGTGTGGGCGGACAGCCTTTGGAGGGCTTTCGTTCCGTGGAGCACCGCGTGCCGATGCTCAGCATGGACAACACGTACAATTTTGACGAACTCAGGGAGTTTGACGAGCGCGTCAGAAAACAGATTGGTCAAAAGAAGATCGAATATTTTGTCGAGGATAAAATTGACGGCGTCTCCATTTCGCTGACGTATGAAAAAGGGCGTTTGACGCTGGCCGCAACAAGGGGCGACGGGGAGACGGGCGATGATGTGACGTCGAACATTAGGACCATTCCCGCCGTTCCGCTTTTTATTCCCAGGAGCGCGAAGTGTAAGGAAAGCGTTCCGGATTTGATCGAAGTCCGCGGTGAAGTTTACATGCCGAAGAAAAGTTTCGAAAAGCTGAATGAAGAAAGGGAGAAGTGCGGCGAGGAGCTTTTTGCCAACCCCAGAAATGCCTGCGCCGGAAGCCTGAAACTTCTTAACCCCAGAATGGTAGCCGAGCGCGAACTGAATATGGTCTGTCACGGCATGGGTGCGTTCAAAGGAACAATACCGGAGAAACAAAGCGAGTTGACCGCATTTTACAGGCAAATTGGGTTTCCGGTTATCCGCTCCTCCCGAGTGTGCGCGGGCATTGATGCGGTGATTCAGTTTG
The DNA here is from genome assembly GCA_016206925.1 of Candidatus Omnitrophota bacterium. GTDB lineage: Bacteria > Omnitrophota > Omnitrophia > Omnitrophales > JACQQS01 > JACQQS01. The sequence continues at coordinate 35,292 of JACQQS010000070.1, forward strand.
TCGAAGCGTACGAGCCCAGCCGTTACAAGCTGGATTACGAAATAGACGGCATGGTGATTAAAGTAAATGATTTTGACGAGCAGAAAAAGCTTGGCACGACTTCAAAAGTGCCGAGATTTATGATTGCCTACAAGTACGCGGCCGAACAGGCTGAAACCCTTTTGGAAGACGTCCAAATTCAGGTGGGCCGCACCGGTGTCTTGACGCCGGTTGCGGTATTGAAGCCTGTATTTCTGGCCGGAACCACTGTTTCCCGCGCCAGCCTGCACAACCAGGATGAAATTGAGCGTCTGGATGCCCGAATCGGCGATCATGTTTTGGTGGAGAAAAGCGGGGAAATTATTCCAAAGGTGGTAAAGGTTTTAACGCAAAAGAGAAAGGGGCCGCTTTGCAAGTTTCAATATCCGGCAAGATGCCCGGTCTGCGGCGGCCACGTGGTTCAAACGGAGGGACAAGTTGCCGTGCGCTGTGTAAGCGCGGATTGCCCGGCCCAGCTGAAGGCGCGCCTCCGCCATTACGCCATGCGCACGGCCATGGATATTGAAGGACTCGGAATTCAATTGATCGAACAGCTTGTGGACAGCGGCTTGGTTAATGACGTTGCCGATTTATACCGGCTTACCATGAAACAGCTTGTCGATCTTGAACGCATGGGCGAAAAATCTGCGCAAAACCTCCTGGACGGCATTGAGGCCGGCAAGGAACGCCATTTGCATAGATTGATTTTTGCCCTGGGTATTCCGAACATCGGTGAACATGCGGCTGAACTTTTGGCGGACGAATACAAAAACCTTCAGGCTTTGACGCGCGCAACAGCCGAAGAGCTTCAGTCGATTCATGAAATCGGGCCGGTGGTTGCCGATGCGGTCGCATCATTTTTCAAGGAAACCTCCACCAAGCGGCTTTTGGAGAAATTGGCCAAATCCGGCGTGCATTTTGATTTAATGCCCAAACGCATCTCATCGGGCGCTCTTGCCGGAAAGACATTCGTAGTTACCGGCACGCTTGAGCGGTTTTCGCGGGATGATGCGCATCGATTCATTAAGGAAAAAGGGGGGAAAGTTTTGTCGAGCGTGAGCAGCAAGACCGATTACCTCGTGGTCGGAGAAAGTCCGGGCTCCAAGCTGGATAAAGCCAGAAAATTGGGTGTCGCCACGCTGGATGAGAAAACTTTTCTAAAAATGCTGGAGAAAGAATGAAACAAAAACAATACCGTAGGCGGGGCGTCTCGCCCCGCAAACCGAATCCGGGGCAAGATGCCCCGGCTACGATTTCGATTGGGATGATTATTCTTTGCCTTATTATTTCCGGCTGTGCGAGTACGCAGTTTGAACAGTTAAAGAAGAAATTGATCAGGCAAAAGAAAGAGAAAATTCAGCCGGTACGTTTCCTGGACGAACCTGTTCGAAGGAAAAACAGCGAGTATTACAAGGAGCATTTCCTGTATTTTCATACCTGGAACGATACGCTTATTGAGTTTCTCGGGAAAAATCGCAAGAGGGAGATTCAGGCCGTGCGCGAGGCCGAGAGGCATTTGATCTCCCTGCCGAAATATCTGGAACCGGAATATTCCGAAAAGCTTCAAGCCCTCGCCGCCGATTATCAAAGTCTAACCGCACCTTTGCACGTGAATAGCTTACCGCGGTCCAGAGAATCCCTTGTGGTAAAGGGGTTGCGGCGTTTAGAAACCCGTGTCCGCAGGGATTTCGCTTTTTCTGAAATAAAGGATCACCTGCTTCCGGACCCAACCCGCATCGATTTGTCGGCTTATGAAGAGGAAGTTCCGGAAGAAGTTGCTCCTGAAGAGGTTAATGCCCAAGATGAAACGAAAGAATCTGTTACGCCGGCTGAAAACGGCAACGTCTGAATCTAAAACACCGGCTTCCGGAAAATTTGTGGACGCGGTCCGCGATTTTCTGTTTTATCTTTCCGTTGAGCGCGGACTGGCAAAAAATTCTATTGACGCCTACCGCTGTGATCTCGGCAAATACGGCAGCTTTCTTTCAAAGCAGGGTATCGGCGATTTAAATCTCGTTCAAACAAAAGACATCACCCAGTTTCTGATTTACGAACGGAACGCGGGTTCCGAAGCCGCTACGCTCGCTCGCGCACTGGTGGCCGTCAAAATACTGCATCGCTTTTTGACGCGGGAGAAAAAGTTAAAGCGCGATGTTACCGTGACCCTGGATTCCCCGCGGCTGTGGAAGCGATTGCCTGTTTTTTTGTCGCGCATGGAAATGGAAAAGATTCTTTCAAAGCCGAACGGACGTACGATGACCGGCTGCCGGGACCGCGCTATTCTGGAACTTTTCTACTCAACGGGCCTTCGGGTTTCAGAATTGGTAAATCTTCGCGTGGACGGTTTGAATTTGGATGCCGGATTTCTAAAATGCGTCGGTAAGGGCAGCAAGGAACGGCTGGTTCCCGTTGGAAGTGCGGCGAAGGAAGCGGTGGCACGGTACCTTGACCGTGTGAAATCCGAGCGGGCCAAGAGCGGTTCGTCGTTCGTGTTTCTGGGTCGCCGCCGTTCGCCTCTTACGCGCATGACCGTCTGGAATATTATTCGCCGCTACTCCAAATTGGCTAGAATCTCGAAGACCGTTTCCCCGCACACATTTCGGCATTCCTTTGCCACGCATCTTCTCGAAGGCGGTGCCGATCTGCGCGTTGTGCAGGAGCTGCTTGGCCATGCCGACATTGCGACAACGCAAATCTACACACACGTATCACAGGACCGTTTGAAATCCGTGCATGAACAGTTTCACCCGCGGCCTTGAAACAGGTACCGGAGAGAAAGGATTGGAAATTATGCATTACAAGAATCTCTTATTTTTCGTTTTCCTCGCTTTATTTTTGGTTCCCGTAGCTTCTTCTGCTGAGGAGGAGGATAAGATTGAGCCTGCGCGGTATGAAAAATACGACCACGGCGTAATCGGAAAACCGGGGGATGCGGCGGAAAGGATGGTTCTTGGATTTGAAAAAAACCGGGAAATGAAACCCGCCGGAAACATTGTTCACGTTGAGAGCACCGATGATTATTTGGGCAAAGGCATAGAGGAAATTAAGTCCAAAGTTTCGAAGCTGGAAGCAAGATTGTCCGAAACAGAGAGAAGATTAGGCGCTCTCGAAGCCAAATTTAAGAAAGGTTGAAATGCCGATTCATATTCCAGTTACATCTTCATAATCTCTTGACCGCGTACTCGTGATTTTGTGAATCAGTAAATCTTCGGGAGTTACCACTTTTGCCTTAACCCCTGCAAATTACAAAGACGGCTCCTTTTAATTGCGTTATGCTCAAGCACGTTTTCAGCAATGATGAAATCTACTTTTCCCCAGGCTTTTGCTTTTTTGAAGCGCATGGGAATGACCCCTGCTTGGTTCGCCGTGGACCGATACGGCAATTCCTCCCAGAATAGCGTATCGGACTTTTTCGGAGGATAAAAATTGGGTGAGCGACTTCAGGAGAATTTGAAACGAATTCACGGCTGGACGCGGCTAAACAAGGCATGAATACGGCTTAGCGCCCGTATTTTAGACAAATGCATGCGCCGAGCATGGCGATTTTTAGGCAAGTTTTCCGCAAATAAATGGAAATCTTTCAGAAGTTGTGCACTCCTGGTTTTCGATAGCCTGGGCAAAAATTTCCGGCGATACTTTTCCTCGGTTCGGTGCAGTTGTTTCCATCGATTCATATTGCGATTCCCATGTGAAGCGAAATAAAAGCGGCTGATTATATTTAACCGGCGAAGACTTGTAAATGTTTGCCTATGAAGGGTTTTAACTTGCAGAGCGCCCTTAAATGGCTTAATTATTCGTTTTGACATGCTATGTACATATAGTATACTAAGCCGTTCTTGTTACTACCCCTAGTCGAAACCCAGTTAAAAGGCGGATGTTCATATATACCTACAAGCTTACTTAGGGACATGTAAGTAAGCGGATGTGTGTTGTCCGTGCCGGAGGCGCTATCGTCTAGGCCGGCCTAGGACGTCAGATTCTCATTCTGAAAACACGGGTTCGAATCCCGTTAGCGCTACCAAAAGCGTGAAGCGTGAAGCGTGAAGCGTGAAGCGTAGGTCATGTGCTTGGCGCTTCACAATTCACAAGGAGGTTGAGGTAATGATCGATCGTTACACGCGCCGGGAAATGGGTGCCGTTTGGACTGAGGAAGCAAAGCTCAAACAGTGGCTTGCCGTTGAAATAGCGGCCGCAGAAGCGCTCGCCAAGTACGGCTACATCCCCAGATCGGTTCCGGCAAAGCTGAAACGAGTTTCCTTCGATGTAAAGAGGGTCCAGGAAATCGAGGAAACCGTAAAGCACGACGTCATCGCGTTCCTGACCAATATTTCCGAATCCATGGGTGAAGATTCAAGGTTCGTGCATTACGGGCTTACATCCTCGGATGTTTTGGATACAGCCTTGGCGTTGCAGATCAAAGAGGCCGGAATGGTTCTTCGTAAAGGACTGAGCGATTTAATTGATGTATTGAAGGAAAGAGCGTTAGAACATCAATACACGCTTATGGTGGGGCGGAGTCACGGTGTTCACGCAGAGCCGACGACATTCGGCTTGAAGATAGCGCTCTTCTATGCGGAATTTAAGCGGCACGCCGAGCGGCTCGATCACGCGCTTGACCAGGTGGCGTTTGGAAAAATTTCCGGCGCCGTGGGTACATTTGCCAATGTCGATCCGCAGGTGGAAGAATACACATGCAAGCTCCTGGGCTTGAAGCCGGAACCCATTTCGACCCAGATTATCCAGCGCGACCGCCACGCAGAATTTGTCGCCACGCTGGCGCTTATGGGTTCTTCGCTTGAAAAGCTGGCGACGGAAATCCGCCACCTTCAGAAAACTGAGACGCAGGAAGTCCAGGAAGAATTCTCGCAAGGCCAAAAGGGTTCCTCCGCCATGCCGCACAAGCGTAATCCGGTGACCTGCGAGCGGATTGCCGGTCTTTCTCGAATACTTCGCGGTAACGCGGTGGCGGCGCTTGAAAACATTGCGCTTTGGCACGAGCGCGACATCACGCATTCGTCCGTGGAGCGGATAATTATTCCGGACACTTCCATATTGGCCGATTACATGCTGAGCCAGATGACGAAAGTTGTCCGTAACCTTGTCGTTAACAAGGAAAATATGGAGCAGAATTTGAAGTTAAGCCGCGGCATGATTTTCTCGCAAGGACTGCTTCTAAATCTAATTTCAAAGGGCCTTTCCCGTGAAGATACGTATGCACTTGTACAGAAAGCCTCAGCGCAAGTGTGGGCCGATGAGAAAATGGATTTGAAAGGCGTTGCGCTTAAAGACAAGGAAATCCGACGCTATTTGAGCGCCAAGGAGATCGAAGTTATTTTTGACTTTTCGTACCACACGAAAAACGTGAATAAGATTTTCGCGCGACTAGGACTCGGGAAGATTAAACGGACAACTAAGGTAGGATAGTATCCGTCATTCCCGCGTAAGCGGGAATCCAGTGGATTTGTAATTCACTAGACCCCCGCTTTCGCGGGGGCGACAACGGTCTAAAGGAGAAAAGGAAATGACGACCATGGTGCAGGAAAAAAATGTAACGGTGCCTAAAAAAGGTAAACAGATTTATGAAGGCAAGGCCAAGAAACTTTTTGAGACGGACAATCCTGACCTTGTGATTCAGGAGTTCAAAGACGATGCCACTGCTTTTAACGCGAAGAAGCGGGGGACCATCGTCGGAAAAGGTGTAATCAACAACAAAATTTCAGCCATGCTTTTTCAGCTTCTGGAGAAAGAAAGTGTTCCAACGCATTTCGTAAAACTTCTCTCGGACCGCGAAATGCTGGTGAAGCGCCTTGAGATTGTGAAGGTCGAGATGACCATCCGGAATATTGCCGCGGGAGGACTTACTCGCACCACCGGAATTCCGGAGGGCACGAAGCTGAAAAAGCCTGTGCTCGAATACCACTACAAATCCGACGAGTTGGACGATCCGCTTATCAACATGGATCATATACGTGAGTTAGGCATTGCGACGGAAGAGGAAATGAAGCAGATCGACAAAATGACGCTCAAAGTCAATGAATTGCTGAAAGCTTTCTTCGCGAAGGCCAAAATTGACTTGATCGATTTTAAGCTTGAATTCGGACGCCATCACGGAAAGATATTGCTCGGCGACGAGATTTCGCCGGACACCTGCCGTTTTTGGGAACAGGGCACGGGGCGGAAGCTGGACAAGGACCGTTTTCGCCGCGATTTGGGAGATGTGGAAGGCGCTTACGAAGAAATGCTCAAACGAGTTTCTGAGAAGTTAAGTTGAAGCGGTTATGACTCAATTTAAAGCTCGAGTTTATGTTCAGCTAAAACCTTCGGTGCTCGATCCCCAGGGAAAAGCGATCGAGCATGCTCTTTCGGCGCTCGGCTTTTCGGCGGCCAAGAATGTTCGTGTCGGAAAATATTTTGATTTGGAAGTGAATGCCGATTCCAAGGAAGCGGCCGAAAAGCGTCTCGGCGAAATGGCGCACACACTTTTGGCCAACCCGGTCATAGAAAATTTTTCCGTGAGCCTGGATATGAATTAGATGAAATTCGAATGTCGAAATTCGAAACAAATTTAAATTTCAAATGTTCGAATGACCAAAAAAGCCGTTTTGAACATTAGGATTTTGGTCATTGGGATTTGTTTCGGATTTGGTGCTTAGGATTTGATATGAATGCGGTAGTAGTGGTATTTCCCGGTTCCAACTGCGATGCGGATTGTTTTCATGCATTGTCGGAAGTCATGGGCAGTCGCGTGAAGTTTGTGTGGCATAAAGAACGCGATCTTCCCAAGACGGATGTGGTTGTATTGCCCGGAGGATTCAGTTACGGCGACTACCTTCGCACGGGCGCCATTGCGCGGTTTTCTCCCATTATGAGCGAGGTGAGGCGGCATGCCGAAAAAGACCGGCCTGTTGTCGGTATATGCAATGGGTTTCAGATTTTATTGGAGGCCGGATTACTTCCCGGAGCGATGCTTCGAAACCGATCGCTCAAGTTTTCCTGCAAGTTTGTCCATATTCAGGTGGCCAATAACCAGACCATGTTTACAAAAGCTTACCGCAAGCATCAAATATTAAAGATGCCCATCGCGCACGGCGAAGGCAATTATTTCTGCGACCATGACACGTTGAAGGAATTAAGAGAGAAGGGTCGCATCGCTTTCCGTTATGTTACCGAGAACGGAGAAGCGACAGACCGCGCAAATCCCAACGGTTCCATGGACAACATCGCCGGTATTTTCAATGAACGGAAGAATATTTTGGGCATGATGCCGCATCCCGAAAGGGCTTCAGAGGGTGTCCTGAGTTCGACCGATGGCCAGGGTATTTGGGAATCGCTGGCGGAATGTGTAGGTGTTTGATTCTATGATGGTTCCTGTAGAAATCGACGAAAGGCTGATTGAAAAGCACGGCATAACGCCGGAAGAATATGCCCGCATAAAATCCATCCTCGGCCGGGAGCCGAATTTTACGGAACTCGGGATTTTTAGCGTCATGTGGAGCGAGCATTGCAGCTACAAGAATTCCAAGCCGGTGCTGAAGCTTTTCCCGACAGAGGGCAGTAAAATTCTTGTGAAAGCGGGGCAGGAAAATGCCGGCGCCGTGGATATCGGCAAAGGTCAGGCGGTTGTGTTTAAAATCGAAAGTCATAACCATCCTTCAGCGGTCGAACCTTTTCAGGGAGCGGCCACGGGCGTGGGAGGCATTCTCCGCGATATCTTTACGATGGGTGCCCGCCCGATCCTTTTGATGGATTCACTCAGGTTTGGCCGGCTTGAGTCTCCGTCCACAAAGCATCTATTCAGCGGGGTCATTTCCGGAATAGCGCATTACGGGAATTGCATGGGTATTCCGACTGTCGGAGGGGAAATTTATTTTGACGATGCTTATGAAGGAAATCCACTCGTCAATGTATTGGCTCTCGGCATTATTGAACATAAAAAGCTAGTTAAGGGTGCCGCGAAAGGTGAAGGTAACCCCGTGTATTATGTCGGGGCGGCAACGGGCCGGGACGGTTTGGGCGGTGCCAGTTTTGCGTCCCGAGAGTTAACAGAGGAGAGCCATGAAGATCGGCCGGCTGTACAGGTGGGCGACCCCTTTTTGGAGAAGCTTTTGATGGAAGCATGTTTGGAATTGATCGAAACCGGTGCTGTTGTAGGAATGCAGGACATGGGCGCGGCGGGGCTTACGTGTTCAACCTGTGAAACGGCGGCGCGCGGCAATGCAGGCATTGAAATTGATTTACAACTTGTTCCGCGCCGGGAAACAGGGATGATTCCCTATGAAGTCATGCTATCCGAAAGCCAGGAACGCATGTTGATCATCGTACAGGACAGCAAAAGACGCACTGTGGAGCAAATCTTCGACAAGTGGGACTTGCACGCGGTGCCGATCGGACATGTGAAATCCGGGAGCAAAATGATTGTCCGGGACGGAGAGGAGACCGTTGCGGATATTCCGGCGAAGGCATTGACGGACGAGGGGCCCGTCTATCACCGCGAGTTAAAAGAACCCGAATATTACGAGGAAGCAAAGCACTTCAATGTTGAGAATGTAAGCATCCCCAGAAATATGGGCAATGTACTCAAGCAGCTTCTGAGTTCGCTGAGCATCGCTTCGAAAGAATGGGTCTATGAGCAATATGATCATATGGTCAAGACGGACACGGTGTTGCTGCCCGGCCATGATGCGGCGCTCGTGCGTGTTAAAGGCAGACGGATCGGAATTGCGGTGTCCACCGACTGTAACGGTCTTTACACATATTTGGATCCCTATGAGGGTGGAAAGCACGCGGTGGCCGAAGCGGCGAGAAATGTGGTCTGCTCGGGCGCCAAGCCCGTGGCCATTACCAATTGTTTGAATTTCGGTAGTCCGATGAAACCGGAGATATTTTGGCAGTTTCGCCGCGCAGTCGAAGGTATGCGTGATGCGTGTCTGAAGTTCCATACGCCGGTCACGGGCGGAAACGTCAGTTTTTATAATGAAAGTCCGAGCGGCACCGTGTATCCGACTCCCGTGGTCGGAATGGTTGGAATTCTGGATGATATCGAGCATCGCATTCCATCGTTTTTCCAGAAGCCGGGCGATGAAATATTTCTCATGGGGCGGACCGGAAATGACCTGGGCGCGACTCAATATCTTGCCGTAGTGCACGGAATTAAGTCGGGGGTTGTGCCGGTACTGGATCTGGAGCGTGAAGCGCTCTTGCATGAATTCATGCTGGCGGCCGGCCGCGAATCGCTTTTGGCTTCTGCACATGATGTTTCCGACGGGGGTTTGGCGGTGGCATTGGCCGAATGTCTTTTCGGCGTTCGCGGGAAACCGCTCGGAGCATACCTCAATCTGACGGAATTGAAGGAAACGGGAATCAGGGCTGATGCGATTCTCTTCGGAGAAACAGCTTCCCGCGTTTTGGTCAGTGTCGAGCCAAAGAAACAGAAGAAACTGGAAAGACTTGCCAATCAGGCCGGAATAGAATGTTATCATATCGGCCGTGTTACGGAAGAGCAATTGCGGATCGACAAGTACATTCACGAGCTGAGTCTGGAACTGGAAATGCTTTACCGAAGCGCGATCAGAAAAGCCATGGGGGAATAACATTCATGCGAAACGAGCAACAAGAAACGAGTAACGTAAGACGTTCTTGTTACACGTTACGTGTTACTCGTTACTCAGAAGGTTCGTGCAAATGAATTCCGAGATATTGCATTTTGACGATCATCCGAGAGAGGAGTGCGGCGTATTCGGTATTTATGGTCATCCGCGCGCAGCCGAGATAACCTATCTCGGACTTTTTGCGCTGCAGCATCGCGGGGAAGAAAGCGCCGGTATTGTAACGAGTGACGGTGAGGACCTAAAAATTGTGCGCGGCTTGGGTCTGGTGAGCGACGCATTCACGCAGGAGAATTTGGCGGGTCTCAAAGGAAATTCCGCAATAGGCCACGTTCGTTATTCCACAACGGGTTCGACGCTGCTTAAGAACGCTCAGCCACAGCTTGTCGAGTATTCCCGAGGCCAACTGGCGGTAGCGCACAATGGAAACATAACGAATGCGCGCCGGCTTCGCGATGAACTCGAAGCCTATGGTTCGATTTTTCAAAGCACGGTGGATTCGGAAATCATTATTCATTTAATGGCTAAGCCTACCTACCGAAATCGAGAGGAAAGTCTTGCCGGCTCACTGAACCGGCTGGAAGGGGCGTTTACGCTGGTCATGCTTACCGAAAGCGAAATGATCGGCGTGCGCGATCCCCATGGATTCCGCCCGTTGATATTGGGCAAGCTGGACGGGGGCTGGGTGCTGGCCAGCGAAACCTGCGCGCTGGATCTGATCGGCGCACAATTTGAAAGAGAAATTAATTCGGGTGAAGTTGTCATGATTGATCAAAAAGGACTTCGCAGCATTTATCCTTTCAGCGAAAAGCCTCTAACGCTTGCGCATTGCATATTCGAGCATGTTTATTTTGCCCGGCCCGATTCCGACATTTTCGGTCAAAATGTCGGTCAAGTCAGAGAACGTCTCGGTATGGAATTGGCCAGGGAACACCCGGCCAAGGCGGATATCGTGATTGCCGTTCCGGATTCCGGAAATTTTGCAGCGCTTGGGTATGCCCGGCAAAGCGGAATTCCCATGGCCTCAGGCATTATGCGTAACCACTACATCGGACGGACATTCATAAACCCGTCGCAGTCCTCGCGGGAGTTTAATGTGCGGATCAAGTTAAATCCTATTCGCGCCGTGCTTCAGGGGAAACGGGTCATTGTCGTTGATGATTCAATCGTCAGGGGCAATACGGCCAGGTATCGCGTTAAATCCATCCGGGAAGCGGGCGCCAAAGAAGTTCACCTGAGAATCAGCTGCCCGCCCATCCGTTATCCGTGTTACTTTGGGATCGATTTCCCTGATCCGGGTGAGCTGATTGCCAATTCCAAAAGCGTGGAAGAGATTGAGAAATTTCTGACTGTGGATTCCTTGGGTTATATCAGCAAGGAAGGATTTATCCGGGCGGTAACGCAGGGTAAGAAAAATGATTATTGCACGGCATGCTTTTTCGGAAATTATCCCGTGGAAGTCGAGGAACGATTGGACAAATTTTTTATGGAAAGGAAGAAGAGATTATAATGCGCCACACCATAACACGCGCGGCTGCGATGACGTATAGGCGCGCCGGTGTGAATGTTGATACGGCCAATCGTCTGGTTACGGACATCAAGCGCATGGTGCGAAGCACTCCTCAGCGCGGAGTTGTTTTGGGCATTGGCGGGTTTGCGGCTGTATTTGACATGCTGAAGAAAGTTCCGGCCGGTTCTTATCTGGTGTCTTCAACGGACGGCGTCGGCACCAAACTGGAAATTGCAAAGCTCAGGAATGACCACAAGACTGTAGGCATCGACCTGGTGGCTATGTGCGTAAACGATTTGATTACGGTCGGGGCCGAGCCCTTATTTTTTCTCGATTATTACGCCTGCGGAAAATTGCAACCGAGGCAGTTTCGTGAGGTCATCCGCGGAATTGTAGAAGGCTGTAAGCAGGCGGATTGCGCGCTAATTGGTGGAGAGACGGCGGAGATGCCGGGCATGTATTCCAACGGAACCTATGACCTGGCTGGTTTTGCCGTAGGCGCCGTTTGGCCTAGAAATATCCCAAAACCGGAAAAAATCCGCGCAGGTGATTTACTTCTTGGATTTGCCTCAAGCGGCGTTCACAGCAACGGTTTTTCCCTGGTGAGGAAAATTTTCTCTGCCGGCCAGCTCCGGGGAACGGTCGGTAAGCGGCTTTTGACACCTACCGTTATTTATGTAAACGCCATGCGAAATTTGAGAAAGGCTGTTAAGATAAAAGGATTAATTCATGTTACAGGCGGCGGTTTTTATGACAACATCCCCCGTGTTTTCCCAAAAGATGTTGGGGCCTGGATTCGCAGGGGAAGTTGGCCAATTCCGGAAATTTTCGAAATCATTCAGCGAAAAGGAAAAATCCCTGAGCGTGAAATGTTTCGAACATTTAATATGGGTATAGGAATGATTGCGGTGCTGGATCCCCGGGAAATCGCGCGGGCAAAAAATTTGCTCCGCCGTTCCGGAATAAAGAGCTGGATCATCGGTGAAATCTGCAAAGGCAGGGGAGTTGTTTTCGGATGAAAATCTTAATCGTGGGCTCCGGCGGGCGTGAACATGCCGTTACATGGAAGGTAGTCAAGAGTCCGTTGGTACAAAAAACTTTTGTTGCTCCGGGGAATGCGGGCATTGCGGACTTGGCAGAATGCGTTGACATCAAGCCGGACGATATCGAGGGCCTTTTGGCATTTGCCAGGCGCGAGCATATTGATTTGACGATCGTAGGCCCGGAATCGCCTTTGGTTGCCGGGATTGTAGACCGGTTTCGTTCGGAAGGGCTTAAAATTTTCGGGCCGGAGAAAGCCGCGGCTGAGCTCGAAGGATCCAAGGTATTCAGCAAATCGATCATGAAAAAGTTTGGCGTTCCCACCGCTGAATACCGCGTATTTGAAAGCGTTAACGATGCGAAGCAATATATCGTGGAATGCGAACCGCCCATTGTAGTGAAAGCGGACGGTCTGGCCGCGGGCAAGGGTGTTTTGGTGTGCGGTTCGGCGGAAGAAGGCGTGTGTGCCGTAAACGATTTAATCGAACAGCGGATCTTCGGCGAGGCCGGAAAAAGAGTTGTCATTGAACAGCATCTTCGGGGTGAGGAATTGTCGATCCTTGCGTTTACGGATGGAAAGCAAATCCTTCCCCTGGCCAGCGCGCAGGACCATAAAAGGGTATTCGATGATGACCGCGGTCCGAACACCGGCGGAATGGGCGCTTATTCACCTTGCCCACTCGTTCATGAAAATCAGATTGGTACGGTGGTCGAAAAAACCATTCGTCCGGTGATTGACGGACTTCGTAGAGAGGGGATTCTTTACACGGGCGTAATTTATGCAGGTCTCATGATGACGGAAAAAGGCCCTTTTGTTTTGGAGTACAATTGCCGGTTCGGCGATCCGGAGACGCAGGCCATTTTGCCGAGACTTAAAGATGATATTGTTCCCGTTTTTCTACAGGTGGCCGAGAAGGATCTTGGACAACGTACGCTGGAATGGGATTCAAGGGCCTGCGTCTCCGTCGTCATGGCTTCGGGCGGATATCCGGGCGCATACAAAAAGGGCTTTATCATTAAAGGTCTTGATGAATTGAAGCACAAGCGTGATGTGATCGTATTTCATGCCGGTACGAGCCGGGGCGCGGAAAGGCAATATTTAACAGACGGGGGTCGTGTTTTGGCGGTTTCTGCGCTCGGTGCAGACGTTCGCGAGGCACGGGAACGGGCTTATCAAACGGTGGACATCATTTTCTTTCGCGAAGCGCATTATAGAAAAGACATCGGCTTAAAAGCTTTAAAACAGGGAGAGGCGGTGCGTCCATGAAGTCTCCGGAAGTTGCGGTACTCTTGGGCAGCGATTCCGATTTGCCGTTGATCGAGCCCGGGCTTGAGATATTCAAGAAATTCGGTATTTCTTATAAGGTGATGGTTTGTTCTGCCCATCGCAGTCCAGAGCTGGTGAGAGATTTTGTTTCGAAGGCAAAGGGGGAGGGGATTAAAGTTCTGATCGCCGCGGCGGGCGGCGCCGCGCATTTGGCGGGCGTGCTTGCCGCGCACAGTATCCTGCCCGTGATTGGGATTCCGATACCAACGAAGGAACTGGGCGGCATGGACTCACTGCTTTCAACCGTGCAAATGCCGAGCGGTGTTCCCGTGGCCACGGTTGCCGTCGGGAAAGCCGGAGCCATCAATGCGGCGGTTTTGGCCGCGCAGATTTTGGCTTTAAATAGTCTCGAGCTTAGCACGAAGCTTATGGATTACAAAAAAGATCTTGAGGAAGGCGTAAAACAGAAGAATGAAAATTTGAAATCTGCCGGGAAGTAAACAGCTAAGATTACATTCGAGAGGATGATATTGCAACTCAGGAGGTAAAAACACAAGTCTGGCAAACCGATCCGGGCCGAATCGACCATCGCATGATCCGGGAGGCGGCCTCTCTGCTCCATTTGGGAAAACTGGTCATATTTCCGACAGAAACGGTTTACGGTATCGCGGCGGCTATTTCGCAGAAGGAAGCGGCTGATCGGATCTACGAATTAAAGAACCGGCCGCCCGACAAGCCGCTTACTTGGCATGTCGCCGATTATGATTATTTGAACAAGCAGGGCATAATGCTTTCACCGCTTGCGCGTGAGCTTAGCCGGCGGTTTTTGCCGGGCCCTTTAACCGTCATTGTAGCGGGCCAAAATAATCAAACGGTGGGGCTTCGATTTCCGGATCACCCGGTTGCGCAGGCGTTGATAGAATCCGCAGGAGAGCCTCTTTTGGCCACGAGCGTAAATAAATCCGGGGACGAAGCTATTGCTTCCGGAAAAAAGGCGGCACGGCTTTTTAACGGCCGGGTTGACCTGGTTTTGGACAGCGGCGTCACCAGGTTTGGAATTGACTCAACGGTCATTGATCTTACAAAGGATGAGCCGGCTATTCTCCGGCGCGGGCCATGGGTTAACGATATTGAGGAATTTATCAAAGAAGTTTCTTCCAGACCGAATGTTGAGACCGAGCATATTCTTTTTGTCTGTACGGGAAATACCTGCCGCTCCGTAATGGCCGCCGGCTGGCTTTCTGCCGAAATTAAGCGGCGGGGCTTTCAAAATAAAATGTCTGTGGCGTCTTGCGGAACATCGGCAACGGAAGGTATGCCTGCCACACTCGAGGCGATTCAGGTGGTTCGCGCTTCCGGGGGTGAAATATCCGGGCATCGGGCGCGCGGTTTGACCAAAAAACTTCTTCAAGATGCAACAAAGATTTTTGCAATGACCAGTTCCCATGTTGACGCCATCGTTAGATTGGATTCACGCGCCGCATCAAAGGTTACTGTGCTGGGCATTCAGGATCCGCTGGGCAGCGATCTTAAGGTATATAAGGAAACACTGGAAGCATTGAAGCAAAACTTAAGGAAGTCCCTGACATGGCTCGCAGAGTAGCCGTGGGCGCAGATCACGGCGGCTTCGAACTTAAAGGGATACTTATTGATTTTTTGAACTCAAAGGGATATATCGTAAAGGATTTTGGAACCTTTTCGGCGGATTCCTGCGATTACCCTGATTACAGTTTTTCAACAAGTGAGGCCGTTGCCGGAGGCGAGTTTGACTTTGGCCTTTTGATTTGCAGGTCCGGCATCGGCATGGCCATTTGTGCAAACAAGGTGCCGGGCATACGCGCGGGCTGTTGCGAGAATACTGCCCAGGCAAAGCGGGCCCGCCGGCATAATGATGCCAATGTGCTGGTACTGGCTGGAGATTATGTAAATAACGAGACTGCAAAAGAGGTGCTGCTGATGTTTTTGGAGACACCTTTTGAAGGCGGTCGACACCTGCGAAGGGTGAAACTCATAAATGATTACGATGCAAAACGTATCTCACACCGCTAAGCAGCTTCGGGAAACCGATCCGGAAATTTTTCAAGCCATTCAACGGGAAATCCGCCGGCAGAATGAAAATATCGAACTCATCGCCTCCGAGAACTTTGTATCCCGAGCCGTTCTGGAAGCGCAGGGTTCCGTACTCACGAACAAGTATGCCGAAGGTTATCCGGGCAAGAGATGGTACGGAGGGTGTGAGTTCGTTGATGTTGCGGAGCAGCTGGCCATTGACCGTGCAAAGGCGCTGTTCGGCGCGGAACACGCCAATGTTCAGCCGCATTCGGGCACAACAGCCAATGTCATTGTTTACGCGGCGCTCCTCAACATCGGCGATAAAATACTGGCCATGAACTTAAGTCACGGCGGCCATCTTACCCATGGTCATCCTCTGAATTTTTCCGGGAAATATTTTCAGATCATTCCTTACGGCGTGGATGAAAAAAGCGAGCAAATCAATTATGATGAATTGGAACGGCTTGCGGTTGAACATAAGCCGAAATTGATTTTAATGGGCGCGTCGGCCTACCCCCGCATAATTGATTTCAAACGCGGCCGCGAAATTGCAGACAAGGCCGGTGCCTATTTAATGGTGGATATGGCGCACATTGCCGGCTTAATTGCGGCTGGTTTGCATCCGAGCCCGGTGCCTTACGCCGATGTGGTGACCACTACAACGCATAAAACGCTTCGCGGTCCCCGCTCGGGCTTGATTCTTTCAAGGGAAAAATATGCGAAGTCGATCGACCAATTGACGTTTCCGGGCCTTCAAGGCGGACCGCTCATGCACGTTATCGCGGCAAAGGCTGTTGCTTTAAAGGAAGCGATGTCGCCTGAGTTTAAAGAGTATCAGAAACAAATCATACGAAACGCTCAGACGCTCGCAAACGCCATGTCGCGCCTCGGATGGCGAATCGTTTCGGGCGGTACCGACAATCATCTCATGCTTGTCGATGTGAAAAAGCGCGGATTTACAGGCAAAGACGTTCAGCTTGCCCTGGACCAAGTACACATTACGGTGAATAAAAACGTAATTCCATTCGATCAGGAAAGTCCCTTCAAAGCCAGCGGAATTCGCCTGGGTACGCCGAGTGTAACTACGCGGGGCATGAAAGAGAAAGAAATGGAATTCATTGCTCAACTTATCGATCGGACAACAAATGCTCTAAGCAATCCGCAGGAAACAAAGCACATTGCCGGCGAGGTCCTTGCTCTCACAAAGAAATTTCCTTTGTATGAAGATTTACTTGCTTAAACAGCGCATGCCGTTTGATGGGCCAGCTATTTCCAAGTTTAGGGAGGAATAAATTTTTATGAAATGCCCGTATTGCAAAGTTTCGGATAAGGACCGGGTAGTGGATTCCCGTTCTTCGTCGGATGATTCCATCATCCGACGGCGGCGTCATTGCGACGCATGCGGGAGGCGCTACACGACTTATGAACGCGTGGAAGTTTCTCCGACGTTCGTCGTCAAGAAGGATCAACGGCGGGAACCCTTCGAAAGGCAGAAAGTGCTTTCGGGAATCATGAAAGCCTGCGAGAAAAGGCCGGTAAGTGTTGAGGTACAGGAAGGGATCGTCGAAGAGCTCGAGAAAATGGTCGATGGACAGGGATACAATGAGATAACGACAACGCAAATCGGTGAGTTCGTCATGGAGCGGTTGGCTGAAATTGATGAAGTGGCCTACGTCAGGTTTGCTTCCGTTTACCGGCAGTTCAAGGATGTCACGCAGTTTATGAAGGAAGTGAACTCCCTTTTGAAGAAATGATTTTCTCGAAATCTTCCTCAAGCGAAGCGGGACCTAAGCCATTATAGTGCTGTATTTTACGTTGAATATAACTGCTTCCTGTGTTAAAGTTACACTCACTGCGTAACGATATTTTTGTATGGTCATAAGATATCGAAAGCTAATTCAAGGAAGGGTGGCTTTGAAGCAATTTCTATCGGTTGTGCTTTTTGTTTTTCTTCTCTCTTTTCTTTCCCAAGATCATGTCCTTGCCACAACTTCTTACGACCCGTATGCGCCCGTTTCCCGTGAAGAACGCGATGAGCGGTTAAGCTTAACCAAACGCCGCGAGTTCATCCGCCCGGTTGCAGATATTTTCGCCCTGCCTTTTGATATCGTAAAGCTCGCGCTGGACCCCGTCACCTATGAAGTTGAATCGCGTCATATTCCGCGTAAACTTACTTGGATTTATGACGAGCTGAAAGAGAAAGGCATCAAGCCTTTTATACAAAATAAAGGTAAGGGAGCTGCGGTCGGTTTGGATATCGAAGCGGTCAAGTTGGCCCGGCTGGAAGAGCGTCTGCCGGGCGTTGCATGGCATAATAAAGTTAAGTGGATTTCGGTGCGTGATCAGTTTCTATTGAGCTCCGCGCCCAAGATCGATCGAATATTCGACACACCGCTTTCCCTGTGCGCCGGCTTTCAGTACGAATTGCTGGGAGAGGAGGATTTTTGGGGAATCGGTCCGGATTCCGGTTTAGGACAGGGTTCCAATTATGAGCAGGAAAAGACACAGTTTACGTTGGGTGCCGATTTTGATATTAATTTCGTTGCCAAGGCAACGTTCGATTTCGGGTATGAGCATGTAAACATCGCAGAAGGACATGACAGTAATGAAACGCATGGCGGCGGGAAAAATAACATCAAAGCTGCTTTTCCGACGCTTGAGGGCATTAACGGATCGGATGAAATTAACTTTGTGTGGGGTCTCGAATACGACAGGCGCAATAATAACAAACGCCCGACGAAAGGGCACCGTGAGAAAATCACATTTGGCTACCACCATGGTGTCCGCGGTTCAGATGCCCGTTACTTCGAATATTTGACCGATTTATCGATCTTTGTGCCGGTCTTCAGCGAACGCCGGGTGCTTGCGGTGCGCTTTTACGGCGAGCACAATAACGAACTGGATAGCGACGAAGTCCCGTTCTTTAATAAAGCCCGGCTGGGTGGCCATCAGACCGATCCGGAAGAGGGCCTGCCGCTTCGAAGTTTTGAACGGAACCGGTTTTTTGACGATTCGGTAGCTGTTCTAAACATTGAATATCGCTACAACATTTGGCATTATCGTGACTACAAGCTGGATGCGGTCGTTTTCTTTGATGAAGGACAGGTCTTTGATAAGTTTTCGGAAATTCAATGGGGAGATTTTCAGGAATCTTACGGCGGCGGATTTAGAGTGTACGTGCTCGATAGAAATATCTTCACCGCGGAGATTGCGCACGGCAACGAAGGGACAGAATTTTATGCGAGAACCGGTACCGTTTTTTAAAGCCGTTTTGCAGCGGGCAAATTTACTTCTTGCCGTCGGCGTTGTTCTGGCGAGTGTGGCCGGCATTGCTATCGCCCAGGAAATGTCCGTCGAATCTCTGCCGGATGATTATACTCCGAAGGAGCGCAAGCAAGCGCTTGCGCTTGACGTTTACCGTCAGAATATTCATCAAGAGTTTACGCATTTTTTAAGGAAGAGTGAAACGATTCGCCACATCAAGCGCGGAAAATTGCCCGCACTTGATGTGAACGATTTCGATGAAGTGCCGGATTCGCTTTTCTTTACGAACCGCCACGGGAAGAAGAAATTGTCCGGTCAGGAGTTAAAGGCGGGCCCTGTTCAGGGCAGTTCGGGTGGCCCAAGAACCGGCGAGTGGAAAGTAACCAAAGGCAAAAGCGGCGGCCTGAGTCGCGGTATGTTTATTGAAGATTCCGGCGGAGCAAAATTTCTTCTAAAATTTGATCCCGAAGATAATCCCGAAGTTGCCTCAGGCGCCGAAAGCGTTGCAAGCCGGACATTTCATGCCGTCGGATACAATGTTCCGGAGTATTACGTCACTTATTTCAGCCGCGATCAATTGAGACCGGCTCCGGGTGCTAAATACTATGCAAAAAGTGGATTCAAGAAACCGCTGACCGATGAAGGAATCGATGAAATTCTCTCTGGCGTTCCTCAAACAAGGGACGGCCGTTACCGGGCCTCCGCAAGCCGTCTTCTCCCGGGCGAAGTGCTGGGCCGTGAAGAATACGACAGAAGGAGAAAGCAGGATCCGAACGACCCGGTTTGGCATCGTGACCGGCGCACATTCCGGGCTTTACGTGTTTTTGCCTCATGGATAAATTATTATGATCTTGTGCCGCAAAATTCCCTTGAGGTTGTTGAAAGCGTCGATGGAAAGCGCGCTATCAGGCATTACATCATTGATTTTGGGTCCTCACTAGGCAGCGCGGGTAATTTGGTGAAGCCGGACATGTATGGGTTCGAGCATATGCTCGATTACGGTGAGGTCTTCAAGTCATTCATTACGCTCGGGTTTTATCGAAAGCCTTGGGAAAAGAGGGCGGATGAAATACCTCAAGAGATACCGCTCGCCTCCGTGGGCAATTTTGACAACAAGGAGTTTCACCCGGAAAAATGGAAAACACAGCTGCCTGTTTATGCGTTTAAAGAATTGACCCCTGCGGATGCTTTCTGGGCAGCCAAGATTATCATGGAGTTTAGCGACGAAGATATCCGAACACTAGTCGAAACGGGTGAGTATACGGACAAACAGGCTGTGGATTATTTAACCCTGACCTTGGCCGAAAGACGCGACATGATCGGGCGTTACTGGTTTGATAAGGTTAGCCCGCTCGACGAAATAGACGCCGCCGCGCAAGGCGGAAATTTGTCCATCCGCTTTGTTGATCTTTCCGAAACGTATGGCTTTACCTCAGCCGGAGACACCTCGTACCGCTATGAAGTTTTCGATGTGGATTCCGATGGCGATAAAGAGAATTCTCTGGCATCCGGTATGGCGGAGCAGAGCCCTATTTCATTGACTCAGGGACAATGGACACCGTCCGGAACAAATATCGTTGAGATACAAGCGAAGCGCAGCGCTTCTGGCGAATGGCTTCCCCCCGTGACTTTGGAGATATCGCAAGCTCAGCTTGCAGGAATCCATCGCGATTAGATTTACATGGCGGGAGTAAATCAATGGGCATTACAGAACAGAAACCCCAGACCCGTTGGTCAGCATCCATCGGATTTTTACTTTTAATTGCGCTGCCCGTCCTCCTGCTTTTACCGGAAGCATTCCAATTTCCTGCCAAAACCAGGGTTCTCCAAACAAGAAATGGCCTCGAGCATATCCGGGAGCGCATCGGGCTTTTTTCACGGCATCATGGAAGGGCTCCTCATTCGCTATCGGAACTTCTCACGGAAACCTATGAAACCAAAGGATCCGTCAGAGAGCCGTATTTGGAGAAGATTCCGATCGAGACGATATCGTCTCAGGAGGGAACCGGAGAATTTGTGGACGTGTTAAATACGCAGGAAATACACAAGCCGGGAGGCTGGATGTATCAAATGGATTTGGGCGAGATCCACGTAAATGTCCACAAGAAGCTGGATAAGCGCTGGGGAGAATTTAGGGGCGAGATTCCGAGCAACTGGTGACACCGATGGGATGTTGCTCCGATGCAAGAAATCGCAACATGCCGAGCCAGAGAATCACGGTTCCCCACGTCATGGCTCCCAAGTTTAATAACGGTTTAAAGGCATATCCGAAAATTATAAAGAGAACCGAAAGCCAGACAGCCCATTTCAATAATTTTAGCTTCCCCGAAGTTGCCTCCTTTGTCTCCAAGACGGTGAACACTCCGAGATAAGCGGGAAATAGTGTTGAAAAATAATGCGACCAGGCCAAGGGCGAAGATATAAGAAGCACTGCAACGGGAACGGAAAATTCAATAAGTTTTAAGCGGGCGTCATTCCGGTTTTTTCTCAAGAAATAGAAAGAGGACACGATTAGAATGAGGATGACCGCGTAAGATAACAAGCGCGGAAGCATGACGCCTCGCTCCATTAATCCTTCCCGGCTTCGAAGAATTAACCTGCACAGAACAGCATAAATCGACTGGTTCTTAAGGATAAAAGGATCGTGAACTTGCCGCCACCACAGGAGTGGATCGGAGTAGAATTCATCATCCGTTGCGGGGATCCGATAGGTACTGAACGGCACCTTGTTCAACCATTGGTCGAGGTATTCGAAATTTCTTTCAAATCCGAAATAAAGTCCCGGGAGAATGATAAGAAAAAGCGCTAGGCCGGCAAGCGTCCACAGGACGATTTTCCAGTTCTGTTTGACGGCAAAGAATATCAGGAGTAAGGCTGCTGGAGTAACTTTGGTTGCGATAGCAAAGCCCAGTGAAAGACCGCATAGCGCGCTTTTTCTGCGGATCCATCCATAGAGAGATAACATCAACGAAAGAAGAATGAGAATTCCGATCTGACCGCGCGTTGCCACATCGGAGAAGGGGATTGCACAGACAAAGAAGCTGAGACCGAGGATTTTCCATTTCTTTTGTGCCGCAAGATGTTCCGGAAGAAGTTTAAAAGAAATTCGGGCAATCCAGGCCAGGAAACCGATCGTAACCGCGTAAAAAGCCAGGGCGTTCCAGGCCAGCGAACCCCAGGCCAGTGAGATGAATAGAATAGATAGAAACGGCGGGCTCGTAAAAAACCAGGCCCGGCTGTTTTCAGCTTTGTAGATGTCTTTGCCGGTGAGCGCGTTTATTCCGGCTGCTTTATAAACGCCAAGATCAGTACGCTCTTTTATATCGAACCCTGCGCGGAATACCGTGGATGCGCCTACGCCCATAATCGTTCCCGCGATGGCAATCGTGACAAGCCATTTGCGCGATTGGGCTAATAAACCGTTCGAGATTGATTTAAACTTCATGGGCCGGGAATTATATAACAGGCGCTGTTTTTCCGATATATCTTTTTTGATGTCTTTGATGTCAAACAATTAGACTTCACCGTAAAAATATTTCAATATTCGGAGCAAAGCCCTTCTTGGAAAAAATTTTGGTAACGGGGTTAAATGGTCTCATTGGCTGGCATTGCTTTCATGCTGCTCTCCGCCGCCATGAAACGTTCGGCACATTCAGCCGGTTTCATCCGCCGTTTGACCAAAACAATTGCGTTTATTCAAACCTCGATTCAAGAAAACGTACACGCGCCCTATTGGAAAAAACCAGGCCGAGCGTCATTATCCACACCAGGTGCATTTGCGATCTGGATGTCTGCGAAATTCAGCCAGCCCTGACCGAGCGGATCAATGTAGAAGGCACGCAACGGCTTCTTGAAGAAGCGGAGCGGATCGGCACCGTAAAGAAATTTTGTTACCTTTCGACCGACCACGTGTTTAACGGCGACCGTGGTCACTATTCTGAACTGGATACACCCTGCCCGAAGCATGTGTACGGCCGGACGAAAGTGGCAGCGGAAGGAATCGCTTGCCGTTCGCGATTGCCCTGGTTGATCGTGCGGCCGGGATTGGTCATCGGTCGAAGCCCGCAAGGCAATAAAGGACCGCGTGACTGGCTGTTTTCCAGACTCCGCAAAGGACTTCAGTCGCATTTGTTTACCGATGAATGGCGGACTCCGGTATGGGCCGAGGCGCTTTCAGAAAAAATCCTTCAGCTTATTGAAACCGGTCAGCAGGGTGTTTTTCATATTGCAGGTTGCGTGCGCATAAACCGTTATGAGCTTGGACTTGCACTGGCACGCCGGGAGGGAATCGATACGGTCGCGCTTCGATCAAAGTTTCGGGCCCAAGATAGGTGGAGCCATATCCGTCCGAACGAACTGACTTTAAAATCTGTATATCTGGAACCGCCGGAGTTTGAACTGGGGGCCTTTGGTAAGCATGCTTAAACTCGTACGGCTATCCGATCCTCTGCTTCACCGCCGGTCTCGCCAAGTAGATCCTTGTGAAATCGTAGAAAGAAATTTTCAGCAAATGCTGGATATGCTTGTGAAAGCCATGAGGTACTATAAAGGTGTGGGTATTGCCGCTCCGCAAGTCGGAATCAATAAGAAAATTTTTGTGTGCGAAGTAGCGAATAATCCTCGTTACCCGTCCGCGCCTGAAATTCCTCTTCAGTTATTTCTTAATCCCCGGATCATCTGGATTTCTCCGGAAGAAACAATTTTGCAGGAAGGCTGTTTGAGCGTGCGGAATTTGCGGGGTGATGTCCCGAGATCGGCGAAGATTAGATTATCAGCCCTTGACAGATTCGGTAAACCCGTAGAAATAGCGGCGGAAAGCTTTCTAGCGCGCATTTTTCAGCACGAATGCGACCATTTGAGCGGACATTTGTTTCTCGAAAGAGTACGCGATCATTCTACCGTTGTTCGGTCCAAGTTGTGACCGTTGAACAGTTCTTGAAATTTGGAATTTTTTTGCTAAAATTTTTTTGTTCGAAAGCCGATAATAAACAAGATATTTAACTTCGTTATCTAAAGAACAAATATGATATCTGTTCAAAATCTCACAATGAACTATGGGAAGTTCAGGGCACTCCAGGGTGTTTCCTTTTCGATGGGCGAGAAGGAAATCCTCGGTTTGCTTGGGCCCAATGGCGCCGGCAAGACGACGGCCATGCGTATCATCACAACCTATCTTTATCCCACTTCAGGAACCGTTACGGTGGGCGGACACGATGTCGTGAAGCAGCCTTTGGAAGTACGAAAGCTTCTCGGTTATTTGCCCGAAGCAGCTCCTCTTTATCAAGATATGCAGGTCGAAGAATATCTTCGGTTTGTCGGCGAGGCGCGGGGCATTTATGGAGCCGGACTGGATAAGCGATTGGGGTGGGTGAAGGAAGCTTGCCAGATTGAATCGGTCTGGCGGCATACCGTATTTGAACTGTCCAAAGGATACCGCCAGCGCGTTGGGCTGGCGCAGGCTTTGATCCATAATCCGCGCGTGCTGATTCTGGATGAACCGACTTCCGGTCTGGACCCGCTGCAAATCATCGGAATTCGCGATCTCATCCGGCGTCTTGCGGAAGAGAAAACAATTATTTTCTCCACGCATATTCTTCAAGAAGTTGGCGCCATTGCTGATCGCATCGTTATTATCAATGACGGGCGGGTCATTTCCGACGGCACACGTGAGGAGTTGTCGGAAAGAACATCAAGGTTTCAGAACGTCCATCTGGTGGTAAAAGGGGACATGCAGTCGGTCGAATCAGAACTAAAATTGCTCGGCGTGTGCGATGAAATCCACTGCGAAGGCCACAGTGACGGCGGGTTTGTCCGATTTCGCATAACATCCCGAAGCAAGGTACCGGTGATCCCGCTTATAGATGAGCTCGTGAAAAAGCAAAAATGGCCCCTTGCGGAGTTGGTCAAAGAAGACGCCAGTTTGGAAGAGACGTTCATTTCTCTTCTGCGCGAAGATGCGGCGGCGCGGCGGAAGGTGAAATCATGACGCGGAACGGATTTACCATTTTTCTGCGCGAGCTCGGTGCTTATTTTAATTCCGCGATCGCATACGTCTTCATCATCGTTTTTTCCCTGGTTACCGGTTTTCTGTATATGTCACAATTTTTTCTGATCAGCCGGGCCGATATGCGCGGATTTTTCGGCATTTTGCCGATTATTCTCTGTGTTTTTCTCCCGGCCGTGACCATGCGACTTTGGTCGGAGGATCAAAAAGGCAATACGCTGGAACTACTGCTTACCTTTCCCATGGAGCCGCAGGCTTTGGTCCTGGGCAAGTTTTTTGCCGCTTTTGTGTTTTATCTTATTGCGCTGCTCTCGACGGCCTTGATTCCAGTCATGCTTACGATCCTCGGCCGTCCAGATGTCGGCGCTATTCTTGGCGGATATTTCGGAGCCGTTCTTGTGGGGGCACTTTTTCTTTCTCTAGGGGCTTTTATTTCCGGTTTCTGCAAAGATCAGATCGTTTCCTTTATTTTGGCGGTGGTTGCCTGCTTTGGCTTTTATTTGATCGGACTGGAATTTATTGCAGCCTCCATTGACGGATGGGTTCCGGGGCTCGGATCATTTTTACAAAATTTCTTCGGCATGACACAGCATTTTGCAAGCTTCGAACGTGGCGTGCTCTCACTTTCGGATCTTTTGTATTTTGTGATCGGCGCCGGCATTTTCCTGACGCTGAACGGTTTTTGGGTAGAAGGGCGCATGCGACCGAGGGCCCGGACTATTTTTAGCAGCGTAGTGGGCATCTGCATTTTGATATTCGTCGTTTCAAACTGGCTCTTGGAAGGCTTGTCATTCGGCCGTGTGGATTTGACCGAGGGGAAAATCTATACGGTTTCGGAAGCGAGCAAGACCATTCTGGAAAAATTGGAAGCCCCCGCAACTTTAAAGCTCTACATTTCTCCCCAGGAAAAGATGCCTACCGGTATGAAGACCATCGAGCAGGATATGGTCGACAAATTGGATGAACTTCGCATTGTTTCAAACGGAAAGCTGAATTACAAAGTTCTCCACATTGAAGCTGCCGAGGTGGCTCAAGCAGGGGTAGAGGGTGAGGACTCTGAGATGTCGGAACTCGAACGGACGCTCCAGAGCAAGGGAATTCAGCCGTTCCAGGTCCGGAGTGTCGAAGCGGATGAAGTGGGTGTAAGCCTCATCTATTCCGCCATTTCGATAGCGTACAAGGAAAAACCGGAGGATATCATCCCGAGAATCTATCCGCAAAATCTGCCCGAGCTGGAATACTTGATTGTTTCGAAGGTTTACCGGTTAACGCTCAAGGAAGACCCTAAGCTTGTATTGGTGGCCCCGTTTGAGGAAAAAGTTGTGGATCCCCAATTGAAGCAGTTAATGGCTTCTTTGGGGCAAGAACTTCCGGACCAGTACAGGGAAGACAGTTATAAGCTTGTGGCCGATGCGTTGAGTTACGCGGGATATAAGTCAGATCGGATCACATTAACCAGGGACAATAAGATTCCGGAGGGTACCAAAACCCTTCTTTTGATTGCGCCTGAAAGCCTTAATGACCGCCAGCGCTATGAAATTGCCCGCTTTCTCCGGGGCGGCGGATCGCTCTTTATCGCGTCTCAAAATTATAAATTCACGTATGATTCCAGCGGCGGACGCGGAATTCAAATTGATTCAAGGACGATTGAGCATGGACTGGATTCACTTTTGGACGCCTGGGGACTTGGGCTGGATAAAGATTTCCTGATGGATGAGGAGAATGAGGCCTTAAATATTTCCGGCGCCGCGTCGCTTGGTCCGTTTGCGCTTTCCGTGCCCGTCCGAACGCCCATCCATGTTCTGGTCAAGGAAGAAGGAATGAATGCAGACGTTTCCATAACCTCCCGCTTATCCGTGATGCTTTATCTTTGGGGATCATCGCTCAAGCTTGACGAGAAAAAGCTGGAGGAAAATAAGCTTGTGGCTACAAAACTGCTCTGGTCAAGTCCGCGCTCCTGGCACGTGCCCTATCATGCCGGTCCGTTAAAAGTAACGGATATCGATCCGAAACGTTATTCCGCGACGGGTAAATTCCCCCTGGCAGTAATGGCGGAGGGGACCTTTCCCGATCCGTTTGAAGGAAAATCGGTCCCAACTTGGCCGGAAGACCCTGCAGCCCAAGACCCCAGCGTAGAGAAAACAGAGCCCGAACCTTTGCCTGTTGAGCCAAAACCGGGCAAACTGATTTTGATCGGTTGTTCGACATTTCTTGAAGAAAGTTTCTTTCAGGGTGGCGGGCATTTGAATTTTCTTTTAAATGCGGTTGATGCGCTGACTTTGGGAGAGGATTTGATTAAGGTTCGCTCCAAACAGCCGCTGGATCGTACGATACCGCGCATCTCTCAGGCAATGAGGGCCACCTGGAAAGTGCTGGTGACGTTCGTTCCCGTTATCGTGTTCGCATTACTCGGATTTTTCCGAATTCTGTTGCGCCAGCGCGCCAAGCAAAATTATCTAAAGTCACTGGCAACGGCCGTATGAAGAAGAGTCAAATAATCTTTTTGCTTGTGCTGCTTATGGCGCTGGTCGCCCTTGTTGTTTTTAAAAAATCCCGCGTTCCCCCGGAGCTTACACGGGAAGAA
Organism: Candidatus Omnitrophota bacterium; assembly: GCA_016206925.1. Classification (GTDB taxonomy): domain Bacteria; phylum Omnitrophota; class Omnitrophia; order Omnitrophales; family JACQQS01; genus JACQQS01. Next base: position 62,637 of record JACQQS010000070.1, read on the forward strand.
TATGCCGAGCTGGTTGTTGATCTGCGGGATACCGAAAGTGTGCAGGGTATTGATATCCACCAAGGCGCCGATGAACAGCCTCTGCTGCGATTGGTTCGGTCCGGAGAATATTGGTCCATGCCGCTTCGCTGGGATTTGCCCGTACAGCAAAAGAAAGTGACCGATGCGTTGAACATGTTAAAAGATTTAAAAGGTGAACTGCGCGGCAGCGACGAGAAGCTTTTTGGTGACTTTGGCATCGAAAATGACAAAGCGTACCATATCAAAATGAAGGGGTTGGATGACAAAGAGCTGCTGCATCTTTTGATCGGCATTGAAAAGCCAACGTATGGTTCTTCTTTTGTGCGCATGGCGGATTCTGCCAAAGTTTATTTGGTGGATTACAATTTGATGGTGACATTTGGCATTACGAGCGGCGACGTCAAGACCATCGACGAGAAGCAGTGGGCCGATCTTAAGACACCCGATTTTAACAATACTGATGTTACAGGCATTCGAATTGAAAAGCGTCCTGAGGGCGGCTCAGCGCAGGTAGTTGAGTTAAGCAAGAGCACGGATGCCGAGAGCGGCCTGGCGCGCTGGGCCTTCGCGAGGCTGGATCTCCCATTTAGCGTGGACGCCGGCAAGGTATCGCAGTACTTGGACGAAATTAAGCGCGTTACGGGAATTGATTTTCACGATCCTGCGGGGACCGAATACGGTTTTGACAACTTTCATATGACGGTTACACTGGACGCCGATTCGGAAGATAAGAAAAAACTTTATACGGTCGGGGGCGTTTCAAGCAGCGGCTCGGAATCACGCTACATGCGTGTTGAAGAAGGCCGGCCGGTTCTCACGATATCGAAGTATTCCCTGAAAAGTATGGATGTGGACGAAAGTTACTTCTTCCCGGCAAATCCGTTCGGCATTGACAAAGAAAAGACCGCCTCCGTTTCCATTCACAAGCCCGATAGCGAGAAGAAAATAGAGAGCGAGAAATTTGACGAGGAGACGGCCTTAATCAATGCATTAAAGGAGCTTTCCGCAACCCGGCTGCTCAACGCCGATGAATCCCGGAAGGTGAAGCCGGGCAGCGAGAAGTTTTGGATAGAAGTTGTTCCAAAAGAAGGCGAGCCTCAACAGGTTGACGTAGGCGAGGTATTGGGTGAGGGGAAAGACGAATATGCGGTCCGGCTTCGGAATGGAACAACGGCGTTTGCCATTTCTAAAAACATCTACCAACGAGTTTTCGAGACTTAAGTTTTCTCTTCTCTCTCTTCGTCCCGCCGTCTGAACTTCGCCGCCTGGGCGGCAGCCGCATTTGTTGTTTCGAGAAGCACGGCGCCCGTGCAGGGTTTTTTTAAATACGCAAACGCCCCATGCTGCTTGGCGACTTTTTCAACCTCGGTGTCCCGCAGTCCTGTGAGCAAAATCACCTGAATCTCCGGATAAGCTTCTTTGATCATCTTTAAGCACTGAACGCCTCCGATATCGGGCAGCATGAGATCCAGGACCACAATGTTTGGCTCCACAATTCGAAGTTGCTGAAAAAGATCATGCCCCGTCGTAATGGCGCTTACTTCGTAACCCGCATGCGCAAGGCGTTCTTCCATTACCGACGCGAAACCCATATCATCATCTACAATCAATACTTTTACGGCCATGCACCCACCTTTAGTTTTCTAAATCTGCCTTTGGATCGGTATCGGATGTTTCGGCGGACTGAGGGATTTCGTTTTCAACAGGCAGTGTTTCTTGAGCAGCCATAGATTCTGCCGGTTGCGGTAAAGCTGTTTGAGTTTCTGGAGCGGTTGACTGAATGGGTTCCGGTGGTGCGGGAGGAGGAAGAAGGTTTTTTAATTCAGCTTGTTTTTCGATATCCTCGACTACTTTTCCGACCACTTCGTTTTCCTTAAAGGATAAATAGGATTTTTTCCATTGCTCTTTATTTTTGTCAAATTCTTCGCGGCGTTTCTTCTCGGCATCTTCCGTATCTTCCTTCTTTTCCGTCTGATCAGCCTCATCGGTTTTTTCCGTGGGCGGGGGAGGAACAAAAAGACCTTTATACCATGTCCACACCTCCTCATCGTCCGGTTCAAGTTTTGGTCTGTAGCCGTTCAGAAGCTTTTGAACGGCGAGAAAGTTTCTCATCTGCTCCTCAAAAGCGCGTGGATTTTCTCCGAATACATTGCGGATCCAAGCTTCATAACGAATTTTGTCAAACCCCTCGTTTCCTGAAAAAAAAGATTCGATTTGCTTAATCACTTCGCCGTCCGGCACCTTGATTCCGCGCTGTTTCGCTGCGTGGACAAGTGTAACATGTTTCCAAACTTCGTCTTGAATTTTTTGGGGTGTCCTATTAGGATCGTTGCCGATCGCGGTCAGAAGTTGGACGGAGCGTTCGGCCCGCTCAAATTCTGTCGTCGAAACTTTTTCGCCGAAAACGTATCCGGCGACATCGCCATGAGATTGCTGTTGGACGGCAATCGTTCCTGCGCCCCAGATGGCAAAGCCCAGAATGACGGTCCAGGCAAAGATGTGTGTATTTTTTTTTAAGAGTCCTAAGATTGTATATGGCATACTCTTATGTCAACGTTGAACTTGGGCTATTATATGCGGTCGCGTAAGCAGATAGCAATATTTACCTAAGCATAGGCTACGATTGAAGATAGCGATAATATTTCTTGATTTAGCCAAGGCCCTATGCTACGATCACAAAAAATTTACGGGCCGGCATGAGACAACTGAGAACCTGCATTTACATTTTATTTGCTCTAAGCTTCGTAGCATTGCTTCTTACCGTTCTTGTTTTCTCCAAGCGTGAAAATGAAAAAGCCAAGCGTCTCGAGGTGGAAGCGCAGGTAAAAGAACTTTTGGGAGAAAAGGACCGACTGACACAAGCCTATGATTCTGCCAAGACCGCAAAAGGAGAGGCAGAAACCAAGCTGGATCAGGAAATTAGAAGGGCCAGGGAACTGGAGCAGGAATTGGTCATTGAAAAACGCGAAAAGGATCAACTGGCGGGTCAGGTGGCTACGCTTTCACGCGATTTGGAGACATTGAATACGGACTATGAAGCCGTCCAGTCGAAATACGAGGATGTTGCTCGTACCGTAAAGCAGCTCAAGGATAAATTTGAACAGTTAAAGCGGCAGAGGGCTTCCGAACCGGTAGAATTGCCTCCGGTCGTGGTCAAGCCGGAAAAGGATCTTAAGGGTGAGGTTCTTGTCGTGAATGACGTCTTTAAATTTGTTGTGATCAATTTGGGTCAAAATGACGGGCTTGCGGAAGGAATGTTTCTGGATGTTGTAAGGGGAAGCGAGAAAGTTGCACGTCTTCAGGTGGACAGACTTTATGATTCGCTTGCGGCCTGTGCAGTCTTGCGGCAAAATGTTGAGACGCCGATTGAAATGCACGATCTTGTTCACACCGTTTAATGGTTGACATGATGGATGAGCCGACACAAGAACAGAAGTACTTGATAATTCTCTTGAGCATCGCGTGTACTTTTCTTTTTGCAACTATTTGTGTGCAGGTCTGGCATTTGCGGCTTTACAATTGATTTGAGCAAAGCTATGAAAGCCAAGTTTTCCCGTGCGCGTTTCCTGAAAAAAACTATTTCCATTTTTTTTGTGCCCCTGTTCATTTGTACGATCTTCCAGAGTCAGAGTCACGGGGAATCGGGAATTTCAACGGCATCCAAAACCAGCCAGGTCGATTTGGCTGCCATGAAAAAATATCTGACGAAGATCGAAGAACATATTGATAAAATCAGACAAATGCAGGACCAGATACGGAAGGAAATTGATACCGTCCGTATCCGGATTAGAAAGGCGGGAAAAGGTTCTTCATGAATAAGATTCTTTCCTTCGGAAGAATATGGGCTGTTGCTTTTGTCTGCGCGACCGTCACTTCTTTCATTTCGCCGGCTTGGTCAGATAAAGGGGCTGACTCCATACCGGACGCTAAAGCAATCGGCAGACAGTTGGAAAATATTGAAAAGCAATTGGCTGATCTGGAAAGCCGGCAGGAGCAGCTTCTAAAAGACCTCGAGAGCCTCAAAGTCGTCGCACGGCGGCACTAGAGCCTTTTGCCAATCCCCGTATATCTTTCAAGACTTCGGCTGCCCATCATATAAAATTCGATTCACAAACTCTATGCGCATACTTTTGTCAAATAAATGAGCACTTTCGAAATCAAACCGGGTACCGCGTTAGAAGGCTCGATTACGCCCCCCGGCGACAAGTCCATCAGCCACCGCTTGGTTTTCTTAGCGGCGCTTGCGGAAGGCCGGAGCCGCATTCGGGGTTTCTTAAGCTCGGACGATTGCATGCGCACGGTCAATGTCATGCGGGAATTGGGCGTATGCATTTCGGAAAAAAGAAAAGATGAACTTGAAATCCTGGGAGTGGGGCTTCATAGCCTTAAGTCTCCGGCCAAGGTTCTTTACACGGGCAATTCGGGAACGACAACTCGTATGCTCATGGGAATATCGGCAGGGCAAAAGTTTAGGACCGTAATTGACGGCGACGAGTCCATTAGAAAGCGGCCCATGAAACGGATAAGCGAGCCATTAAGCCGGATGGGCGCTGTGATTCGAGGACGGGAAGACGGGAATTTCACACCCATCTCAGTTGAGGGGGGCGGCCTCAAGCCGATTTTCTGCTACAACAAGTTAAGCAGTGCCCAGGTTAAGTCAGCCGTTCTGATAGCCGGTTTATATGCGAATGGTGTTACGGAAATTGAAGAGCCGTTTCCATCGCGAGATCATACGGAACGATTACTCGAAAGGATGGGTGCGGAAATCGTGCGAAAAGGCAACGCGGTAGCTATCCTGCCGCCACGAAAACTTAACCCCATTGAGGCAACTGTCCCGGGCGATATTTCTTCAGCTGCTTTTTGGCTGGCCGCGGGAGCCGTTCAATCCGGTAAATCCATTGCGGTTGAAGGTGTCGGTCTCAACCCAACCCGTACCGGTTTTATAAAAGTGTTAAGCAAGATGGGCGCTGACATTCAAATGAAAATATGTAGCGATGATTCCGAGCCGGTTGGGATAGTTACGGTTACGGGCAATAACCTGGTCGGTATTTCCATCCAGAAAGACGATATTCCTTCTCTTATCGATGAAATACCTTTGATTATGGTGCTCGGAAGTTTGGCCAATGGACGGACTATAATCCGAGGAGCTTCGGAGTTACGAGTTAAAGAAACCGATCGTATTCAGGCGATGGTTAAAAACCTGAGGACGCTCGGAGTTGCTGTTAAGGAATACCCGGACGGCGTTGAAATCGAGGGCAGAAGTGGTTTGGATGGCGGCGAGGTGGAAAGTTTTACGGACCACAGGATGGCTATGTCTATGGCTATAGCTGGGCTTAGAGCCAAGTCCCCTGTAAAAATAAAGAACTCGGAGTGTGTAGATATCTCCTACCCGGAGTTTTTCACGGATTTTAGGAAGTTGGCGAAAATATAGAAACGGAGTGCGGCAAGGCGCATTGGTTAAGGTCCAGAAATTCCCCAAGAGTGAACGATCTTTAAAGTTTTTCTTAGGCGACGGCACCTTACCTAAAGAGAGAAAAGAGAAAGTAAAAATCTCAAAGCAGGAAATTTTTTTAACGAATTGGCCGAAGTTAAAGAGAGACAGAGGG
>JACQQS010000076.1 GCA_016206925.1 Candidatus Omnitrophota bacterium
AAGTTGGGTGACCCGCTCGGCGAGGCCTGTATTGCTCCCGACTCAATCACTTATGGCATACTGGTAGCGGACGTTGTCAGGGTTCGTCCGAAGAAATCAAAGGTCGACACTGCTTTCCTGACGTACGCACTCAATTCAACGCCAGTCGTTTCGCAGTTCGAGGCTGAGACGAAGGGGACTACGCGCCCGAGAGTAAATCTACGGAAGATTCGTGCTCTGCAGATTCCATTAGTTGAATCCCTCGACGAACAGCGCCGGATCGTGGCGGAGATTGAGAAGCAATTCACGCGGCTGGAGGTGGGAGTGGTCGGGCTGCGGCGGGTACAGGCGAACCTCAAACGCTACCGCGCCGCCGTCCTCAAAGCCGCCTGCGAAGGAAAACTCGTATCGCTAGAGGCAAAACTTGCCATCCAATCAGGTCGCAGTTTCGAAACCGGTGCGCGACTTCTCGAACGCATCCTCACCGAGCGCCGCCAGAAGTGGAAAGGTAAGGGGAAGTACAAAGAGCCTGCGGTGCCCAACACAACAAAGCTTCCGCGACTGCCGGAAGGTTGGACTTACGCCTCGGTTGAGCAGCTCGGCATCGTAGGTGAACAACCTGTGCTAACAGGACCTTTCGGGACGAATCTTGGTCGAGAAGACTTTATTGAAACCGGTGTTCCTGTTCTTACAATCGCATGTCTGAAGGAGAATGGGATATATCTCGACAAGGCTGTGTTCGTTTCCGAAGAAAAGGCGCAAGAACTACAGCGCTATCGCTTGAATCCCGGCGATTTGTTGTTTTCGCGGATGGCATCTGTGGGCCGAGCTGGAATCGTAGGAGAAATGTTGAACCGAGCGTTATTTAACTATCACATCATGCGCCTGCGCTTGGAGCCTACCGTTCTGTTACCGAAGTACTACATGGCCTATGTACGCGGCTCGGCCCAGGTGGACCGTTACGTCCGTGACGTTAACCACGGCGCAACGCGGGATGGGATAAACACGGAACAGTTGCTCAATATGCAGGTCGCACTCCCACCCCTTGCCGAGCAGGAGCGGATCGTAGCGGAAGTGGAGCGGCGGTTGAGCGTGGTGGAGGAGCTGGAAGCAGTGGTGTCGGCCAACCTCCAGCGCGCCACGCGCCTGCACCAGTCGATCCTCCGAAAAGCTTTTGTCGGAGAATTAGTTCCAAACGGTTAGGTGTATGAGCGATATCCCGGCTCACGAGATCAAGATTCTTATAGCCGCCTCTGGTGGTCGGTGTGCATTTCCGCGGTGTGGAAAGCTGCTCGTAACCTAAAGTCCCCACGGAGCCGACTCTATTTTTTCTGGAGAGGCGTGCCACATCGTTGCTCACAGCAGACAAGGACCCCGTGGCAAGTCAGAGCTAAGCGAGGAGGAACGAAACCGTCACACAAATGTGATCTTACTTTGTCAGGAACATCATACCCTTATAGATAAACGCCCGATGGTATATTCCGTACGGGTGCTACAAACAGTCAAAGCGGCTCACGAAGCCAAGTATATGAAGGGGCCGGAACCACTGGCTGCGCTTCATCAGTTGAAACGGGAACGTTTACAAAGTACGTGTCTGGAGGTCACGCAGTTTCCGGGACAAATATTCTTCGCACCTTGCCAATTCAAGTTCGGTGAAGAAGACAACGTTAGAGAAAGGCGAAACTATAGTAAGTACTCAGGACTAACGCCTTTTTTCCTCGCAGACGGTCGACTCTACTCGTTCTGTGATTTGCGAGACTCTACGAATCCTTTTAGGGATGTCGTTGATCGCAGAAAAGCCGATTCTCAGAACGTTGATGATCTGCTATCTACTCAGGAGGGGCGCAACCGAGTTGTTCGGCTGCTCAACATGTCGCTCCGACAACATCTTGGGCACAAACAAGTCGCGTATCGCTCGGATCATCACCGCTACCATTTCCGCCAAATTCATAAAGGAAAACCTCGCGCCGAACTCGTTAAATCCGTTACAAATAGGACCGTAAGCAGGAAGGTTGTTTGGCAGCCTATTCGTAAGTCTACCGGAGAACCACGGAAATATTGGTATCACTTCGCCGCGGGTATTGCTTTTCAACGTGTTGGAGCACATTCGTGGGTAATGACCGTAAGACCAGAACGTCATCTAACGACCGACGGCGAGACACCATACAATCCGAAATATGTCGGACGGCGGATTACCAGTTTGAAGGCCCGCATGTATAACGACAAATATCTCGATGAAGTTCATTTTTGGCGGTATTTTCTAGGCGAAGGCAAACCCGACATCCACCTTGCATTTGGTCATCAACATATTTTAGTGAATGCCGCGTTACTCGCATACGACGTAGACTGGCCCGGAACCGGAGGCGATACGAAAACATTCTCGAATATCGCGTTTGACGACGATCTGTTTACATTCGCCAACCGTCGCGGTGCCTTAGAAGACGATTTCGATGATGAACCAGAAGAAGACGACGAAGATTAGTCGCGCAACGTTGATTGCGCCGACACTTCAAACTCAATGGTTCGACGAGCCAGAGCTACGATTCGCCGAACAGAATCTACATGTCGACCCGAAGGTCGGCATCAACCTCTTCGGTCCTAGGTCATATGGCACTGACCGGCATCGAGCCGAGGTTCATTTCGGTTTTATTGGAACCGGGGAGAGTATCGAAGCTGCAGCTGGTTTTTACGAAAAATGTTCTACAGGTGTAGACGGCGACACAGACCACGAGCCATTTCCGGGTTGCGATAAAGAACTCGGCTTTAGATTGGAGTTAAGAATTGACACCCACGCCGCGGAGGTTATCACGTCTTCTGAACTTCACGATCTAAAATCGGCGAGGTTAAGAAGAGAACGATTCAAAAACGCGGTGGCACTTCTCGATGACAAACTCCGGATCTTAAAGTTGAAGGACCGGCCGATTGATTACGTCGTGTTTGCTGTCCCGGAAGACTTGTACGATCTCTATAAATCAGTTGATTACACGGACTCAGAAATTGGACAAGTACATCAAGACCTTCGTCGGGCTTTTAAAGTAATTGCTATGAAGCATGACACTGCGACTCAAATAATTCTAAAGCGGACTACGACCGATGAGATGGTTAATCGGGAAGTAGACCACAAGTCTGTCAGGGCATGGAATCTTTTTACTGGGCTATATTTCAAAGTTGATGGAATTCCTTGGGCACCCTGTGGCCTGGATTCCGAGACTTGCTACGTAGGCGTTGCTTTTTATCGGCCCCGGTCAACTCAATCTTATCTTCGTGCTAGTCTTGCCCAAGCATTTGACGATCAAGGGGAAGGTTTCGTCTTACGCGGACGTGAATTTGAATGGGATGAGACAAAGAACGGACGGTCCCCTCATCTTCCCCGCGAAGCCGCAGAGGAACTAATCGACGGCGTAGTGAATCGCTACTGGCAAGAAAGAAAAACGTTTCCGCGCCGCATAGTAATTCACAAAACATCAGAGTATTGGCCGGCTGAGCGTGAAGGTTTTATGGCCGGTCTCAAGCAGGTAGCGCAAGCTGATATGGTAGCACTACGTTCATCGAGCCGCGTGCGTTTAATACGTGAAGGCATGTATCCACCTTTACGCGGAACGGCCTTTCATTGTGGCAACGTGACACATTTCTACACGACCGGTTACCTCAAGGCTTTAGAGCGATATCCGCATGGGCATGTACCATCGCCCATTGAGATCTACGATCATCACGGCGATAGTTCAAAGGCGACATTAATAAAGGAAGTCTTGATTTTGACGAAAATGAACTGGAACAGCGCCAATTTCTCTGGCGCAATGCCAATCACGTTGCCATTCGCAGATCTGGTGGGGGAAATCTTGCGCGAAATGCCGGAGGGTTTTGAACCTAATCCAAAATACAAATTCTACATGTAGACTTGCCATGAATGGTTCAAACCAGATCGTCCAAAAGCTCTGGAACTACTGCAACATCCTGCGCGATGACCTGTCTGCGTGCGCGCACGCACAGGCAGACGGGTTGTCTTACTTGCTTGCGCGCAGCGCGCAGGCAAGCGGCGACTATCCTTCGGCGTCGCTCAGGACAGGCTCTGAGCAGTTGACGTACTTGCTGTTTCTGAAGATGGCCGAGGAGCGGATTTACCTCTAGTCCGACGACGTAAGCGCATGAAATTGCCATATGCGGCTAAGGCGCGTGTCGAGCGAAAGAAGATAGTCGAATATTTACTCGCGTCGTCCCATCCTGACGGAAGCAGCAAGGCGAGGTTTTTCTCCAGGTTCGGTTTCCGCGCCAACCAGTGGAGGGTCTTTGCCGGTGCTCTTAGAAGACACGGAAGAACCTACGCCGTGAGCGCTTCCGTGGAATCGCGCCATGGAACGCGGTATAGTGTCGATGGCGCTCTCGAGACTCCGGATAGACGCAATCCTAAAGTCCGGACGGTCTGGATTCTCGGCAGAAGATCAAAGTCGCCACGACTGATAACGGCTTATCCGATCTAGGAGGCTTGTATGATCAAGGAACATGACCGGGTGGTTTTGACAAAAGCGATTCCCGATCAAGGGCTGACAGCCGGCGATGTTGGGACCGTCGTCCATGTGCATAAGAACGGGGAAGCATTTGAAGTGGAGTTTTTGACGCTTCACGGGGAGACGGTAGCCTTAGCGACGTTGGAAGCTTCGCAGGTTCGTCCGGTTCAAAAAAGAGAAATCACGCACGCGCGTTTGTTGCGGGCGTAGATCTCGCCTCGTCGGCCCGACGCGGCAACGATACTCAGGGCGTAGTAACTCATCGAT
>JACQQS010000080.1 GCA_016206925.1 Candidatus Omnitrophota bacterium
GGGTATGGCCCATGGCCTTCAACCCGAGAACGAGCTTGTCTTTTTCCGAAAGATGCCGGAACACCTGTTCGGCCATGATTTTTGTTTCCACATCCTCAACGAGTGTTCCGCCTCCGGTCGCCATGGATGCCCGCGCCACGGACCCGGACTCCTCATCATCCAGATACTCCGTCTGAATTTCCGTGACAGCCATGCACCGTTTCAGGATATAGATCATGTCCTTGATCCGAAACTGAACCGGCCCGGCAACCGCAAACATCTGCTCAAGCCATTTTTTCATGTCAGATTTGCCGGGCAGGTACGTGCCCCGCTCAAGGGGAAAGTCCCTCGCCGCGATTATGGAAATCCTGTCAAGCTCCATCCGATCGGGGCATCGCGGCTCTCCACCCGCCGCGTCCTTATGCGCAAAAAGATCCGCAGACCGGGTCTTGCCGGGCCCGCGCAGTACGCACACAAACGGTTCCGCCAAACAAATCTGTTCGAGCCTCTTGTACAGTTTATATTCCTCATCCGACCTGCGCTCATCCACCATCACTTGCCGGACGACCTTCCGAATCAGGCTGAGAAACTGCCGCCCGGGCGACGGGCTGTTCAAGAACTGCGGCTTGCACCGCGTCATGATCCGCGTCAGCGCCTCCGACGCAATCCCCTCCACGTCCGCGCCCGCGTGAAGCTCCGCCGGGAAACTTCGGGCCAGAACCCCATACACAAACCCATAGACTGTTTTCCAGAATTCCTCTATCTCATGCCCCTGTGCCGCGCCCTCCAGACAACGCCTGACAAGATCGTCCAGCCGGTCCGGCGTCATAACGTTTTTGTCGCGCCAAAAAGCCGATCTTTTTCATAAAGCGTCGTCAGATCGCGTTCGGTTGCGTCCGCTTTAGACATTTCCTTATCCCCTTTGTGAAACTATGATCGAAACTCACAGCGTTGAAATAATATATCGCTCGTGTCATTATTACCATAACGTGAAGCCATCCAAAATATCGAAATTCATCAAACGCGGCAGTATCGGTAGCAGCGCCGCCTACCGTCGGCTGACCAAAAGGATGAACGTAATTGCCTCACGGGTCATCAGGGATCTGAAATCTATGGGTTTCAGAGATACCCGGCTTTCCGGATCCCTTGCATCCAGAACACACATTCCTCTCAAATACGACATCGACATCCGTGTTTTCTTTGACTCTTTTGAGCAAATGCTTGCGGCCAGCGCCGTAATCCGTGAACCGAAGGACAAGCGCAAGGCCACACCTTTGCAGAAAATCATACGGCTGACAGACGGCGGGGGATATGCAATTTTGCATCAGAAAACAGTCGACGGCGTGGATGTGGAGATCCTGCTCCGCCTGTGCAAGGGCTACAAAAATTTAGCGGAGCATATCAGACAATGGCGCGAATCGACTAAAGAGGAATTCCGTTGCCAAAAATGTGAACTGTTGATGTCCAGAGGTAAAGAGGACAAAAAGGGATATAAGGCGCTCAAAGCTTACTTCTATAAAAAGCATATCCCGGGGTTTAAGGAAAAATGAAAGAGTTCCTGTCTGGACTGCTCAGAATGGCCGGAAAAACGATTCTACGCGAATTCTATCGGAGCACCGTTCCATATAGTGCCAGGACGCCTCAGTCTCTATTGACGGATGCCGACTTGGTGGCCAACGATGTCCTCATAAAAAGAATCGGTGAGGAGTTTCCTGAAGAGCCGGTTTTATCAGAGGAAGACCATAAACAGTCGATGCCGGGCAACGACTGGACCGGCTGGATCATTGATCCGTTGGATGGCACGTCCCAGTTTGTGATGGGCCTGCCTGTGTTCGCCGTGATGGCCGCCCGGGTCCTCAAGGGGGCGATTACCCATGCGGGAGTATATCTGCCAGTAACCCAAGATATCTATTACGCCCAACAGGGGCAGGGAGCATGGTGGAACGATACCCCGCTGAAGATCAACGGCGTCCTGCCTCAACCTCCCATCGTCGTGATTGCGGGAAGAGGAAAAAAACAGGGATTACCCGCATTTTCAAGTCTGCAATCAGCCTTGTTCGATCTCGAATACAAAATTAAATACATCGGCGCTCACGGACCGGAAGCGTGTCTGCTGGCTCGAAGCCGGATCCACGGGGTGATCAATCCTGGATCATACTCTTGGGACAATGCAGCTCCGGCCCTGATTATCACCGAGGCTGGCGGCTTTTGCGTTTCGCCCGGTAAAGACACGTTCGCCATATTTGATCGGGGTATGATCGCCGCAGTCAGCAAGAATTTTCTGGAACAATTGCAAGACATATACAGGCGATCCACACGGATGATTTAGAGAGCATCAAGAAAAACGCGCATCGTGTTACAAAATAATCACATATAATGTGATACAAAGGTAACATATGGTCGATATTTATTTGGTAACCGCAATATAGAATTGGAATTAATTAATTGATAGACAGTCTATTACAAAC
>JACQQS010000074.1 GCA_016206925.1 Candidatus Omnitrophota bacterium
GTCTTTGAGACGGCTCACAACCGTCAAGCCACCCCGTTCAGGGGTGGTGTATGACTTTTTTCATCTTATAGTAAGAAATGTGTATCGCTTTTACTAAATTAAGAGGTAAGAATTTTCGTATGTCAATACCTACACCGGAAGATAGCCAAAGAAAACCTGCGGGACCTTTTGACCCTACCCTTATGCGCCAGGGGGTGAAGGGGAAACAGCCCACCTCCGGCATGACGCCGAAAGGGCCGAAGAAAGGGGACGACCGGTCGAGGTTCATCACCTTTGCGATAATTACGCTGGCCTTTTTCATTGTTTTGCAGTTCCTGGTTTTTCCCGAGATTGAATTAAAGCGGCTCGCGTACAGCGAGTTCTTCGAGATGGTGATGAGAAATCAGGAGACGCACGAGATTATTTCCTGCGAAATGGTCGAAAACGTCATCCGGGGGAAATTAAGCAACGGGGCTTATTTTCAAGTCAACGTTCCTTTTAATGATCCGGAGCTCATTCCGTTACTCCGCAAGAATGTCAAAGATTTCAGCGTTAACCCGCCCAAGATTTTTTGGAGAAATGTCATCTATTCGTTCATGCCGGTTGTTTTTCTCGTGCTCTTTTTCTGGTTTTTCCTGTATCGGGGCGTTCAGGGAACCGGCAGGAGCATTTTGAATTTCGGAAAGTCACGCGCAAAGCAGCAAACGCAGGATCAAAACCGCTTCACTTTTGAAGATGTAGCCGGCGTCGAAGAAGCCAAGGAGGAACTGCAAGAAGTGATCGAGTTTTTAAAGGATCCTAAAAAGTTCCAGAGATTGGGGGGCAGAATTCCGAAGGGTGTCCTTTTGATGGGGCCTCCGGGGACCGGAAAGACTCTTTTGGCGAAAGCCGTGGCGGGCGAAGCGAATGTTCCGTTTTTTTCCATAAGCGGCTCGGATTTTGTCGAAATGTTTGTTGGCGTCGGTGCTTCGCGTGTCCGTGATTTGTTTGAGCAAGGGAAAAAGGCGGCTAAAACCTCCGGGCACGGATCGATCATTTTTATAGATGAGCTGGACGCTGTCGGACGACAGCGCTTTGCGGGCATCGGCGGCGGGCATGACGAGCGTGAACAAACGTTGAATGCTTTGCTGGTCGAAATGGACGGGTTTGATACGCAAGAGGGGGTAATCTTACTTGCTTCCACGAATCGTCCCGATGTGCTTGATCCGGCGCTTCTCAGGCCGGGGCGTTTTGATCGCCAGATTGTTGTCGACCGTCCCGATTTAAAAGGGCGGGAGGCTATACTTAAAGTTCACACGAGAAAGGTAAAGCTTAACGCAAATATTAATTTGACGAGGATTGCGCAGCAAACTTCCGGTTTTTCCGGCGCCGATTTAGCGAATCTTGTGAACGAAGCGGCTCTTCTGGCGGCCCGGCGTGACAAAGAAGCGGTCAGCCAGGAAGAATTGGAGCAGTCCATCGAACGCGTCATGGCGGGTCCGGAACGTAAAAGCCGCGTGATCAGCGAAAAGGAAAAAGAAGTTGTTGCCGTGCACGAATCCGGACATGCACTTTGCGCTCTTTATTCAAGCAACTCCGATCCCTTGCATAAGGTTTCTATCATTCCCCGCGGCGCGGCTGCATTGGGTTACACGCTGCAAAGGCCTCTTGAGGATCGTTATTTAATGACGGAAAAGGAACTCGTGGACAAAATGACGGTCATGATGGGAGGCCGCGCGGCAGAAGAATTGACCTTCGGCCAAATTACGACCGGCGCCGCCAACGATATCGAGGTAGCTACAGAATTTGCTCAACGCATGGTTTGTGAATACGGTATGAGCAGAACATTGGGTAACGTCACGTTTGGAAAGAAAGACCGGCAGGTATTTCTGGGCCGAGATCTTATGCGGGACAAGGATTATTCGGAGCAAACGGCGGTTTTGATCGACCGCGAAGTGAAAACGCTTATTGACCGGTGCTATGAAGCGGCCAAAAAACTTCTGCAAGCACACATTGATCAATTGAAACTTTTGAGCAAGACTCTCCTTGAAAAGGAAACGCTGAATGGCGAGGAAGTGAAGCGCCTTTTAGGCTTGGAGCGGGCCTTGAGTTGAAATGCATTCTTAAAGCGCGCAGATTCGAATGGGTTTTCCCGCAAAAAACGCTCCTCATGGGTGTGGTCAATCTTACGCCGGATTCGTTTTCGGGAGACGGTCTGTTTTTAATGCCCGAAGAAGCCCTGTCGCGTGTAAGCCGGTTCGTAGAAGAGGGTGCGGATATTATCGATATCGGAGCCGTCTCGACGCGTCCGGGTGCGGCGCCGGTTTGTGAATCGGATGAAATCGAGAGATTGATGCCGGTATTAAACGAGGTTTGTAAACGATCGACGGTTCCGCTGTCCGTCGATACAACAAGCGCTCAAGTTGCCGAGCGGGCCCTCCAAGCCGGATGTCACTTTGTCAACGATATTAGCGGGTTGCGTTTTAACCCTGAAATGGCCGGCATCGCCGCGCGATTTGGAGCGGGGTTGATCCTAACGCATTCCAGGGGTACACCTGCGACCATGCAGCATTTAACACAATATACAAGTTTGCTCGAGGAAATTTGTCATGAATTGGAAAACAGCGTTCGCACCGCGCTTCGACAGGGAGTTGAGCGGGACTCGATCGTTATCGACCCCGGTTTTGGATTTGCGAAAAATATGAATCAGAATTATGAAGTGCTGGCAAATCTGGAAACCCTCAAGCGATTTGAGCGGCCGATTCTTGTCGGGCCTTCCAGAAAGTCTTTTATCGGGGCTGCGACCGGGAAGGAACCAAAGGGCCGGCTTTCCGGCACATTGGCGGCATGCGCTTTGGCCGTTTCAAAAGGGGCGGATATCGTGCGCGTCCACGATGTTGCCGAAACGCGCGATGCCTTGCGCGTGAGCGAAGAAGTGTTGAAGTATGTTTGTCAAGAACCGTCATTGCTTTGCAATGGTGGTTGGTAGAAGAAGATTAGATCATGTCAGGCCATTCAAAATGGGCATCCATAAAGCATAAAAAAGGGGCGCTGGACGCCAAGCGCGGCAAGATTTTCTCCAAGATCAGCCGCGAAATTATCGTTGCGGCAAAATCCGGCGGCGGTGATCCGGAGAGCAACGCGCGACTACGGCTTGCGGTCTCAAAGGCGCGCGAAGCGAATATGCCTTCGGATAATGTCGATCGCGCGATCAAACGCGGTACCGGAGAGCTTGAGGGCATAAACTACGAAGAGACGGCATTCGAAGGATATGGGCCCGGCGGCGTTGCGGTTTATGTTCAATGTTTGACCGACAATAAGAACCGGACCTCTGCGGAAATTCGTAACATTTTTAGCAAGAAAGGCGGAAATCTCGCGGGTTTAGGATCGGTCTCCTGGTTATTTGAGAAGAAAGGCCTGATGATCGTGGATGCTCACGGCGTTACCGAGGAAGAGCTTATGAATGCAGCTCTGGATGCGGGAGCCGAGGATCTTAAGAACGAGGGCGACGCTTTTTCGGTTATCACACAACCCCATGATTTTGAGAACGTCAAGCAAGCGCTTGCTGTAAAAAAGATTCCGTTCAAATCGGCCGAGATAACGATGCTTGCTAAAAACCTTGTTCCGGCGGATGAAAAAGCGGCGAGGCAGGTTTTTGAATTGGTGGAGGCGCTTGAAGAAAACGATGACGTGCAGAATGTTTATACCAATATGGATGTTCCGGAAAACGTTTTAAAGGAGCTTGCGTAAACACTATGGACCGGGAAGTGGTAATTGCAAAAATTAGGCGCTGGAAGGCGGAGCTTGCGGAGATGATCGCAGAGCTGAAAGCTTCCGGAAAAGGCGACAGTGAACTGAGTAAAATCCTGAGGAACCGCGAAAGGGAAATAGATGACTTTCTCCTGACGCTTACCGATCGTAGCCACATCCCCCGCGGCGACGTGGATTTCGAGCCGGGCGCGGTCATTGAGGAAATTAATGCCAAAGTAAAAAAGGTCCGCGAGGGCGTTCAAAAAATAAAAAAGCTGAGCAAAGAAAGGAAACAAATTATTAAGGAGCTCGGAGAGTAAATGCGCGTCCTCGGAATAGATCCCGGGACGATTTCTACAGGTTTGGGATTGGTTGCGCTGGAAAACGGTAAAGAGCGCGCTGAGTTTGTGGGTACGATTTTTGTTCAAAGGAAACTTTCGTTACCCGAGCGCCTGAAGGAAATTTACGCGCATCTCAGGAAAGTTGTTGAAAAGCAGAATCCTACAGTTGTAGCAATTGAAACCTGCTTTTATCACAAGGACGTTCATGCCGCCGTCAAGTTGGGAGAAGCTCGGGCCTTGGCTTTGCTCATAGCGGCTGAAGCAGGTGTTGAAATCGTCGAGTACCCACCGGCAAGAGTGAAGCAAGCCATTTGCGGCAACGGTCGGGCAAGCAAAGAGCAAATACAATACATGGTTCGTCAGCTCCTGCATTTGGATCGGGACCCGCAGCCGGATGCAGCGGATGCATTGGCCATCGCGCTTTGTCATGCGTATTGTGCGGGCAAACACCCGTTGCTTCAGAAGCACAAATAAAACCGGCACTATGTTTGATTATTTCAAAGGCACGCTGCGTACAAAAACGCCCGTCAGAATTGTAGTTGATTTGAACGGCGTTGGTTATGAGCTTACTATCCCTCTTTCTACTTTCCAAGCTCTTCCCGAAATTGGTTCGGATGTGACGATTCTTTCTTATTTTCACGTGAACGAAAATAGCCAGCAGCTGATCGGATTTCTTACGGAGCAGGAACGCACGCTCTTTAAACTGCTGATCGCCATCACGGGGGTCGGTCCAAAGATGGCTCTTTCCGTTCTTTCCGGCATCGGTGTCGGGCAGTTCCGCGACGCGGTAATTGCCGGGAATATCGAAACGTTAACAGGGATTTCAGGGGTCGGACGTAAAACGGCGGAGCGGTTGATCGTTGAGCTGCGCGAGAAAATCGTCCTGCTTCAAGGGGAGGAAGCCGTTACTGCGGACAAAAAAAGCTCCTCGGGGAAAAAGGCCTTGCTCGAAGAGGATTCCATATCGGCGCTGGTTGTGCTCGGGTACAAGCGTCAAGAAGCGGGACAGGCGGTCAGAAAAGTATTTGAGGCGTCCGGAAAATCGAAGAACTTGGCGGTAGAGGACATCATACGCGAAAGTTTTAAATACCTATGAATGACGGAAAGAGCAGGTTGGAGACCGAATCGTTTCGAACGGTAGTTTCGTCAAAGAAGGACGAAGACGTCCAATTTGACTGGTCGCTCAGGCCGAGTTCTATCGAGGAATTTATCGGTCAAGAGCAGGTGAAGAAGTCGCTCGCAATTTACATCCAGGCAGCACAAAAGCGCAGCGAACCGCTTGACCATATTCTTTTCTTCGGCTCGCCGGGACTTGGGAAAACAACGCTGGCGCACATCATGGCGAAGGAAATGAAGGCAAACATACGTGTGGCCGCTGGCCCCGCGATTTCGCGCGCCGGAGATTTGGCCGGCTTGCTGACCCATCTTGAGGAGGGGGATATCTTGTTCATTGACGAAATTCACCGGCTAAACCCCGTCATTGAAGAGTATTTGTATCCGGCTCTAGAGGATTTTTCGATAGATATCATGCTTGATAAGGGCCCAAATTCCCGTTCGGTTCGATTAAATCTGCCCCGGTTTACGCTGATCGGTGCTACCACGCGCAGCGGGCTTCTTACCTCACCCCTTCGCGCGCGTTTTGGCATTGTCGAGCGGATGAATTATTACACCGACGAAGAATTGACGCAGGTCATTGTCCGCTCGGCCAAGATTTTGAATCTTAAGGTAGAAGCACAGGGCGCGGAAGAGATCGCTGTCCGTTCCCGCGGAACACCGAGGATTGCCAACCGCCTTTTGAAACGCGTGCGGGATTACGCGGAAGTAAAAGCCAAGGGAATTATCACGAAAGAAGTTGCCTGCCGCGGACTGGAAATGCTTGCGGTGGACCGGGCCGGGCTTGATGAGATTGACCGCCGCCTTCTTAAATTTATGTACGATCACTGCGACGGCGGGCCTGTCGGTTTGAGCTCACTTGCGGTGGGGGTCCAGGAGGACACCGAGACCATCGAGGAAATTTATGAGCCCTATCTGATTCAGAAAGGCTTTCTCAAGCGGACGTCATCCGGGAGAATACTGACGAAATCGGCGTATGAACATTTGGGTGTTGCGCCCAAGAAGAATCAGACCGAATTATGGAAATGATGAGCGGCATGGCGAAACTTCTAATGGGCGCCGGCCTGTTTCTCATCTTGATCGGCATCTTTCTTTATTTTAGCAGCCGGATTCCGGGAATAGGGCGTTTGCCCGGCGATATCTGGTACCAAAAGGGAAATTTTTCTTTCTTTTTTCCGATCACCACATCCATATTGATCAGCATATTGGCTACCGCCTTGATCAACCTATTTGGCAGAAGATGATTACATCCTTGCTCTCGCTTTGGCGTCCTGTCGTCGAAATTGCGATCCTTTGGTTTGTATTTTACTGGATCCTCAGCTTTTTCCGGGGAACCCGCGCATTTCAGGTGATGATGGGGTTTTTGGTGCTTGTGTTTGTTCTGCTGATTGCGCAATTGCTGGGATTGACCACGATCGATTGGGTGCTGACAAAGATATTTGCATTCGGGGTGATTTTTATTCCGATTGTGTTTCAGCCGGAGATTCGCCGGGCGCTCGCGGGGCTCGGGCAAAATACCATTTTTCGCGGAGTCATACAGGCGCGGGTGATTGTCGATGATGTCGTTGAGGCCTGTGTTCGCTTAAAAAAGAGCGGAATCGGTGCCATTATTGCCATTGAGCGGGAGACCGGGCTCAAGAACTACATTGAAAGCGGGGTGCAGATAGATGCCCGGGTATCTGCCGAGCTTATCTGCACGATTTTTACACCTCCCAGCCCTCTTCACGACGGCGGGGTCATTATCCAGGGTGAACGCGTTGCGTCGGCGGGATCGCTTTTTCCTCTAACGCAGAGTGCACTGGTCAGCAAAACGCTCGGAACAAGACATCGCGCGGCCATAGGACTTTCGGAGGAAACCGATGCCGTAGTGATTGTCATTTCGGAAGAAACGCGTTCGATCTCCGTGGCTGTATACGGAAAATTAACCAAGGATGTCGATGAGGACGGCCTTAGGCGGATTTTGCAGGGGCTTTTGGCTCCCCGTGAAGCGGTGCGAGTTATGCGTTGGAAGCTGAGAGATTTGCTTCTACTCAGGAATGCGCGCATGTTTACATCTTCCTCTTCCTCCCCATCCAAACCGGAGAAGTAGCCTTGTTTGACAAGATCTCCGAAAATCTTTGGTATAAATTGGGCGCGCTCTTTCTGGCTCTTTTGGTCTGGAACTACGTCTCTCATCAGGAACTTAGGGAAATCGTCAGACGGATCCCCCTTGAAATTGAGATGGGAAATCCCAACCTGACCATCATCGGCGAGCGCGTGAAGAAGCTCATCGTTACGTTCGCCGTTCCTGAGCGGTCCATTGAGAATTTTTCCGAATCAGATATACGGGGGTTTCACCACATTAAACTCGACCGCGCTGTGGAAAAGTATATATTTCGCGTTTCACCGAACGATATTAAGCGTCCCAAGGGAAGTTACCGCATCAAAAATATAAAACCCGCGGAAATTACTGTGTACATTGATGAGCTCGGGACTTTTAAGCTTCCCGTACAGGCCAGCATTCACGGTGAGGCGGCGGCTGGATATCGCGTGGTTACAGAGGAAATCAAGCTGGACCCCGAGGAAGTGGTTATGGTCGGCCCGATCAAGAAATTGGGATTGCTGTCCCAGGTGTTGACCGAGCCGATCGATGTGGTGGGCAGGACAAAGTCGTTTAGAAAAAAAGTTAAAATCAGACAATATGTTGATATCCGTCCTTCGAGCGATATCGAAATAGAGGCATTTATTTCCATTACCGAACAATTTGCATCCAAAGAGTTTGAAAATGTGCCCGTTCACATACTCGGGCCGCCGTTTGAAGTGATCATTGCCGAGGTAGATCCCGCATTGCTCAGCGTAAAAGTTACGGGTCCTACACGCATCCTCGATCATTTGGAAATCAAGGATCTGCTGTTCTATGTGGATGTGACGGGTCTTAAGCGCGGAGACCATGAAATACCTTATGGATTCCGTCTGCCGCAGGAAATTGTGATTCAATCCCAGCTGCCTTTGGCAAAAGTGAAATTGGGGGAAGTGAAGATTAAATGATCAAGCTCGGTGTAAACGTCGATCATGTTGCCACCGTTCGCCAGGCCAGGCGGACAGCATTTCCGTCTCCTACAGAAGCCGCGCGCCTGGCGGAGCAAGCCGGGGCGGACGGAATAACAGCTCATTTAAGGGAAGATCGCCGGCACATTCAGGATTTTGATATTTTTGAGATCGGACGTGCAATTCAAATCCCTCTCAATCTGGAAATGGCGGCCACCGATCAGATGATCGATTTTGCCCTTCACGTGCGGCCTGAAAAGGTGTGTCTGGTTCCCGAAAAGCGCGAGGAATTGACGACAGAGGGCGGACTCGATGTGCGGGGAAATTTGAAGGAAATAACAAAGTCTGTTGAGCGATTGGCCAAGGTTGGAATCGAAGTCAGCCTGTTTGTCGATCCGGAAACCGGCCAAATCGAAGCGGCGTCTAAAACAGGCGCTCCGTTCATCGAGTTGCACACGGGAAAGTATGCGGAAAGCGAAGCCGATGACCGCAAAAACCGTTTACAGAAGTTGATCCGTGCCGGCGAAGAAGCGCATCGCCTGGGGTTAAGAATAAATGCTGGGCATGGATTAAATTATGATAATACCCAGGCTGTTCTCGGCGTTCCGCACTTGGTCGAGCTCAATATCGGCCACGCCATCGTTTCGGAGGCGGTTCTAACCGGAATGGTGGCGGCCGTTCGCCGAATGAAGGAGATTATTGCAAGCAGTGCGTTTGTCCGTCAGGTCGCTGATTCGAAATAAGCTGAAACGTTCCCGTCCGAATGTTCACAAAGGTGATTTTGGGCGGGTTTTTGTTATTGCCGGCTCCCGAGGGTTGACAGGGGCATGCCGCCTTGTTAGTATGGCGGCCCTCCGGGCGGGCGCAGGACTGGTCACGGTTGGCGCGCCGAAAAGTTTAGCTTCCATCTTAACGCGCTATTTTCGTGAATCGATGTGGCTCAGCTTGCCTGAGACCCATTCGGGTAGCCTTGGCCTTTCGGCTTCCAAAGTGGCAATTCGCTTTTTAAAGGGCCAGGATGTTCTGGCCATCGGGCCGGGTCTTTCGCGTGCGCCTGGAACAATGTCTTTCGTTCGAAAAGTGGTGCTCAACGCCCAGAAACCCGTGGTGATTGATGCGGATGCCCTTGCCGCATTTTGGGGAAGGACCCGTTTACTGAAAAAGTTGAAAACGCGCGCAATTTTGACCCCGCACCCTGGAGAATTTAGAAGTTTGACGGGAATGCTGCCCAAGACGGGCAGGCAAAGGATCGAGGCCGCAAAGAAATCGGCAAAAATCTGGGAAGCCGTAGTGGTTTTGAAAGGCCACCGTACCGTCGTTGGGGGGCCCGATGCGCGGGTTTATGTAAATAATACGGGCAATGCGGGAATGGCCACTGCCGGAAGCGGTGATGTTTTGACGGGGATTATTGCGGCGTTTTTAGGGCAGGGACTACCCCCTTTTGAGGCTGCGGCAGCGGCTGTTTATGTGCATGGTTCTGCGGGGGATTTAGCGGCTAGAAAAGTGGGGAGGATATCGCTTGTGGCAAGCGATATTCTGGAAGCGTTGCCGCAGGCGATAAAAAGTATCGCTGGATCGTAAAAACGTGAATAGTGAATAGTGAAAAGCGGAGAGCTGAAAGCGAAAAAGGTAAAGCGTAACGCGAAAAATACAAAGCAGAAAATATGCATCTTTTATGTTTTTCTTTTTATGCCTTTCCATTTTTAGCTTTACGCTTTTCGCGTTAGGTTTTTCGCTTCACGAGATACGTTTCACGATTCACGCTAATTCGCTGGAGTAGCTCAGCGGTAGAGCACCCGCCTTGTAAGCGGAAGGTCGTGAGTTCAATCCTCACCTCCAGCTGCTGGCTGAAGATATTGAGGAAGAAATTATGCTGGAAAATATTGCTTATTTTGACGAACAATTGTTCCTTTTCTTAAACAACAACCTGAGATCTCCTTTCGGGGATATCTATTTCGGTTATTCCACATGGTTGGGCGATGCCCTCGTGCTTTATCCGTTATGCGTTTTTTTGGCGTTTCTGTTTGACCGTCCGCATTTCAAGCGCAACATCATTTTGATAACTATCGTACTCATCTTGGGCGGTCTTATTAATTCGGCGCTGAAGGATCATTTTAACCGCATGAGGCCGCTTGCCAAGTTTGGAGGCTGGAAAGAGTCCGGGCTTTGGTATCCCGGCCCGAACGAGAAATTTACTATTATGTTCAGACCTTTTATGTATGGGTCTTTTCCTTCGGGACATTGCGCGGCATTTTTTGGGGCCGTGGCCATATTCAGCCTGCTTTACCGTAAGCTGACCGGTCTTTTGCTTTTGCTCGGATTGATCATTATGCTTTCACGCGTTTACGTGGGCGCTCATTTTCCTTTGGACACGGTAGGCGGTGCAGCAATAGGTGCGCTGACGGCTTTTGCCGTATTCAGATCATATTTAGTTTTGTTTCCATCCATTTCGAAATTGGGGGGAGATGCCGGAGTGGTCAAACGGACCAGACTGTAAATCTGGCGCCTTCGGGCTGCGTAGGTTCGATCCCTACTCTCCCCACCACTCGTTGTAAATTACCGTGCCGGATAATTTGGAAGATCAAGCGAAGAGACGATCGTAATTACTGTTTATGAACCAGATACAAAGCAGTGGAGCGACAATTTTACAGTGAGGAAAGCATAAATGATGAAGTGCGTAATTTGTAAACAGGGTCAAACAAGACAAGGGACAACCACGGCGACGTTCGAAAAGGGCGAAGCCACTATCATTATCCGCCTTGTTCCGGCTCGCATTTGCAAAAATTGCGGCGAAGCTTACGTCGATTCCGTCACAACGAAAAACCTTCTTGAAACGGCAGATTATGCATCTAAAGTTGGTGCTCAGGTCGAGATTAGAAATTTCAAAGCTGCCTGATACTTTCTCTTCACTGTGTTAATGAAAATCCGGCACCGGAATGAACAAGGAGGTCAAATTGGGCAGGAAACCGTCGAACAAAACAAAAAGAAAGTCAAATAAAGTCATAAAGCAGTCAAAGCCGAAACAGGGAACGCCCCCAAAAAATTCTGCCAGGTTTCCGAAAAAGAAAAATGATTATTTTGAGCTTGAATCCGACAAGGAACCGGCAGTTGAGCAGGATGCGGAGATTGAGGAAAGCGATTCCGACGACGCCGAAGAGGATATGTACGAGGTGTGAGTTGTGAAGCAGATCGATAATCGGCAGAAAATCATGACAAAATCCCGGGCCGAGAGGACCGTTTTAGGCAAGCACGACCCCCGGATCGTCAAAAAGGGGAAGGCGAATCTTGATTATCATGAACACAGCAAAGACGAAACACCGTCGGCGGCCGGCGGGGACAAGCCCGCCCAATTACCGGATAACGATAAAAAGACAGAATCAAACCAGCCTCCGGGTCCAAAGGTTGGAAGGAATGATCCTTGCCCCTGCAGCAGCGGCAAAAAATATAAGAAGTGCTGTCTCAATAAAATCATTTAAGCTTTTTGGTTTCACCGCCTGCTACGAAGGACTCTCTGCCAAGCGATCTCAGCGCAATGAACCAAAGAACCGCCGCACCGATGCACATACACGAGCCCGTGAGTTTTTCACCAAGCAGAACCTTTAGCGGTCCTGCGGCGGTTAAAAGCAAGGCGGCTGTTGCGTAGACCCACATCAGCAGGCTGGATTTCAGGGGAATGTCTGACGGCCCCCAGTTTTTCCAAATGCCCGGCGGCCGCACTCTCGAGTAAAAGTTTCTTAACTTTTCCTCGCCCGCAGGCCGGGTAAGCAGAGTTACCGGCACCCAAAACAGAGCGCTCCCCGCAACCATAATAAACAGTGCCATAATCAGATTATCCGGCATGTTGAGCATGCGAAAAATCGCGGGGCGAAAGAGAATCACCGGAACACTCACGGCCATGGCTGCTATTTCACTCCACGGATTGATCCGCCACCAGAACCAGCGCAGGAAATAAACCGGACCGATGGCCGCTGTCAGGTTTAAGACAAACGTAAAAACCTGGCCAATACTTTCCGTGTAAAAGGCAACTCCGGCAGCGATTAAAGCAAGGCCGATTGAGGTAAGCCTGCCGGCGGCTACGTAGTGCGCTTCGGACTCCTCCCGCTTTACGAATCGCTTGTAAAAATCACTGACAAAGTAAGAAGAGCCCCAGTTTAAATGCGTGCTCATGGTGGACATGAATGCGGCAAAAAAGGATGCGACCATAAATCCGCGCAGGCCGGCCGGCAGAAGCATGGGAATCAAGCGGGGATAGGCACGTTCATGATCGGTCAAATCAGGCAGTAAGATCAAAGATGCCAGGGCGGTGATGATCCAGGGCCACGATCTGAGGGCGTACTGAGCGATGTTGAACCAAAGCGTTGCCCAAATGGCCTGCTTTTCATTCTTGCAGGAGGCAATTCTCTGAACGATAATTCCGCCGCCGTCGGTATTCTTCCATGCCCACCACTGTATAAGAACGAGGCCGAGGAACCAGCCAAAAGGCGAAGCCAAAAACTCAGCCGTATTCTCCCCGGAAACGGGAGGAATAAAATCCAGTTTTCCGGTCGCCGAAAGTTCCGCGGTAAGATTGCCGAGTCCGCCGCAGGCCCGGACGGAGGCAAACGCCAGGATAAATGCGCCGGCAAGCGCAATGAAGAATTGAAAAAAATCGGTTAGCACCACGCCCCAGAAACCGGAGAGAACAGCGTAAATAGCTGTAAGCCCCATGCAGAAAAATATGGCTTGAGCTTTCGTCAAATCGGTTGTTTCCTGCATGACTTTCACCAACCCCGTCACCGGCCAGGCGCCCATGATGAAAGCGTTGTAGAGGATTCCCCAATAGATGGCTTTGAACCCGCGGAGAAAAGCGGCAGGGCGGCCGCTGTAGCGAAGCTCCACCAGCTCGACTTCGGTTAAGACGCCGGCGCGTTTCCACAGTTTCGAGAAGAAAAAAACGGTAAACATCGTGCTGATGGCCAGCACCCAGATTTCCCAGTTCCCCCAAATTCCTTTTTGGCGGACGATTCCCGTCACCAAAAGCGGGGTGTCGCTTGAGAAAGCGGTGGCGGCCATAGAGGTTCCGGCAAGCAGCCAGCCCAGCTTACGCTCCGAAGCAAAATAAGATTCGATTCCGGAAGAAGCCCGTTTGGTGAGCGCTAATCCGAGCCAAAGGCTTGCCAGGCAATAAGTGGCTACAACGATCCAGTCAAGCATGTGCATATTAAGTTGCTCGATATGCGCTTAAGTTGCTTTATTCATTAAGCTTAGACCAAAGTTCCGCCGGCGGTATTTTGGATTTTTGCGAGCCCGGAATGATTTTCCCGAGAATCAAATGGCGCCGCCCGATTTGTTTTTCTGGCAAACGGTTTGTCTTACCTTCGAGAGCTCTCAATGCAAAAAAAGCAAAAGCAATGGGCTCCTTGGCTTGGGCGGGTACGCCAAATTCCTCGATGGAGCGTACGGGAACCGGGAAAAGCAATTTCTTCAGATGGCCCATGAGTGTTTTATTGAGCGCGCCGCCGCCGCTTACTATTGCTTCATTAAATCGGTGAGGCACAAATCTGTGGTAACTTTCTGCAATCGTGAATGCCGTAAAAAAAGTAAGTGTCGAAACCAAGTCTGCCGGTTTCTTTTTCAGCAGCGGAAGAGGAATAAAGCGCTCGTTAAAAAGTTCCCGGCCGGTGGATTTGGGCGGCCGGCGCTTGAAATACGGATGCAAAGCCATTTTTTGCACGGCGCTCATATCCATTTTGCCCTTTGAAGCTAAATCGCCGGAGTGGTCAAACTGTTTTCGCCTCTTGGAAATTTTCTTCATGGCCCAATCGATAAGGCAATTTCCCGGGCCCGTGTCAAAGGCAATCGGTTTTATGTTTTTCCCCACGATGGTGACGTTCGCAATGCCGCCGATATTCTGCATGGCACGCACGCCGGCGTTTCCAAAAAAATATTGATCAAAGAAAGGAATAAGCGGCGCCCCTTCGCCGCCCGCCGCCAAGTCCCTAGTCCTAAAGTCGGACACAATCGGAATCCCGGTATGTTGTGAAATAAATGACGCTTCCCCGATTTGAAACGTGTGAGGCGGTGAATCGCCCGGTCCGTGAAAAATAGTGTGGCCGTGCGAGCCAATTACAGCTACGTGAATGGGCTTGACGCGATTCTTTTTGAGAAAAGTCAAAAGCTTTGCCGAAAAAAAGCGGCCGAGGAGCACGTTCAGCAATGATATTTCAAAGCTTCTGAGATCTGCGGAGCGGGAGAGCCGTTCGGAAATCTGTTTTGGATAGGCATATGTCTCATAGGCGAGTAAATTAAATTGGCGGTTCTGAAATTCACACAAAGCAATGGAAAGCCCGTCACAGGATGTGCCGGACATAAGACCGATGGCCAAGGATTTCATTTGCCGAGCGCGCGCCTTAAAAATCCCGAAGCTTTCTTGAGTTTGCTTCTCGATTCCTGGTAAGTGTAACCCATCTTGGCCATGAGGATGGCCAATTTTACGTTCATGTGCGCCCGGATCATGTATTTTTTTGCTTCTACGTCGGAGACATTGCCAATCTTTTGAATAAGGCATAGTGCCCGCGCCACAAGCTTTCTCGACTTGGGCTGAACATCCACCATCCAGTTTTGATAAACCTTGCCCAGCCGGATCATGGAAGCCGCCGTGAGCATGTTCAGGATTAATTTGGTCGCCGTGCCGGCCTTAAGGCGCGTGGAACCCGAAATCACCTCCGGGCCAATTTTAGGTGCAATGACGCAGTCGGCAAGATTTTTCATCGGGGTCGTTGAATTGCACGATATCAAAATGGTCCGGGCTCTTTTCGTCCGGGCTGCCTTTAAAGCGCCGCGGACAAAAGGGGTAATGCCGCTGGCTGCAATTCCCACGAGAACGTCGCCGTGCCTTAGTTTTTTCCTGAAAATCTTAAACGCGGATCCCGCATCATCCTCGGCACCTTCTTGAGAACGGAAAACAGCCTGTTTTCCACCCGCAATCACTGCTTGAACAAGCGAAGACGGCGTTCCAAACGTAGGCGGGCATTCGGCGGCTTCGATGACACCGAGACGGCCGCTTGTTCCAGCACCTGCAAAGAAGAGCCTTCCTTTATTCCGCAATGCGGAGACGATCATTTCGACAGACTCGCCTATTTTATGCCGGACTTTTCCTACGGATCTTGGGACGTTCAGATCCTCGCTATTGATGAGCATAATAATTTCATCGGTGGAAAGAAGATCGATTTTTGCGGATTTCGGATGGGGTTTTTCGGTAGGAAGTCCTGCGTAATCAACCTTTTTCATTGGTATGCAGGATAGCATGCAGAAAGAGTTTGCGCAAGATCTCCGGTCATCCAAAAGAGTGCCGGGTTTAACCGCGTCCAGTATATAATGGCGCCGCCATGGCGAATCTTGAGGAAATGGTTGGTCAGCATTTGATGATCGGCATAAAGGGCTCCAAGCTCACGCCTGAAATGGCGGGTCTTTTTAAGGAAACCTCAGCCGGCGGTTTAATCCTCTTCCGCCCGAATTTTTCGACAGCCGAAGGCTTCAAAACATTGATCAAGGATTTAGAAGCCGCGCTCGGCCGCAGATTAATCGTTGCCGTTGATCACGAAGGCGGCCGCGTCATTCATCTGGCAGAAAATATCACGGTTTTCCCAGACAACCTCGCTTTTGGTTATGCAGGATCGGAAGCTTATGCGGCGGAGCAGGGTGCCATCGAGGCCGCCGAGCTTAGGCATTTGGGAATCGATATTAATCTTGCGCCGACACTTGATGTCTTAACGCAAACTTTTAGTCCAAACATCGGAATCCGCTCTTACGGAATGGATCCTAATCTTGTCGCGAGATTCGGCAGTGCAAGAATTCGAAGTATGCAAAGAGGCGGCCTTTCGGCTTGCGCGAAACATTTTCCGGGACAGGGCCATTCCCAGGTGGATACGCATGAGGGGCTGCCGGTTCTTGCCGGCTCTTGGGATGAAATGAAAGAGAGTCACATCCGACCATTTGCGGCAGCAATATCAGCCGGTGTCGATGCCGTTATGACTTCTCATCCGGTTTATCCCGGCCTGGATCATTTAGTGGTCCCCGCAACATTTTCCAGGCGAATTGTTCACGACCTGCTTAGAAAAGAACTCGGATTTGACGGGGTAATTCTAAGCGATGACCTCGGGATGGGCGCATTAAAAGATATTTGCAGCATAGGCGAGTCCGCGTGCCGGGCCGTTGCTGCCGGTCATGATGTTGTTTTGGTGTGTCACAATGAATCTGCGCAGAGAGAAGCATTCCGGAGTCTTGTTAGAGGTTATCGAAACGGGAGACTGAATGTACGCGAACTGGAACAAAGCATGGATCGTTTGGAAGCCATGAAGTTAAAACGAGGTTCGCGGTTTGGCACCGCTTGTTCGAGCGGCGGTCGGCCGCCTGGTCCAGCGGTGCCGAACGGTCGGTTCGGAGCGAGCGCAGATATCACGGGGGGCAGGGGCGTGCAAATTGCGCTGGACGTTGCCCAAAAGGCGGTACGGGTTTTTGGCGCGAGCGCGGCGGTCAACATGAAGCAATTACCGCTGCCGGAACATACGCTGGTTATCTTTCCCAGAATATCTTCGTTGGCAGATCTTTATTTTATTGAAAATGCAATGTTGAATGATGCGGAATTCGTTCGCTCCATTTTCGATGATCTGGGCGTATCCGGAACACGTCTGGAGGTCAGAGTTGTCAATTTCGACCCGGCAGACTCCGATATTCACGAATTGAGCACGGCGGCCGCGCAGAAAAGTTTAACGGTTTTTTTCTGTTTCGATGCGCATTTGTTTCCGCAAACCCAACGTCTGCTCAGATCGCTGGAAATGACTGCAAAAAGTCTGGTGGTCGTTTTATTGCGCGATCCGTTTGACAAAGAATTTGTCCCGGATCACATACCCTGCATCACCGGATTCGGTTTCAGAACGATGCAGATCAAGGCCGCAGTGAAATCTCTTTTTACCGAGCGTAGCATTTCGCTTTAGGTTATGCCTTTACATTTGAATAGTAATTCATATAATAACGCCTTCAACTTCAACCCGGCCTTTACAAGTGCTTTAAATTTCGGAAGTGGAAAGTATTCATAGGATTTTTTGGAGGAGAGGAATAAATGCCAAAAGACAGTAAAACGAAATCGAGTATAAAAACAGCGGTGCTGGGCTATCCCCGAATTGGCTTAAATCGTGAACTGAAGAAAGCCGTCGAGGCCTTTTGGAAGGGACAGCTTAGCCAACAAGAGCTTGAAAAGGAAGCCTCTTCTATCCGCAAGGAAAATTGGATGCTTCAGAAAGACCTGGGCATCGACATTATTCCTTCAAATGATTTTAGCTTTTACGATCAGATGCTGGATATGACCGCGCTTCTCGGTGCGGTTCCGCCTCGTTTTGGCTGGAAAGGCGGTCAGGTAGATCTGGATACTTATTTTGCCATGGCGCGGGGCGTTCAAGAGAAGCAGGGCATAGGCGGAAAGGCCGCTCAGGCAATGGAGATGACCAAGTGGTTTGATACGAATTACCATTATATCGTTCCGGAATTTCACCGCGGCCAGCCGTTCCGGCTCTCCTCGGAAAAACCGTTCCGAGAATATAAGGAAGCGCAGGAGCTTGGAATAAAGACGCGCCCGGTGCTTATCGGGCCAGTTACTTATCTATTGCTCGGCAAGAGTAAGGACGCCGGACTTAAGCCTTTAGATTTACTTGGGAAAATTCTACCCATTTACGCGGAAATTCTAAATAATTTTTCCTCTCTTGGAGCGGAAAGCATTCAGGTAGACGAACCTTGCTTGGTTTTGGATCTCGACGATTCCGCCCAGCGCGCCTATACAACGGCGTATGAATATTTTTCCAAAAAGGCAAAGAAAGCCAGCCTCTTTTTGACCACTTATTTTGAAGGCCTGCATGAAAATCTTTCGCTTGCTGCGACGCTGCCTGTATCCGGATTGCATGTGGACGTGACGCGGTGCCCCGAGCAGCTGAACGATGTCTTGCGGCAGTTTTCCAAAGAGAAGACACTTTCGCTTGGAGTGGTTGACGGCAGAAATATTTGGAAGACGGATCTCTGCCGGGCAATCGAAACGTTGGAATCTGCCATCATTCAACACGGCCGTGACCGGATCATCATTGCGTCTTCCTGTTCGCTCATGTTTACCCCGCTTGATCTCGAACAGGAAAAGAACTTGGATCCGGAAATAAAAAGCTGGCTTGCGTTTGCGCGGCAGAAGGTCGAAGAGCTGGTCGTGATAAAGAAGGCATTGTCCGGATACCGGCATGAAGTTTCAAAAATTATCACCGGTAATCAATTGGCCATGGAAAGCCGAAAAAAGAGCGGGCGGATTCACGTGGCAAAAGTCAAGGAGAGGCTTGCCGGAATTCAACGCAAAGATATGGACAGAAAGAACCCGCACTCCGTCCGCCGGAAGGCGCAGAGCGAAAGGCTAAGACTCCCGCTTTTCCCCACGACCACCATCGGTTCCTTTCCTCAGACACCCGATGTCAGAAAGGCGCGCGCGGATTTTAAAGCAGGCACACTTTCGGAAAAAGACTACGCCGCGTTTGTCAAAAGAACGATCGATGATGTTATTCACCGCCAATCCGAGATAGGTTTGGATGTCTTCGTGCACGGTGAATTTGAACGAAACGACATGGTGGAATACTTCGGAGAAATGCTCGAAGGTTTTGCATTTATGCAAAACGGCTGGGTCCAGTCCTACGGAACCCGGTGCGTCAAGCCGCCCGTTATATTCGGGGATGTATGGCGCCGCGCGCCGATGACGGTGGAGTGGTTCAGTTATGCGCAATCGAAAACGACAAAGCCGGTCAAAGGGATGCTTACGGGGCCGATTACGATTTTGCAGTGGTCATTTGTGCGGGATGATCAGCCCCGAAGTGAGACGGCGAGGCAGATTGCTCTGGCCATTTGCGATGAGGTGCACGACTTGGAGGAAGCCGGTGCCGTCATTGTACAGATCGATGAACCCGCCATTCGTGAAGGTCTCCCGCTCCGCAAGTCTAAAAGAGCCGATTATCTGAAATGGGCTGTTGAATGTTTCCGCCTGACGGCCTCCGGCGCTAAGGATGAAACGCAGATCCACACGCATATGTGCTACAGCGAGTTTAATGACATCATCGACTCGATTGCGGCCATGGATGCCGATGTTATTTCGATCGAAACGTCCCGTTCGCAAATGGAACTGCTGGACGCATTCGTCAAGTTTAGATATCCCAATGAAATCGGCCCTGGACTTTTCGATATCCATTCGCCTCGCGTTCCCACAGAGGATGAGATGAAAACGCTTTTGAAAAAAGCCAGCGATCTCCTGCCCGCCGGAAATATCTGGGCCAATCCGGATTGCGGACTCAAAACCAGGGGCTGGCCGGAAACGGTCCTATCCTTGAAAAACATGGTTTCTGCAGCTCAGACGATGCGCGTTCTTTACCGAACTAGCTCAGAGGTTTCGTATTCCAAGCATAGGGGCCATTCGTGAATTGCTCCTACAAAAATCAAAAAAATCGGAATTTTGTTGAGTGCTTTATCTTTTTTTATTTGATGTTAAACGCACTTCAAGAAGCTTGCCTATTTTCTTAAAGGTCTCTTCTAATTCGGGGCACCTTCCCGTTTGCGCATTGCATTCTACATTTTTAAATACAAGCCCGACATCAATGCCATCATCGCTTGGATCGGAAAGGAAATCGAGCAGAAACTCTCCCCTCTTCTGACTCGTTGAACCTTGCAATCTCAATTCAAACCCAAGCGCGTGAATCCGGATCTTGTTGGCTTCCGCCCACCTTGCATAATCCATGAGCGCGGCGTCGCTACAAGAAAAGGTAACATCCGATGCGATCGTTGTGGTTGACGCATTGCGGAGATCACGCGAGACAATACCCCTGCAGTCCGGGCCAGGACAGCATCCTTGTTCAGAACCGTTGGAAGCAGCGCAAGGTTTGGCAAATTCGACCATTTTTTCGAGTGAATCGTTCACATTGGTTTCCACTCCAAGAGGTTCAAAACCCTGGGGCGGATTGTCCGGATCAAAGTTGTCTTTTGTCCAGCGAATAGCACCTGAATGGTACAGATCACCGTAGGACCTCGGCTGCGTGACTTGCTTTCGCCAAGACGCGGGCACGACTATTCTGGCACTGGGTGGTGCGTTGGGACCAAGAAATCCCTCAATGTCGCATTGAATATTCCCAAAACTGACAGTTGGCAAAACGGGAAATGGATCCGCGCCTTCTTGTAAGATATTGCTATCGTGAAAAGTGTTCATCACCGTGTCTGAGAGAAAGACAATTTCGGCTTGAAACGATTCAGGCGGATTTTCTTCACGCGTGACAAAGCGGTGTCTTTCCTGGCGAAGGATTTCGATAGCGACTTCTAGGCCAGCACTCCCGTCTGTATTCGTCCAAGGGAAGAAGGATCCCAATGCGCTTCCGTCTTTTAGCGGTCGAAGCGCCCAAAGATCATCGGGCGTTGGACCTGTGCTGTTTCGCTTGTTAAGCCAGTGCTGTTGGAAAGTGATTATCTGCTTGAAAAAATCGTGCGCGCAAGGGTCAGAGGTTGACGAATGGTTTTCGTCGCAAAGCGGCCAATCGGCCTCATCGAAATCTTCCGCCGGTACAAGGCGGGGGACTTTTTGACTTTTAAGGGGCGCTGTCAAGACGTCTTTCACCTCTTGATATCGTGTGTCGTCCTCATCGTGACTCAGGTAAGGGTTGGCGGCATCTCCGGAGCGGATTTTGAATTTTACGGCTTCAGCGATAATATCGAAGACGACGATTCCAAACGAGTTATTGAGCGAAGAATCTCGAAAGCGATTTAAATCGGCGAGCCCGTCCGGCAAGACTTGAGCGGCATGGAGCACGCTCTGAATAGGCTGAATTTCAAAATCGCTAACCTGGATCAAATGTTGATATCTCCAAGGTGGACTGCCTCCCGGTTGTCCTTTTCCGGTGGAGAATGCCATGGAAATGCTTCTATCGATTGCCAGAACCACTGATCTGGTGAGGCTTGCATTAACTACTTCGGCCGTGGATGTGGCGCCAACTCGAAGCGGCTCTTTATGGAAGAATTGAATGAATATGGGCTCGACGTGCGCAAAGCGGGTCATTTTTAGTTCGACTTTTACGGCTTTAACTTTCAGCGGATTATCGATTCTGACAATGGATTTGATTACGTCAAAATCCTCGTCCAGGAATTTCACGTTACCGCTGCTATAAGCCCGCTCCGGAAAAGTGTAGTCTGAATCCTCATTGTCCAGCCAGCTTAGAAGTTCTTGGTATTCGCTCCGCCAATTAACAGAGGAGGGGAACGTGTTTTTGAACTCAGATATGTTAATAAGAGAATTCGTTGCGGCAAGAAAAACATTTTGGGCGTTTCGCATTCCATTTACCGTTCGGGCAATAACTTGATCCTCTGGCGATAACTGAGCGATCTTGTTCATGAAAACTTCATCGGTATGAAATCCATCCATAGCGGAAAGCGCCATCATATCCGCAAGATGGTCTACGGCATGACGTTTTGCAACAGCCATGCGGTAATCCAGCGACAGGGCGCCGAGAGCGATCATGCCTAAAAGAAAAACAACAAAGGTGGTTAGGATTGAACCGTAAACATTTTGAATTTTTGCTGCGCGAACAGTTTGTTTACATGTGGCTTCCATTGAATAGCCCCTTGGTATCCGCAATTTACAGTGGACGTTAGCCGCCATCTTCCGGCGGTACGCCGACGAGCGTGTCATTTAAATGAATGTAGCTCTTGGCCATCGTGATTTCACCCCTGTTTAATAAGTGAGATTTAAAGGTACCTTTGCCATTTATCTGGAGAGTGATTCTTACGCGAAGGGTATCTCCGGAACTGACTGCGTCAAAAGGCCAGCTCTCCCATTCAACTCCCTTTAGGTGCTCGATCTTTACGTCAAAATCGGATTGAGGAATGTAACCTAAAACCGTAGTGGGCAAGATGTCACGCGCAATGTAATTTCGGGTGCGCTCTTCGATGGCGGCTCTTGGCGGATCCTGGAGGCTGGCGAATCTCGCGGCCGACGCCGTTAACGTTTCAAGCTCGTCGTAAAGCTGCAGGACTTTCCAAGCCTCGTGTCCGGATGTCAGAAAAATCACCGCCACGGGTAACACAATAGCGAATTCTGCCAGTGCTCCGCCTGTTTTTTTGGCTATTTTTTTCAACGATTTTCTCTTTGTTGTTTCGTGCATATTTTTAACTTCTTTCTCTGCCTTTCCGGCGGCCCTATATCCAAAATAAAATGGCCGAGTTACCTTTACAACTTCGGTAACTCGGCCATCTCATAAGCTTGCCGATGATTCCATTTATTTCGTGAATCGTTCACCGGCAGCTTGGCGATCTTCATGAGACCCGCAGCTTTGCGTCTCCACCTCGCGGTAGGTTTGCCTTTATCGGTTATTCTGTAATTGTTAATGAGCACTGCTTCTCACTTGAAGCGTAATTGTCCTCAACTAGGAAAAGAGCTTGCGCGCAATCCTTTTGATTTCGTACAAGCTCCTCAATTTAAAGAGTACCATCTGATTTCCTGCTTATCAAATATAGAACGTGGTTTTTTTGTAAGGCCTTTAGTTATTTTTATACTTTTTAAAATGTGCCGGGTAATTCCTGGCTTTATTCCGAATGGATACAAAGCTACTGCATTTTTGGCTTGTATTCGTTCATACGTTTTAAAGCTTCGCCAAATCCGAAACCCGCTGCGATGCGAACAGAGTTGAAGAAGGAAAGCAGTCTGGGCATGAGCGATGGTCCGCTAGACTGTGCCGGCAATTTTGTTTGAACAGTTATAGCGGTGTCCGGCGCTGTTGGTTGCTTTTCAGCGCGGAACTGACGCCGTGCTTTCTCCTTTTCCGTATCTCCAGCCGGAGCACCTTTTGTTTGTAGTTGTTTTGACCGTTCTTTTG
Organism: Candidatus Omnitrophota bacterium; assembly: GCA_016206925.1. Classification (GTDB taxonomy): domain Bacteria; phylum Omnitrophota; class Omnitrophia; order Omnitrophales; family JACQQS01; genus JACQQS01. Next base: position 23,096 of record JACQQS010000074.1, read on the forward strand.
AGGCCAAAGGCGGAATTGCTGCTTCATCTTTCTTTTCCTCTAATGCCTCGTCTCCGGGTGATGCGAGATTCCAGTTAAGCGGGGTGTATTCATTTAATTTTGGCATGGGCATCGTTTTCTCCGCGGGTGTTTCATCCGGACCAAACACGAGAATTTGCGGACTTGTGTAAGAAGCGCCCACGACGGATAGAAAAGCATCGGGCACACCGGTTAGACGGTTGTCCGGTATAGCAGTTTCTGGAGCGGTTTCGAGCGGTTCTTCACCGCCGGCAATAACTCCGCCGATACCGCCCAAAAATCCGCCCGATCCTTTTTGAGGATTGGTCACCGAGAGATTTACGGTTGCCGTTGATTCATCGAAACCATCGCTTATGGTGTAGGCAAATTGATCATCGCCTGCGTAGCCCGCTTCCGGCGTGTATCTGATAAAGAGACCGGATGGATCGATGTTGACTTGGCCATGAAGAGCTTCATCTACTGCGGTAATCTGTAGATTATCGTTTTCTGCGTCGGTGTCATTGGCAAGGACTTCCAAAGAATTTTCGACACTATTTACGCTAAGAATGAAAGTATCCGGTTTTGCGGAAGGCGGGGTATTGTCATTGCTCACATTGACCGTGACGGTGGCCGAATCCACACCGCCTTTCCCGTCTGAAATGGTGTAACTGAACATCGTTGATCCGTCAAAATTCTTTTCCGCAGCGTAAGTGATAGTTCCCGCGGCCGAATTTAAAGTCACATGGCCGTGCGCAGGCTGTGTAATGGAAGTAATGGTCAACGGGTCGCTGTCCACATCGGTATCGTTTGCAAGGACAAGAGCCGCGGCGGATTTGTTTTCGGCGACTCCGATGATGTCATTTAACGCCACGGGCGGATCGTTTACGGAAAGCACAGAGATGGCAACGGTCGCTTGATCGGTCCCGCCGATAACGCCGTCGGAAACGGTGTACGTGAATGTGTCGGGCCCGAAATAATTTTCATTGGGAACGTAAAGTACATTTAATCCGCCTGAACGGATGGTGACCATTCCATTGCTTGGCTGGGTAACGGCAATGATGCTGAGCGCGTTCAATTCGGGATCGGTGTCATTGGCAAGGACATTGATGAACATCGATTCGTCTTCATTTGTGGAGCGCGCGCCGTCGTCGCTAGCGATTGGCGCCTGATTCACAAACACCGTTTGCGATCCCGAAATGAGACCGGGTGCGGAAACCTGAATCGTGCGCGAGCCAGACGTTCTAAAGGTTATGCTGCTTACGAAGGTATGCTGTCCTTGACCAGTCCATCCGAACGTACCGGGGTGAGTCGCGAGCGGATCCGCGTTGGGTGCTGGAGAGTTAAACGTGATCGTGCCAGTATAGTTTGGCGCCACATTGTCATAGGGATCGAGCATGGTTACGCTCACATCAATGGAAACGCCGAGCGTGATCGGATCGATCATTCCGGAAACTCGAATCGAAAAAGCGCTCCCTGCGTTAACGGTGGTAACGGGAGTAAGTGAGGTCGTCCCGCCCTTACCAGCTCCGCTCTCGGTTACGGAAAAGGTGATACTAGCTCCGCTAACCGCTTGATAGAGGGTAGCGGATTTCGTAGCTACACCGTTTAGAAAATCAATGGCCGAGAGAGCAGTTAGTAAAGGTGCGGTGCCGTTTGGAGCGTTACCCGCTGTCGTGGTAAAGGTAAAGGTATGCAATGCCGCACGGCTTGCATAATCCAGGATGATGTTATTAAACACATCCAAAGCCGTAATGGTCACATTAAAGGGTGCACCGGCTGTCTGTACGCTGTTATCCGGCTCTACACTGAAGTGA
>JACQQS010000075.1 GCA_016206925.1 Candidatus Omnitrophota bacterium
CCGCTATGCTGCCTATCAATAAAAATCTTTCTTTCCGGGTCTAAAAACGCTTTCTCGGCCGAGCGAAAGTCAATTCCATGCTTACGGATATTTTCGTATTCCCTCTCGGGATCCCAGCTGAAACTGCTCATCGGGAATCCCCGGACCAAGTATAGCCTTCATACATATCATAAGCAATATTATTTTCCATATTATAAGTATTATCAACTTTGCCTCGTCCACACATAAAAAAGCCCTCCGAAGTGCTGTTATACAATTTGGCTTCGAGGGCTAATCGTTTCTTTCCGGCTTGATTTGCTCAAACAAACACGGCAACGTGACAACTTAAGGAAGTTGTCTACGACATTGGCCGACTTTCTTCGGAACGAGCCGATGCTCGTCCAAAACCCATCGGGAATTGCGTGGGATTTTAACGCCACAAAATAACTAAGACAAGAAGAATGTTGATTGAGGGAGCCGGTTAATCGGCAGGGTTCAATTTACGCAAATCTGGAGTTACGGTGGATTCCACTTCTTCCACCTTGTACACTTCCTCGCCGGGACGGGCCAGGCCGAGTTCTTCGCGGAGGACTTTTTCGAGATGGTGCATGTCGTTTTCAAGAAGATATTTCTCGCGCTCAAGCTCCGCAATCTGCCGGCGAACGTCTCCGAGTTCAAGCGTCAGCTTTTCGTGGCGGCTGCGGAGATCGCGGTACTGCGAATAGAGCGGACCGTAAATGATGACGGCCGCGCCAAGAACCAGAAGAAATATGAGAATGACCCGCACCGGTTTCATTTCAGCGCGATACGGCCCTGGCCTTCGCGCGAAGGTCTCCTCCGGCATAAACGGCGCGCTTGCCAAGTGTCTCTTCGATACGCAGAAGCTGATTGTATTTCACGATGCGGTCCGTACGGCAGAGCGAACCAGTCTTAATCTGCCCGGTATTCAAGGCCACCGCCAAATCGGCAATTGTTGAGTCCTCGGTTTCACCGCTCCGGTGGCTCATGACCGACCGGTAATTATTCTTGTGCGCCAGATCGACCGCGCGGATCGTCTCCGTGAGCGTCCCGATCTGATTTACTTTGATAAGAATGGCATTCGCCACGCCTTCGTCGATGCCGCGCTGAAGCCGCTTCGTATTCGTCACAAACAAATCATCGCCGACAAGCTGTGTCGTCTGCCCAATCCGGCGCGTAAGCAATTTCCAGCCTTCCCAGTCGTCTTCGGCAACCCCATCTTCGATGGAGAATATCGGATACTTTTCGCACCAGCGCGCGTAAAATTCCACCATGTCTTGCCGGCTCTTCTTCGGCTGGGGCTCGGCCTTTAGCTCATAAAATCCGCTCTTGTAAAATTCGCTTGAAGCCGGATCCAGCGCAATCATCACATCATCGCCCGGCGTGTAACCGGCAGCGCCGATGGCCTCGAGAATCACCTCAAGCGCTTCTTCGTTATTCTTCAAATCCGGCGCAAACCCGCCCTCATCACCAACTGCGGTTGAAAGCCCGCGTTTCTTTAGAATTTTCTTCAAATGATGGAACACTTCGGCGCCCGAGCGGAGCGCTTCGCGGAAACTATTCGCGCCGGTCGGCATGATCATAAATTCCTGGAGATCCACGTTATTGTCCGCGTGCGAACCGCCGTTTACGATATTCATCATCGGCACCGGCAGAAGCTTTGCTTTCGGGCCGCCGATATAGCGGAAAAGCGGCTCCTTTGCCTGATTGGCGGCCGCGCGCGCCAGAGCGAGCGAGACGCCGAGAATCGCATTCGCTCCGAGACGCGATTTATTTTCCGTGCCGTCGAGTTTAATCATGATCTCGTCAATTTCCTCCTGCTCCGCAGCATTTTTGCCCTTGAGAGCGCGGGCGATGATCTTATTCACGTTTTCAACGGCCTTCGTAACGCCCCTGCCCAGATACCGTTTCTCATCGCCGTCGCGGAGCTCAACAGCCTCATGCTCGCCCGTTGAAGCGCCGCTCGGCACTGCCGCGCGGCCGGTGACACCGTCTTTCAAAATGACATCGACCTCGACCGTCGGGTTTCCCCGTGAATCGATAATTTCCCGGCCTTGAATTTTTTCAATGATGGCTTTCATGGAGCCTCCTTATTTTGTTCAATAAACTTGATTTGATTATTTTCGATAACCACTTTTCCTTCCAAAACCAGCTTCAGCGCGCGCGGATAAAGGCGGTATTCCGCCTCGTGCACACGCGCTTCAAGCGTTTCAAGTGTATCGTCCAGATGAACCGGCACTTCCTCCTGCAAAATGAGCGGACCTCCGTCGACTTCCTCCGTTACAAAATGAATTGTTACGCCGGTTTTCTCCACTTTGGCGTCAAACGCCTCTCGGATGCCGTACGCACCCTTGAATGCGGGCAGAAGTGAAGGGTGGACATTGATAACGCGCCAAGGGAAACGCTTGATAAAGCGCGGTGTCAAAATGCGCATGTAGCCGGCCAGCACAATGAAGTCAATTTCATACTGTTCGACCGTTTCGATCAGGCGGCTTTCAAAAGCATGTTTATCCATGAATGACTTGGGCGAAAAACTGACCACCGGCACGTCAAATTTCCTCGCGCGCGCAAGGCAGGGCGCGCCGGGCTTGTCGCAAAACACAAGCGCGGCGGTACACTTAATCTCGCCGTCGCGGATTTTCGCGAGCAGATTCTCGAGATTTGTGCCCGCCCCTGAAGCAAATATGGCGATGCGTTTCACCGGTCATGACCTTTAATTACGATCACGTATTCACCTTTAATCGATTTTGCGCCAAGTTCTTGTTTAATCTCACCCGCCGTTCCGCGAAATGTTTCCTCAAATTGCTTCGTAAGTTCCTTTGCAACGCAAACCGAACGGCCGCCAAGCGCTTCCTGAATATCTTCAAGCGATTTCAGCAGACGGTACGGCGATTCGAAATAAATGACCGTGCGCCTCTCCTCCTTTATTTCACCGAGACGGCGCTTTCGCTCGCCGGACTTCACCGGCAGGAACCCTTCAAACATGAACCGGTCCGTTGGAAAACCGCTCAGTGTGAGTGCCACGATGACCGCGGACGGGCCGGGAACTGCCGATACGCTAATACCCCGCTCAATCGCGGCGCGCACCAGCTTGAATCCGGGATCGGAAATGAGCGGCGTGCCACCGTCCGAAACAAGCGCAATGGAATTTCCCGATTCCAGCATCGACAAAACCCGTTCGCGCTTCCGCTCGTCGCTAAAATCGTGGTAACTTTCAAGCGGCGTCCGGATCCCGAAACGATTACACAGAATTTTCGTCCGCCGCGTGTCTTCGGCTGCAATCAACGTTACGGACTTAAGCGTTTCTACAGCTCTCTCGGACATATCGCCCAAATTCCCGATAGGCGTGGCAACCAGGTGCAAAACGGCGTTCGGCATGCGGCTTTCCTTAATTCCCTTAAGGGAATGTGCATTTTAGCGAACACCGCCAAAATCGCAAGTGAAAACCATTAACACAGCTTTGCTATTTAAATTTCAGACGGCCGGAGATGAGTTTGAAAGGGCAGATGATTTGTCCCGATCTTGATTCTTACTTCCGCCAATGGAACATGCTCCAGAAGACGGCGAGCTGGAAGGCGACAAAACCGATGACAAATCCGATGATGTGAAAACGAGGATTAATGAGGCATGTTATCAATGCCGCACCGATAATGCCGTAACGCAAGAAAAACCGTATGAAAAGCCAGCGCTCCACCTGTCCGGGCTCCCCATAACGGGTCTGGTAAAAATCGCGGGAAAGCAGCCAGAAATTGATCACGCTTACTATGGTGCCGAAAACAATACCGAGAAAGAGCCGGCGGATATTAAAGCCCCGGAATACAATCATGATACCAAACGCGCTGAGGATTACGACTAACGCGCTGAATGCGAGGCGGGAAATAAACCGGATCTTATCCCTTATCACTTACGACTCTTTAGCGTTCGCGGTCAAAAACGTAAGCCAGCAGTCCTTCGAAGCTCCGTTTAACGGAAGAATCGCAGAATACGGAAAGTTCAAGCCTCGCGCGGTCGGCAAATTCCCGGGCCCTCTGGCGCGCGTAATCAAGCGCATCGTATTCGGCAAAGAGGTCCTTTAAATATTGAAGTTTCTCGAAGCTGTCCTCGGACTTAAAAATGCGGAAAACCTCGGCCTTCTGCTTCTCGTTCACAAGCGAAATCAGCCGGATCACCGGAAGCGTGAGTACGCCGGCATCCGCGTCCGAACCGAGCGTCTTCCCAAATTCATGCTCCTCACCCGTAAAGTCAAGGCAATCGTCCACCACCTGGAACGCAAGGCCGAAGTTCATCCCGAATTGTTTCAGCGCGAGCACATCGTCAAGCGGTAATCCGCCGGCGATGGCGCCGGCTTCCACACACATCGCGAGAAGCGATGCCGTTTTCTTCTCCACAATCGTGAAATATTCCTGCTCGGTTAAATTGAAATTGTTCCGTTCCTTGGCTTCGAGAATCTCACCGTCACAGACCTGCTCGGCCGTTTCATACATAAGCGATGTTACTTTGGGAATACCGGCGTCAAAAATGGTTCGGAGCGCCCGGTCGTAAAGAAAATCGCCAACAAGCACCGCCGTCTGCGGTCCCCATTTTACATTAACCGTAGAAACTCCGCGCCGGAGGTAGGCCGCATCGATGATATCGTCATGAATAAGGGTGGCGGAATGGAAAATTTCAAGGGCCGACGCGATGCGGATCGCCCGTGCGTTTATTTCGCCGTCGAACTTCGCTGCCAAGAGACAAAGCGCGGGCCGGAGCAGTTTTCCCTTGCTCGAGAAGAAATGCTTGATTGCCGCGCGCGCAAGCTCATTTGACGTGGCGAGAATATTCAGGATAGTCGCTTCGACGTCCGGAATATATTCCTGGATGGGCGCGTAAATTTCTTCGAGCGAAATGGCTTGTTTCATGAAAGTTGTATTTCAAGGTTAAACGAAAATTTATTCTAACAAAACTTTGTCTGTCCACCTACTTGTTTTTAATCAACGGAAAGCTTCCAGGCCGGTTAGATCCTGGCCGACGATGAGGGTTTGCATTTCGTGGGTGCCTTCGTAAGTGTAAACGGATTCGAGGTTCGTCATATGGCGCATGACACCGTATTCGTTCATGATCCCGTTGGCTCCGAGGATGCTTCGGGCAGAACGGGCAATGCCTAGTGCCGCGGACACATTGCTTCTTTTGGCCATGGCAACCTGTGCAAAATCTAATTTTCCTGCCTGCTTTAAACGGCCCATCTGCAACGCGAGCAGCTGCGCTTTTGTGATTTCAGTAGCCATATCGACGAGTTTTTCCTGCGTCAATTGAAACGCGGCGATGGGTTTACCAAATTGAATGCGTGAAAGCGCGTAATCCCGCGCGATGTGAAAACAAGCTTGCGCGGCGCCTATCGCTCCCCAAGCAATTCCGTAGCGCGCTTGTGTCAAACAAGCAAGCGCTGCTTTAATTCCCTTGCTTCCAGGCATGAGATTTTCTTCCGGAATTTCGCAATTCTCGAAATGAAGTTCGGATGTGGCGGAGGCGCGAAGCGAAAGTTTTCCTGTGATATCTTTCGCGCTAAATCCCTTTGTTCCCTTCTCAACCAGAAATCCGTAGATCTCCCCATCCCGTTTTGCCCAAACAACCGCGATGTCTGCGGCAGATCCATTCGTAATCCACATTTTTGTTCCTGAGAGAACGTAGGCGCTCCCCCGCTTCCTGGCGCTCGTAAGCATCCCCGAAGGGTCGGAGCCAAAATCGGGTTCGGTCAGGCCGAAACAGCCGATGCTTTCACCGCTTGCCAAACGTGGAATCCAACGCTTCTTTTGCGCCTCGCTTCCGTAGCGTAAAATCGCATACATCACAAGCGCGCTCTGCACCGAAACAAAACTGCGCAGCCCGCTGTCCCCGCGTTCAAGTTCTTGCATGATCAGGCCGTACGCCACATCGCTCACACCCGGCAGTCCAAATTCTTTGTGACAAGCGCCGAAGAGGCCGAGCCGCGCAATGTCTTTGATTAAATCAAAGGGAAATTCGCCTTTCTCAAAGCACTCCTGAATACGCGGCAGAAATCTGTCATCGACAAACCGGCGGACCTGATCGCGAACGGCGCGCTCATCGTCGGTAAGGAGTAAATTTATCTCGTAGTAGTCAAGCTCATGAAAAGGCGTAGGCACTTCGATAATCCATTACTTTTTCTGCAGTACATTCTCGACAGCATGCTCGAAAGCGCGGGCGGTGGCCTTGATATCTTGTTTCGCGTGGGCGGTTGAGAGAAAGCAGGTTTCGAATTGGGAAGGCGGGAAATAAATGCCTTCTTCAAGCAAAGCGTGGAAAAGTTCGGCGTAGCGGCCCGTGTCGGACTTTTGGGCGTCCTGGAAATTTTTGACTGGTGTTGTGGTGCAAAAAACAGTAAACATGGAAGCGATCTGATTGATCATGGCCAAGAATCCGGATTCGGCAGTGATGCGCCGGATTTCCGAGACCAGCTCCTTCGTCATTTCTTCAAGCAGCGGATACGGATTTTCCTTTTTTAACCATTCCAGCGTTGCGCGTCCGGCGGCCATCGCCACCGGATTTCCGGAAAGCGTTCCGGCCTGGTACACATTGCCGACCGGCGAAAGGTGTTCCATGTATTCCGCTTTCCCGCCGACTGCACCGGCCGGAAACCCGCCGCCGATGATTTTCCCGAGGCAGGCTAGGTCCGGCTTAATGGAAAACAGATTTTCCGCGCCGCCCCAGCCAATACGGAATCCGCTGATGACCTCATCAAAAATAAGCAGCGCCTTGTACCGCACCGTTTCGGCCCGGAGCATGACCAGAAATTGTTTGTCCGGCAGCACCAGACCCATATTGCCCGCAACGGGCTCGACAATCACGGCTGCAATCCTGTTCCCGTCATGCTTCATCAATTCCTGAAAGCGTTTGGGGTCGTTGTACGGAACGACGCAAGTCAAGTTCGCCACCTCGTTCGGAACACCCGCGGAGCTGGCCGCACCGAATGTCGCGAGTCCCGAACCGGCGGAAACCAGAAGCGAGTCCGTATGCCCGTGGTAACAACCTGAAAACTTTACGATGTATTTCCGCCCTGTTACGCCGCGCGCGAGCCTGAGAGCGGTCATGGCTGCTTCCGTGCCGGAGGAGACAAACCGAATTCGCTCGATCGACGGATGAGCTGATTTGATCAGCTCGGCAAGCGCCAATTCTTCTTTTGTTGGAGCGCCAAACGTGGTGCCTCGATCGACCGCTTCACGAACCGCCTTCAGCACGGCTGGATGCGCGTGCCCGAGAACAAGCGGTCCCCAGCTCAAAACGTAATCAATATAATTTTTTCCGTCCACATCGGTCAGCATGCAACCCTTGGCACGTTCAATCACGCGGGGCGTCCCGCCCACGGCGCCGAATGCGCGCACGGGCGAATTCACTCCGCCAACCAGATGTTCCTTCGAACGCTCAAATATTTCTTCTGATTTGCTACTCATAACCCTCATACACAAGTAACGTGTAACAAGAAACAAGTAACAGAGGCTTCTTCATAAGTCCGATTATCACTGCGAGGAGCAAAACGGCGCGGAAATCTCCTAAAAATCTAAAGGCTGTTTTGAAAAACGCTTGTCTATTTTCATTCGACACTTTACGATTTTTTATTTCTTTCATATCCCTGCTTCTTGTTACTTGTTGCCTTTCCTTCACGGAAGTTTATCCAGCACTTTTCGCGCGGGCGCACGTTCGGCTTCGCGGCGCATGGGATGCGTAATCGATTTTGGAATCACGATGCGGACCGACGTGCCAGATCCCTTCTTGCTTTTTACGCCGATATCTCCACCGAGAAAATGCACGAATTTCTGGGAAATGCTGAGGCCAAGGCCCGTTCCGCCGTAATCGCGTTTAATGGTGCCATCCTCCTGACGGAACTCCTCGAACACATACGGCAAATGCGCCTCAGCAATCCCGATCCCGGTATCCTTGACTTCGATCAGGACGAGTTCGCCGTTCAGCAATTTTGAATTGAGCTCGATCGAGCCTTTCTCGGTAAACTTCACGGCATTCGAGAGAATGTTGGCTACCGCCTGGTGAATTTTCTGCCGGTCCGAATTCACCTCTCCGACTTCCGGATCAAGCGACGACGTTATCTTAACGCCCTTTTCTTCGGCAAGTTTCTCCCAAATTTCAAGCGTCGATGCCAGCTCCCCGTTCAGATCGAACCCCGAAATCTTCACGTCAATTTTTCCGAGCTCCGCACCAGAAAAATCGAGCAAATTCTGGATGAGCGCCAAAAACCGCTGTGAAGCGCTCTGGACGCGGCGGAGAATGTCATCCTGCTCGGCGGACATTTCACCGTACTTTTTTTCACGGAGAAGATCCGTGTAGCCCACAATGGTATTCAAAGGCGTTTTCAACTCGTGGGAGACATTGGCAATAAACTGCGCCTTAAGTCTTCGGGCATCTTCCGCTTTCTTTTCGGCTTCTTCAGCCCGCCGCCTGAGCGCCGTAAGACGCAGCTGATAACTGATCAACAAGGCAATTGCTACCACACCTACCAGCGTCAGGAGGAGGGATGTAACCATGGGGTGGGCAGCCTTTACTTATCTTCGTATTCCCAAGTGGCGTAAAGGTAATAGTTGTCGATTTCCTTCTCCGAGCTTTCCGCCTTCACCGTAAATGACCCGATGGTACCCTGGGCCAGGCGGTTGGGATGGGGCGCTGCCGTAATATTCCGGAGAGGCATCTGGTTCTCGTCAAAAAGGATGAGGTTCACACGGACATTACGGATGGGCTGGGTGAGATTATTAATGACGATCCCGGAAAGTTCTGAGGCGCCGTTCTCGGAAACGGAAGTCTTGCCGCCTTTGACGATAACTTGCCGCGGAAGTTTCTGAAATGCTTCGATTGTGGGAAAGTGATCAAAATTGCGCATACAGCTGCCGATAGGCCGGCCATCATACACCAAAGCAAAACCGAACGCAACAAGCCCTGATTTTCGCGCGTTGACTATCCTTTCGCGGCTTTCTTCTGCATTGAAATCCGAATCGGCAGGATAACCATAGGCAGGCCGGAAAACCGAATGCGCCTCAAAATTGCGTAAGCGGTTTCATTATGAAGCCACTTGTGGTACCACTGCGGCTGTTCAAACACAAGTTCGCCGGCGAAAAAGATAGAGTGCGAAAGTTGTTTCGAGATTTCGATGCACATTTCCGCAGCAGTAAAAACGACATCGGTGCCCACTCGAAATTCGCTCCTCGCCGGTATACCCATGCGCCCGGAAAAATCCACATAACGCATGAGTGTTTCGTGTGTTCTATCGGAAATCTCTTCGACATGCGAACCACTTTTAAAAAACTCGGAATTCACGACACCCACCGAAGCGAAGATGACATTTTCGAAGGAGTGCGGAAACAGCCGAAAAATATTTAGAAAAATGTGCAGACCCAAACCGCTGTAACCTCCCACCAAAATAACGGCGGTGGGTGCTTTGGGATCAAAAGGTTCCACTGTCGTTTTTGCTTCACTTGCCGGCACGTTTTCAAAAACGGTATCGATTTCCTTTACGCGTTTGGCCACACTAAAGTAATGCCGTTTGATCAAGAAACAATGTGCAATACAGGTAAGGGTAATAACAACGGTAAGCCAGGCGCCGTGTTGAAACTTTTCCATAATCATCACGCAAAGTATCGAAAAGCAAAGCACGAGACCCGTCGCATGAATCAAAATATCACGTTTCCATGTCGGCTCAGTCTTCCGTGAACGATACCAAAAACCGACCATACCGAGCTCCGAAAGAGAAAAAGTCAAAAACACATTGATGCTGTACATAACCACCAAGATTCCAATATGACCTTTGGAATAAACCAAAAGCAGCAAGGCCGCAACACCCAGCGAAAAAATGCCGTCCTGCATGGTCAGTCTGTCTGAAAGCGTCGCGTACCTGCGCGGGATCCACGAATCGATCGCCATATTGGCCATCACCCGCGGGCCGTCGATAAAACCGGTTTGCGCCGCCACCAGAAGCAGCATGGCTTCCGAGAAAATGGTTACTTTAACAAACCAGGCGCCGAGCGGAACCGGCCCCAGGTGAATCCGGCCGGCAAAATTATCCGCGAGCACCGCATTCAGCGTTCGACCCGGAACATGACTCACATGAAACAACATGTAGCAAAGCAAAAGTCCGCCCGCGGTGACCGCCAAAGACGTGGCCATGTAAAGCATCGTGCGCTTGCCCGTTTCAACTTTGGGATCGCGGAGAATACCGACTCCGTTCGAGACGGCTTCGATTCCGGTGTACGTGCCGCCGCCGAGCGAATAAGCCCTCAGAAGTACGAGAAAGAGACCCCACACTCCGATTTGATCGACACCGGTTTGAATCCCGCTTCTCACCTCGCCAAAAATGACCGGAAAACTGCCCGCGTGGGATAAAATTCCGCCAAAGATTAGTATGACGTGAGAAACAATAAAAATAGTGAATATCGGAACAATCGCGGCAACGGACTCCTTGACTCCGCGGAGATTCATAACCAGCAGGAAAACAATGGCAGCAAATTCCACCCAAAGCTTGTAAGATTGATATGAATACGGAAGCAGGCTAAAAAGCGCGTCACCGCCGCCCGCGATAGATACCGTAATTGTGAGAATATAATCAACCAAGAGTGCACAACCCGAAACGACTCCCGCATTTTTACCCAAAAGCTTCGTGGCCACGACATATCCGCCCCCGCCAATCGGAAAATGCTCAATAATGCGGCTGTAGGCATAGGAAATGATAAAGACCGTTCCGGCTGTAGCTAGAATCAGAAAAATAGCCAGGTAGGAATGTCCGCCGAGCGCGCGGAAGGCTTCTTCGGGACCGTAGGCAGAAGAAGAAAGACCATCGGCACCCAAACCAATCCACGCCATGAAAGCAACTAGGGAAATTTTATGGCCTAACGCAGGATCATAGATATCTTTGGCGCGGCCAAAGAGTAAGGACCGGAAACGCTCCCACGGAGTGAGCGGCAAACCATTGGTAGACTTGTGCTTTTCAACCATATGATTCCTCTCGACTGCCTTCGGGGTTAGCTGACGGGCTCAGGTAGAGAGAACTAACCTTTCGCGTAATGCGATTCGCCCCATTAGAAGCTTGGGTCCCCCGTTCCGAATGAACGGATTCGGCATACAAAGCGCGGATGATACGCGTTCGAATTCTAATTGTCAATACGGGACCAAATGAAATGGGACCAAATGAAATGCTTAACGAAATATGCCGCTTCACGGAGGCAGCCTTTCGGAAATAATAATTGAATTTAATACAAGGTGAAAC
>JACQQS010000007.1 GCA_016206925.1 Candidatus Omnitrophota bacterium
AGAAAAAACAGAAGAAGCTCAAGAGGCCGGTAGATTTTAACCAGCAACCTTAATGAAGGCCGTCTTTGAGACGGCTCACAACCGTCAAGCCACCCCGTTCAGGGGTGGTGTATGACTTTGAAAAAGAAACGCTTCATGCACCGCCACGCTTGTTCGATACTCAACTTGAATCAGTTGTCACCCCCGCGCAGTTTTTAAATGTTCGGAATCAGATTCAAGCGCTTGAATCTGAGTTAGCTCTTCCTGCTGCCGGTTTCGGCGCCGAAAAACCGGACGAAGCCGTTCCTGAACTGCCGGAACAAGTCAAAGCCTGGACAGATCTGATCAGGGGCGCTCAGGAGAAAATAATAGAGGCCAAATTGGTGGAACAACAACTCACACCGCTAACCGGAACGGATGGCGAAACAATGCCGTGGGATGCGGAAACAGTCCTTTCCTTCAAGGGAGAACAAGAGGAAGCTCTGGGGGGAGCAGCAGAGGATTTGCAGGAAGCCTTTTCGGGTGCCGTATTGAATCAGCTTACGGGAGCGCTAGACACTTATTTTACTCAACTCGAAAGTATCGCAAGGAATTTTAGGACGGGCAGAGAAAGCTTTGTTCAGATCAACCGTGATGTTGTTCCTATCGAAATGCTGGTCCAGCAAGCCGTTAACGAGTTTGATTATTTGGAAAGCGCTCTGAAAGACTCTGCGCTGGGAAGATTAACATGGGTGGGCGTCATCAGGAGCTGGAGGCCCGAGGCAAGCAAAGCACTGGAATCGATAAAAGTTCGCTGGTTTGAATTTTACAAGTCCCTTGCGGATTATAATTTGCAGCGCTTCAGCCGTGCCTTGCGTTTCCCGTGGGATAATCCGGATTTTCAGCGCATGATCGAGCAAATCCGCGCAGAAGGATATCCCAAGGATGCGGAAAGACAAAAAGAGGTCGAAACATTTCTTGACCTTATTCAAATTGACAAAGAAAGGTTTCTTGATTTGGTTCGCTTGGCCGGCGTTGGACTAGACGCGGGTGCTTCTTTTGATCATCAGATATTCCTGCGAAGCTTGCTGGAGGATTCGTATGGTTTTATTCAAAAGGCGGATGAGTACTTGACGTTGGCCCAAAAAATTGTTTTGGACGTTAGGAATGTCGAAATAGAAAGAGTAGAAGAAGGCGGAGACCGCGAACTGGCGGATGCAGAAGCCTTAAGCATCTTGCCGCATAAGTACCAAGGTTTTTACACGGATCTTGCGGAATTGTACGGAATATGGGCGGACGACAGAGAAGAATGGCTTGCGGATAAGGATGCCGATCGGCAAGCCCAGGCTGCGAGGGATCGAAGCGATGAAGTATTAAACATTTCCCGTTACCGGGCGGATGATATATACCCGCTTGAAGTTACGCTGGATATGGCGGATAAGGCGCATGCCCGGGGCCGGGTAGGTCTAGCGCTCAGACATCTGCAGGAATTTCTCAAACTGCCCTTAGCAGCGAGGCTTGTGAAAAACCATGATCTCGCCGCGATGTATCGAAATTTCCTCGGAAATCTTGTGGCCGCGAGAGTTCTCGTGATACACGGGGACAGGTCGCATAACAAATTGGGCGCTGCCCTGGATCAGGCGGTCCGTGACCACCTGGATACCGATAAGCTTTCAAAAGATGAAGTTGAACGCTTGTTGGATATCATCGGCGCGAAGCAGAATGAAGGTGTGGATAAAGCCCGTCAACGAAGGCTGAATTTGCTTGGTGTTGAGAAGGAAACGTTTTTGAATATTCTGGATCAGGTTTTGCGGGAAGTATCCGAAGAATACGGCCGCGAAACGTCGTTGGGTATTTCTTCAAGAAGGTTTATCGAACGGCTTCAGGAACTCGAACGTCTCGGCGAGCAATTGAAGAAAGGCGAGTTGGTTAAAAGAGGCATAAAAAACGTATTCGACGCGTTTGACCTATTGTTTCCCGATAAGCCGATTCTGGAAGGAGACTGGACACCGCGCGATGAAGGAGTGACCGAACTTTTAACCATTCACTATTCCGGCATTCTTGATTGGGACGGTGAAGGAGCGAGTGGTATTGAGAGCGGCACGAAGAAGGCGAGCAAGGCTCTGAGCCACATTATTAACCGGGGTTTGCTCTATCAAAGGAACAAATATCAATTACGGGAGCATGTGGTGACGATGCGGAGAATTAAAGAGAGAATCCATTCGGACGGAGCCATCCGCAGCTTAAATATGAGCGAAAAAGAAATGGAATTCCTCGAACGCATTCTGGACAGAGCTCTCCTTCCGGCTCCCGATGCGTGGTTTGAGCAGGCCAAAGCTTTGGCGGATGAAGTCCGGACGGTCAAGGAGGAATGGTCTGTTTTTGAAGACAAAGATTTTGAGGATGTGCGAAAAATCGTAGCGGAGAAACTTTTGCCGGGGCTCAGATTGCTTCTTAACGAGGAGAACAGAATTCATGTAGAGCGCGTCATATTTTCCGCGTTTGCGGATCTGGAAGCGGGTGGAATTAAGACGGCGGAAGAACAGGCCCTTTTGGCGGGCGCGCGGCGCCATGTCGATCTGGTATTGGGGATACTTCATGCCGTCACCGGATTTCCAAAACCGGCTGTCGGGTTCGAGGATCCCAAATTGGCTCGTCCGGATCCGGACGTTGGAAAATTACTCCAGCCCATGTCGGTTCTAAGCCTGTCGCAGGTTGGAAGCGGACAGGAAAAGGATGAACTCTTGAGAAAATCTTTGGCTTGGTTGGAAAATATTTATGTGCAGGCTTTTCAGTATTATCGAAATCGCGCACACCGCGAACTCGGTATGTTTGAGTCGAATCGCGAGGATGAGGAATATTTTCAAGAGGCAAGGATTACTTTGGATATTGCGAGCAGCCGGCTCGAGACGGCTATTGATATTTCGAAAATAGGCAGGCAAACCGAAGAATCACTTTACGCGCGTCAGGCGTCCGCAGGAGAGGCGAAGAAGGGATTGCCCTATGTAAAGAAATTTGACTATTCAACGCTTTCTATAGAATTGGCACGTGAATATGTCTATCAGTCTCGATTGCTCGGTTCTCGAACGGATGAAAGATCAGAAGAATTGAGAACTGGAATGGCCGAGAGGGCGTTGGAAGTTGTACAGAAGGCCGCGCCACTAGAGGAGGTAGGACCACTTGAAGCAAAGCTTCGTGCGGTCGACAAGGCGTTTATTCCATTCGGCCAGCGAAACATTGCCATTCAAGTTTTAGATGATGTACTTGTCGAAGCTTCTATCGATCGGGATTTGGAGGTGGTGCGTAAAGCCATGACCCGTTTTCTCATCTTGGAGAAAATGGGACCGCGGGCATCTCTGATGGCTTCAGAGATTGACAACACCATCAACGAAATTCTCGATCTCAGAGAGAAGTGGAAGAAAAAGCAGGAACATGTCCGGGCCGATCTCGTAAGAAGGACGGAAGCAAGAATTCCAAGATTCCTTGAGAGGGCCGACCGGGATCGAGAGATAAAGGCGATTGTCGAAAAGATGATTGAATGGGGCAGATATGTTGTGGACTTAAGCGGGCGCCTTGAATACGAAACGCGAAAGCTTGAGGCCCGGGAACTTTTTCCCGCGCCGGGCTTTTTTGGAGAATTAATCAGGGACCGAAGGCGGGAATCTATTTTGCTTTATGCGCTTGCGCATTGGACAGAAGTTCTGGTCAAAGGTGAAATGAACCATGCGGCGACGGACCGGCAGTTGGCGTTTATCATTCCCCGCGGCCTTTTTTATGAAGACCGGGAAGAGCATACGACCATTGTTTCTCCTGATGAGCTAAGAAAAATGGCTCAAGCAGAACCAAGACACGTTCAGGAGTTGGGAGATGATGTCACTTTTTATGATCAGCTTATGGAATTAGGAGGATTGTATGAGTCCGCCGGATTTGGATTTAGAACGTCCGGCGAATTTAGAATTGCCGAAGAATTAAAGGCTGTTTATGACAGTTCTGCATTTGCCGGGCAGTCCGTCGATTACGGAAAATCATCTGCCCGATTTGAAGCCGATTTCGTGCGGTTGCGGGAATTGTCGGAACGATTGTCGCAGACGCCCAAAGCGATTTTCACGGCATTCGACAGTTTGCCGGATGATTTTTCGGTGATTCAGAAGTTCCTCGATCAAAATGTTAAGTGGTATGCGGCTTTCAAGGGGTCCGCGGAGGATGCCGCATCGGCGTTCAAGAATCGATTTGCGTTAAGCGCGCTCCCGGAAAATATTCGCTTTGTTGCTTATTCGGATACACGGGAAATAAACAGTTCTTTCGCATCCCTTCTGCGCCAAGCCGTTGAGGTAGATCGGGTAGGTTATGAAAATATGCTGGCGTTCTTCGGTCCTCAGTTACGCCCCGTTCTCAAGAAGTTTTCTTCTTTAGCAGTACGATTGTACGATGCGCCGGATGCCATTCAGGAAATTAAGTGGGAAACGATTCTCGCACTTATGAATGCCGGTGCCGAGCATCCGGCCGTCAAAGCATTTCTGGCGCGGGAAGACGGCTTTTGGCGGATTGTAAGCATTGACGAGTTGGCCGAGCGGCTGCGGGCCTCCACAGAAATCGCAGTAGCAGCTTGATTTAGATCAATATAGGATACACTTTCTTGACATTTGAGATGCCTTTAGGTATTATGTCTTCACGTTACCGATAATGTTTTACCCATGCACAGAGGTGAGCGCTTCTGTGCGGGTTTTTATACGTACGCTGGTCTTAAATATTTTAATAAGTTTGAATTAAAAGGGCCTGATTACTCTTTAGAAGTATGAGCTGAAGAGTAATCAGGCTTTTTTTTTGCGCAAACGTTGAGACTTTTTTAAAGCTTAAATCTGTCATTCCCGCGCAAGCGGGAATCTAAACTCTAGACCCCCGCTTTCGCGGGGGTGACAATCGGGGAGGTTGTTCTCACAGCCTATGTCAAAGCGAAATCTGATAAGCGAAGCCCGAACAAGCGGGTGGAGGTTTCTGAGGACAACTGCCTCTGTCTTGGTTGTTGTCTTTACGTTTACCACTGTGTCTTGGTCGGCACCGTTTGAGCCAGCGCCGGTCGGGCGCTTGGACCAACGGTACCGAACGGACGGTTCGGCGCCTCAGCTGCCCAATGTGGGAAAAGCCGATCCGCTCCTTCAGTTAGACACCAATTCAATTTCACTGGCCCACCTTACGGTTCCCTCAGAACTCGGTGTCATTCAGAGAAGCACGCTTTCCGAATCGATTTTGAGCCAGGAGACTTTTTCATCCGACCGGCCCTTGGTTGTGCACATCCAAGATGCGCATGGAAATTACGAAGCTCAGAAAAAGATCGCGGCCATCCTAGAGTATCTCTCGGAAAAACATCGGGTAAATACGGTTTACGTAGAAGGTTCATCAAGCGCTATTCCTTACGAATTCCTGCGGGCGTTCCCTGACGAAAAGATACGCGATGAAATAGCCGAGTTTTATCTGAGGCAGGGTTTACTCCAGGGCTCCGAGCTTGCCGCCGTTGCTTCAAAGAAGCCTCTGCGGCTTTTGGGCGTCGAGCGGTTTGATCTGGATCAGAAGGGCCGCGAAGCGTTTAAAGAGGTGGTCGTAAAGCGGGATCGTGTTAACCTTCCTTTTGACACGTTCGAGAAATCCCTGAACAGGATTGCCGATCGTCTGCTTAATCCAAAAATCCGCGCTTTGTTAAAAGCCAAACGAGATTTTGATAACGGGCGGTCAAGCTTCGATTCCTACGTGCGTTTTCTGGCTAAGGAATTGGAATCTTTTCCCAAAACGGATTTTCCTGCGCTCAAAAATATCCAATCCCTCCTCCTTCAACAGTCTGAAATCAATCCGTCAAAACTGGGCGCCGAAGTTGCCGATCTGATCAACCGTCTGGAGCAGTTTTCTTTTAATAAAGAAGAGCGTGAGAGCATCACGGCGGAATTTCTGAAATTTCGCGAGAAAGGTGAATTATCCCGCGAGCTGATCAAGACATTGGGCACACGTTTGGAGACCCAGCCGTTTTCCATCGAACGATACCGCTTCTTGCTTTCTTATTATCAGATGCTGAAGCAGGAGGACCGGCTGAACTCAGCAGAGCTGTTTGATGAAATCACCCGGGCGGAGAAATATCTTATTGCGGAGTTGGCAGAGAGGGCGGAGGAGAGCAAGCTTATCGGGTTCAGCCGCTATGTTGAGCTTATGCGCAAGGGCGTGGCGCTTTCCCAAACCCGGGAAGAATGGGAAGAATTTACGGCGCTCCGGAAACAAATTGAATTAAAAGAAATCGTGTCTTGCATCAGAGAAAATGAGAAAAAATTTAACCTGCCGTTCTCGCAGATAGAGGTCGACCACGGAGCCGTAAAAGAACTTCTGAAGACGGCGGACAAGTTTTATTCAATTGCCGCCGACCGTGATGTGGCCATGGTTGAAAACATTCTGGCTGATCTAACCCTCCACCGCGAACCGATGACGGTTCTTGTCTCCGGCGGATTTCACTCCAGATCGCTCCAGAAGCTATTTGCCAAAGAAAACGTGGGCGTCGTTACGATTACGCCCGCCATCCGCGGCGAAGAGAAGGATAATCCTTATCTGGACTTGATGTTTGGAAAAAGACGGAGTGTGTTTAGAACCCTTCGTCATTCCCGCCGCGCCGACCGCGCGGTGTCGTCGGACCAAGCGCCCGACCGGCGCTTGAACAAACGGCGCGAAGGCGGGAATCAGCGTGTTCTAGATCCCCGCTTTCGCGGGGATGACAAAAACAATCAATACCACGCCCCCGCATCGTTTTTTCTGCTTCCGCGAAACCGAGTGGAGATATCAAGGATGCTTTGGGCATCGGCCGTGTCGGGCCGGCTAAGAGAGATTGGTGTCGGCTTCGGAGTTAGTACTGATGAAACGAAACAGACATTTCAAAATCTGGTTTCCGATTTTAGTGTGAATGGCGGAAATCTTGCAGAATGGTTGGGCGGCAAGCCTCTTGATCTTATTTTAAACGAACTCTCGCGTAAAAATTTCGTCGCTACCAGGCCCTTCATCGTCAACCATCTTGATAACAAGTTAAAAGAGATTGCCAGTACTTGGAAAGCCAAGACCGCAGAATTGATACGGGACCGAGTCAAGTCAACGATGGGTGAAACAGCCGATCAGGATGACATTGACAACGCCGTTTCCGATGAAATCCGTGAATTGACGGTATCTATCGACGGCCTGTTTCCCAGTGCGGTCAAGGATTTCTGGATTGAAGGAAATTCCGTTTTTCTGATGGGGCCGATGCCGGGCGATGCCAAAACGCTTCGAATCCTCCGACTCACGGACGAGAACCAACGGGCTTCGGATAGCGCACCCCTTCCCAGCCCGTTTTTGGATGCACTAAAAGATCACGGTCTCAAACAGGTTACGGATCTCGGTCTTATCCCTGCCAAAATTGATTTGATTCCAGCGCAGGATGAATTTACTAAGGCGGGAGCCGTATTAAAAGCAGGTTTGGAAGTATACCAAATTGCAAGCGGAGTGCCGTTGCGTTCTATTATGAAAAAACTTAAGCGAGACGATGCTCCTGCGCCCGTTTCGCTCACAACAGGTGATGTGGGCGGAGCAGCGCGTCCTCCGACAGTTCCACAAGCTCCTCCGGGGTTTGCCGGCGACGGAGATGGCAGAGAACCGGACGGTTTTTCAAATTGGTTTTGGGGCAGAAGGCCCTTGGGATTTCTTGCGACCTACGTGAGGCTTTCTATACTTGGTGTTTTATCTGCCGGGCTTTCATTTGGGATTGGGCTATTAGCTGGGCTATTATTGGGAGCACCAGTTTTTGTAGCCGGTATCTTGAGCGCTATCGTTGCTTTGGTTTTTACCTATGTCATTTTAAAGAATTTGATCGGTGATTGGTATCTTAAGTACCGGATTGAAAAAGCATTCCATTTGCCGTGGGAAGAAGAAGCAGCAAAAATGTTTCTCCGGGAGACAAACTATCAAAGTCTCCAGCAGATTCTTCTCGAACGTTTACCGAGCAGTAAGATAAAAGATTTGCTCAGGCCCAGAATGGCGCGCAGCAGAATAGATCAGTACGATTTTGATCGCCGATTTATCAGGGCCGTGCAGTGGCTAAAAGCAGGACTTTATAGAAGTGGTGTTAGAGGTGAGCTGCAAGCGGCTGATCGTGCGGACCAGCCGGAGCAAATCCGGGAACCCGCGCTACGTGATATCGGCGGGGGACGTTTTACGCTTGATTACGGAAAAGAGTCCGCTGAACTCCCGACATCGGAATTTACCGGGCCAACGGGCGTAAAGATAAATGTGGTATCGCTCGGCTCTGCTCGTGCCAATCGCGCATTGCTCCATGACGCCGCTTCGTGGAAAGAGAAAGATGCGGCGCATCGGCATCTTTTCTCCGCGCAGGGCGTGCTGGACGCCTTTGGAGAAAATTTCCAGCGTTACGAAGGCTTCGAGCAGATTGAAGATTTGGCCGCCGTGAACGCCACACAGAACATTGATTACCGCCAGTACAATCTGGCTGTCGGGTCTTCCTATTACTTAAGTCCGGTGAGATTTCTTAAGTTAAAACTTTTTGGCTTTCTTGCAAAACGCGGCTGGATACTTCCGGTTGAATTACAGAGCACACTGGAGCAGTCTTCAAAATGGCCTGTCAGAAACTCGGTGGACCTGCTGAGAAGCGCGCAATTGATGGACAGCCTTTATTATCAGCGGGGACTTAACGCAGGCGATGAGGTACTCCTCACGGTCAGCCCGGACATGCTTCCCTTTATCGATTTCTTTAAGAGATATCCTCAGGCCATTCGTGAATTCACTCAGCCGGGAGCTGAGCGGCGCGACATGCCATCTGCCAGGGAATTAGAAAGACAAGTTTCCGGCAGTGAGCTTGAGAGCGTGAAGGCGGATTTGTTAAGAACGTCTGTCGAGAGATTTCAACGTTTGGTTGAGCAATCGGAAGCAACCATTGCCCGTATTCCTGGAATTGGAGGAGCCATTCAGAAAGTGGTAGATGCCGGCGTCGAAGAGGCTCTCGGAGTTCTTAAAGTGCCTCGGCCGGAAGAAGCACCCTTTCTCGTAGAATTTTCTCAGGATTTTGCCGTCATTCAGGATGTGCGCGCGCACGCGGAAAAGTTTTCCGGTCAAGAAGCCGCCGAGGCTATTCGCCGAGTCTACGAGCAGAGCAACGAATTTGCCAATCCGACGAGCCATCCCAATTTCCTCCACCTTCTTTTAAGGGAGGGTCTGCTTTCGCCCCATGATTTTCGGTTTCTTTTAACCAAACGCTCCTTTGATTCCCGCGAGCGCTTCGTGAAGCGCCTGATGTGGTACGTCATGGACGAGCTCGGGTACGATCTGGAAGCCGAGAACGGGATTGTTGCCGAAGAGGAGTTTACCGTTCCCGACAAAGTCAAGCCTGTCGCCGTTCATTTGGTTGCTGTGCCCGTGGGACGTGAAAAGGAAGCCGTTGTGCATTTAGATTTGGAACAAGGATTGGAAAATACGCAAATGACGGAGCATTGGATTTTTTCCGAAGGGTTTGCAAGCCATTTGGGTGGAATCGAGCGCAGCAATCTCACAACGAATACGATTTACGACGGCGGCGCTATTTCGGCTTTAACCGAAGCTGCCGACGGAAAAGGCGGGACCCGGGAGCGGATTACGAGCGAAGACATGGCCGAGTTCGCTTTGAGGACGGAGAAAATGGACCGTGTTGTCACGGCGCTTATCCGGGATTTGGTTGTTTTGGCGGTAGGCACGCCCAAACAAGTCAGCACGATAACCCAAAGTAAAAATGAAGAGGATGCAGCCGGCTTAGTTAAACGCTTCCGTGGGTTCATGCAAAAACATGTCTACATCGTCGAAGACGGATCCGGAAATAAAAACCTGCAAATTACATTAGGTTCGAGTCAGGCGCTTAAGTCTGCGCTCAAGGAACATTCAGAATTCATTCTGCTTTTGAACCCCATTTTAAAAGGACTTGCCTGGCTTTCGGGTACGAAATTAGTTCCGGGATTAAATGTAAAGGTGACAGGCAATGCTAAGCTCGATTCAGAACAAGCCATCGACGGGCTTTTCCAACTTTTAAATATGCTGAGCACTTATTATCAAGGTGCGGGGTTAAATTTTAATTCAACGGATGGCGAGGTTACTCTTGAATCCCGTCTCTTTTTTGAAGAGCCTGCTTTGATTGGCGTGGGCCTCCTCGATCAGATGGAAGTGAACGTTACCCAGCATTTGCTGGGCACACTTGATTTCCGCCGCCACGTTACATACGGTACACCGTCCATAGAGCAATTATCCGAGCTTAAAGAAAAAAGTCCTTGGGCCTGGCTGCTGGCGCTCCGCACCTTACAAGGATATGCCTTCGCCGATTTATTTATGGATCATCCTGAAATCAAAGCCGGTTCAAACGTCACTGTTTTTGTCCATCCCGCACAATTCCTGGCCGTTTCGCGCGCCCTTAAAAATCCCACGGAAATTAAAGATGTGTTACGTAAGCAGGGTTATGAATCTACGGGCGACCGCATTCGTGCCCACCGGGGAATGTATTACGGCTCGGGATTCTGGGAATGGGTAAAACGGTATGAAGGTCAGATCGCAGGAATTGGGATCTCATTTTTGTTCATATTTGGAATGCTCTTCGGTACCGCAGCTCTTGTTTCCGGCATGGTCTTGTATGCAGCGGCATTCGGCGCTTTTATGCTTGTGACCGTCGGAATTTTGTACACGCTTTATCTCAGCATAGAGAAAAATGTATTGCTTGGACGAGCCAAGAAAAGATTTGGAGAAGGATGGAAGGAAAGCCTTAAACGAATCGGGTCTCCGGATGTGGCGCCAACGTATGAAAATGTTGTCGATGAGTTCAAGCGTCTCGGCATTTTAGAGAAAGATGCAAAACTGAATTACCGGTTAAAAAATGCGATAGATGCGCTCGAGGCTGAAGCTACTCCATTTGATCACGCGGATCTTCGCTCAAAGCGGCCGGATGACATTTTGGAGGTGGATGGAAAAACCTATCACTTTGCCACGGCCGTGATGGAATGGATTTCCATCAGCAAATCTGCGTTTAAGAGAGTGGAAAATCTTTTAAAAGAAGCCCGAAAGACGCTCACAAATCCCGCTGTTTACCTTCAAGAAGCCTCCAAGAGAAATGCCCATACGGCGCCGGCTATGAAGAAACTGACATTGCTTGCCGGTCCCGGTGCGCCGAATCTTGCTTCGGACGTATACGCGATGGACGATTACGCCGCACTTCATGGTGATAATCAGCCGGTACTTCTTACTGACCCTGAAACAGGTTCCAGAGATGAAGAAAACAAACGCGTTCGTAAATTACTTGAGGAATACATCGCCGAATGGAGCATTAAGAAGATCACAGTAAGTTCTTATTTGGTGCTCATTGCCAAAAATATTTGGTGGCGTTTAATTGTCTTCACGGGTTTTCTTGCAAGCCGCTTGGGCATAAATCCACTGATTTGGAAGACGTACCGCCGCGCTTCCGCGAATTATTCCCTCCACCAAGACGGCCTCATCGATCCGAGATTTACGGGCGAGCAATTCCGCCGTTATGAAGAACGCTTGAGCAACGATCACGAACTGCCCAGACTTTTCCTGGCTGCTGAACACGCGGAGCGTTTTGTGTCCGATGTTCAGACAGGCCGGGAAAAGCACCGTTTTGGCATTTACGACAGCCGGTTTAAATACGACATGATTATGTTTATTAAATACCCCGGTTTAAGAGACGTCATTTTCGGAAAAGGCGGGGGAAGAGCATTGCAGCGCGCCTGGGATGTGAAAACCCAGAAAACGGCGGCGGTTGCCGATGCGGGAGTGCTTGAAACGGAAGTTCTGGCTGAAAGCATGGATCAATTTGAAACCGCGGCTGCCCGGGGCGCGCTTCCGAGCCGCGTTTTGCCTTACAAAGATTCGGTGACGGAGCAGTCGCTCGTGCGCACCGGACAAATTGCAACCCGTGTGATTTCGAAACTGCTTCCTGGTTTGTCATCGGCCGAGCACGCTCTACGACTAGAAATTATTGCCCGC
This sequence comes from Candidatus Omnitrophota bacterium, assembly GCA_016206925.1. Classification (GTDB taxonomy): domain Bacteria; phylum Omnitrophota; class Omnitrophia; order Omnitrophales; family JACQQS01; genus JACQQS01. The sequence continues at coordinate 11,989 of JACQQS010000007.1, forward strand.
CGCATTGCTGCCAACGCCAAGAAGAAACATGATGAGCAGCCGGAGCGGTATCCGGACCCGCCCGCCAAGTGGCTTCATTTGCGATTCCTATCCGAGCATGCGCCTCTGGCTGGTCCATGGGAATATCTGAGCGATTTTGATCGCTACGGCCTCTTGAATGGAATTCCGGCCGAGACAGTTCAAAATCTTGATCGCCGGGATGTTTACGGAATTATAAACGCGCTCGGTGTTTTAGTAGCCCAGGAACTTGCCACGTCCGCACGTAGCCGGGGCGTCTCGCCCCGGACTGCCGGGCAAGACAGCGCCGAAGGCCAGCCCCCGCGGGGTGCCCGGCCTACGCGTGACGCAGCGGGATTCGGTGCAGCGGCTGCATTCGATGCAACAAAAGATCCGGTCCGCGAGACACACTATGAAGGCGATTATCTGGTCCAAGGAAGGAAAGGAGTTAAAATTAATAATAAACTCTTTTCTCCCGCTCAAAGAGACGCCATTCGACTTGCCATAAAGAATGCTCAGCCTAGAAAAATCTTTGTTCCCGAAGGAGAACTCGACCGGATTTTTGATAAAAAAGAGGCCGAAGAACTAAAGAAGCTTGTAATCGAAACAAAAGATATGAAGCTTTTGGCAACGAACGCTCTTGCCGGAAGCCGCTACATTACGCGGGAAGATGTGGACAACTACATCATGAAGCATCAAATTCTAAGTCCTCTGCTTGCTTTGACACTTCGGTCGCTTGCGGATATCTTGAGTGAGTTTCCCGTTCCCGTAGGGAAAGTTCCGGGCGCCAAAAGTCTTGGTATTTCGCACATTGGGATCGGCCCGCATGCCGGACTTCAAATAACCGTCGGCGATCCCGCCCAGTTTGGAAAACAAGTCGCTAAAGTGGGCGGATTGATTGCGCAATTGTCCCAATATTTGAAGCCGGAAGAATTTCCGGTTCTCCCAAGCGGAGCGACGCCGACGAAGGCTGATGAGATCCGCGCCGCATTGTCCGATCCAAGGCAAACCCGAGATTATCTTCAAGACATACTTGAGACATGGAGCGAAGGAAGTATTTCCGTGAGCAAAGCGGATAATACGGGCGTGTTCGATATTGTCATTCAACCTGATGTTCTCGGCGCATTTTTCATGTCTTCTTCGGAACTTTTGTCTTTCCAGGATTGGTATGCGCGTGAGGTTAAGTTGAACTTCGACAATGGCGTATTTTTGCCCGCTCCGGTTTGGGCGCGTTTCATAAGCGAAGGACCCAACGGCGAATTCGACGGGTTTGATGTACGTGCTCTGCGTTACTACGCTTTCTTCACCGAGGTATTCGGAGAACATTTGGCCAAACTCATCGGCGGCGAACCCTTGGTTGAAAGCGGCGAAGAAGTGGACATCCTGACTTTTGACCCCCTCGGCCACGCTCTTGTTCAAGATCAGTTCCATCATGCCATGGATTCTTGGTGGGCGCGCAGTGACAACGCCTGGGGCAATGCCGACAAATTCAATACAAACCAGTTTTATCGTAGACAGGGCAACACCACGCAGGGCAATTTCTCATCCACATGGGGCATCGGTTGGAAGGTTACCGCTGCTACTCCCTGGTACCGTTCTCTGCATCATTATCCGGCATTCTTTCTTCGAAAAATAAATTTGTATCTCGATCATTCACTAAGCCCGCCTCAGAAAAGAGCTCTGGGGATTTCAATTATCGTATTGCCTTTATTGGCTCTTCTTGTTCCCGCATTAATGTCTTTGGCAGGCGTTACCTTTTCATTATGGGTTCTTACCCTTATTCGATTAGCCGCCTTTTTGCCCCTCCTGTTTTACCTTGTGGTCGCCAAGCACGGTGCCAGCTATTACGCATGGTTGGCCCTCAGAAATTTGAGTATTCGCGGCGGTTATCGTGATAATGATACTACAAGGGACAAACGTACCGACAAAGCTCCTTACGAAAGCTTTTTGCGCGCGGATGAGGCGACTTCACTTGAAGAGTATATGAGCCGTTTGAATTTTGCCCGTATCTTTAAGCGGGAAAGCATGGAGGATATCGAAAAGATTGCGCGCCAAGCTTTTGCCGGTTATCGCGATAAGGGAGAACTCTTCCTAAGCGAGAAAGATATTTGGGCCATGGTTATGGTGATGCAGCATGGTTGGCTTTATGGTGATCCGGAACGGGGTACGGAAGCGCACCTTCCTTTTAGGTTAAATAAGCACGGTTTGCCGGTGACGGAACTGGAATCTTTCGGAGACCGGCCCGAAAACAAATCACAGAGAAGGTATTTCGGGCGAGATCATCGCTGGAAAGTATTGAAAAGATCAGCCCGTCTGCATCCCCTGCATGCAAAAGATGCAGACGAAGAGACGCTGACCATCCAACCTAAAACAGGATATCAGACAACCTTTATCGGCACGCCACCCGTTATTCTTACAGATTTGGCAGGTGGCCGGCAGAGAAGGAAAGTACAAAACACACTCATCGACATCATTGTCGAGAGCATGGCCAAGAAAACGCCGGATGTAATTTGGGGTTTTGAAGGTGAAGCAGAGCGCTGGGATTTATCGGATAAGACACTCACCGAAAAAGCGGTAATTTCGGGGAAAATTCGTGATACAGAAAACGACCGCATCCGGTTCAAGGAAGTCTTGGCGAAGATCCGCAATAACTCAAGTGAAGGTTCTATTGCGTATGATCGTTTACCCACAAAAGAAGAACTTGCCGGATATCATCGATCTTACGTGAAAGCGCAAGATGCGCAGCTCGAGAAGTTGGGTCTTTCGCGTACCCGGATTGATCAGGAAGTCGAGCGCATGAACCAGGGCTTTGAAAAGTTTATGGCCAATTTCGATCTTAAAAGAGATTTGACCGAGCATGTTCAAACCTACGGCGTGACAAGCAAGGCAACTCCTCTTGCAAAAGAAAGAGAGTATCTTCAGAAAGCGTTCCGGATCAGAATAGTTTCCGCACTATTTACTTATCTAACCCGCTTAAGCGCCTTCAGTGTTGTAACAATGCCGCTTCTTGCGATTATTCTGCCTTTCCTATTTCCGGTTCTAACAGGTTGGATTTGGCTGGCTTGGGCGGGATTGTTGGTTGTCGACGGCTTAACAATGTTTCTGACGAATTGGCTTTCCAGTGGCAAAGGCGGTTTGCGCGGCTGGCTGTGGAGCATTCTTAAAAATTTCGGCGTCAAGGCGGGTGATGGTCTTACAAATGCCATATTTAATTCGCTGAATCCCTGGACATTCTTTTTAACCGGTTCCGCTGTCATCGGTGCGATTTTTACGGCCGGCGCATTATCCGTTTCACTCTGGATAACCGCGGCGGCTTTTGTAATCTTAAGTCCGGTTACGAATAGATTCTTGCCCCAGGTTCCTCAATACGGCTTGGGCCTGCTGGACAAGTTCTACGATATTTTCTTCCGCGATCAGAATTTCAAACTCCATCTGGATACCATTTTCGGCAGAACTCTTGCGTTGGAAAAGTTCAATCTGGACAAAGGCTTCTTAAGCACGAGGAAAGCTTTGAGTCTTACGGGTCTTCTTCGATATGTTTACGTTACCCAAGCCGACCCGGACCGCGATCACTTTGCGCTTTATTTGCGCGCGGCCATGGCAGCGCGCGAACTGAATCGCCGGACTTTTAAATATGCCATGACCAAGGACGGCTTCAAGGGGCCGAAGATTTATGTGCTTGCCCCCGAAGATGCGCGTGAAGCTTACCGTCTGGCCTTTGCAAACCCCTGGCTCCAAGAGTATCTTTTCAAATATCCGGCGGACATTCCGTCCAGCCGTGAAGTGGCCGACCGCCGCGCATTTGATCCGTGGATCAGAACAAAAGCCGATGCTATGCGCAATATTCTTGAGTACGCGTCACGGGCCGGTGCGGCGCTGGGGGGTCTGCCGGGTGTCGCATCTATTTTTGCCCCGCTTGGCCGGAACTTGAAGGAGCTTTCCGAGCTGGACATTGATGCATGGGAATTTCTTGAGAACGCCGTTGACCGGAATAAAGGTAATCGCGAAGCGGCCAAGAAAGAAATTTATAGTTTTATTGAAGACCAGACGGGCAAAAATTCATCGTATAACTTCCAGCGCATTCTCAAATGGGCGCACGCCAAGGGCTACATGGCTGAGGAGAAACGCCAAAGCCTCGGCCAGCTTTATGGCGAAGCTCGTGAGCGGTTCGTTCAGAAACTGCGCGCCCAAAATCCGAATCTCACCGATGCCGAGTTCGATAAATTACTCGAGATCCGCCTTGAGCAGCACATGACCGAGATTCATTGGAAATTCACGGCAAAGTTAAGGGCGCTGGTCGCGCCGGAAGAGACGGATCGCGATTGGGAAGTCGAAACATCTGCCTGGACGGTTCATTTCCGCACGGACGAAGCGGGAAGAGAAGGACAGAATCTAAAGCGAGCAGTAGCCGAACTGAACGGATTGGCTCGCACAAATGCTGAAAACTTTTCGTCTGTGTGGGTGATTCAACAGGGATTTTTTACAAAAGAGAATCAAAAACGTCCGGGAGAAAGCGATATTGATTTTAAATCGAGACTGGGTCTCGATACGAACCTTCCGCTTATCCGGCAGTTGGAGGTCAAAGACGCAGGAAATCTCAACCAACTTCCGGCGGACAAGGAATTGGCCATGGATTCCGAAATGGCCGAAGAGCTCCGGGCCTACACGCGCCGCGTTTATGCTGTTGAGCCCATTGTCAGAAGTGTTTTGGCGCATATCAGGGACAATGTGCTGGAAAGCGGCCACGTTGCACGTCTTGGCCCCAAACTTACTTTGACCATACCCAAAGATCTGCCCGCGCTTGCTGAGAATATCCTTACAACAAAAAATCTTCCGCTCCATCCGAATACGCGCACTGAATGGGTTAAAAGAGCCGAGGCCACTTTAAAAATGATAAGCGCCTTAAAAGATGAACTTACGCGCGAAGAGTTGGCCCGCCGTAAAGCCCAATTGACCGAAGCGGTTCATGAAAAACTCACGTGGGCGAATGTTCAGGAAACGGCCACTTCCTTTATTCTGAATCTTTCCGCTGATCCGCTTCTGGAACCGCAGATTTTCCGCGGCGTGGAATGGGTGGAAGGTCTTCGAACGCTTTACCATCGATTGTGGGATATGGATTACGACGGAGCCAATATGCCGCCGCCGCTTCTCTGGACATTCATTTACCATTCGCTTGCCAAGAAGAATTTGGGCAAGGCAAAGAAAGACCGCCGCCACGCCATGGAATATTACGATGCGGCCATGATCGCTAAAATTCTGAACCGGGAAATCTCAAGAGCGGGCGAGCAGGGTAAAAGCACGCATATTTTCTTCTCGGGCGATCGTTTCCTTGCTCCAATAGTTTCTTCTTTCTTGAATAACTATTTCGAAGTGAGTGAACTCTTTGCCAAGAAGGGAGAATTCCTGCCGGAAGGTTATCCACGCGCCCACACGAAAGCTCAAGAGGTCGCCGAACAAGTTCCGGGAAGAAAGGAAAGGGTATTTCAAGCTTTAGGATTACAAAAAAGGTTCGATCCTCTCGCAAGAGGTTTTGGTGCTGCTGTTCCGCCGCCGTTCTATCAACCAGCTTTGGACTTAGCTAAAAATGCGGTTGAATACGGAGCCAATCCCTTACGCTCTGCTTACGAATCTGTCTCTGCTTTTTTGACGACCGATCCTCAAGTTACAGCCGTTCCCGAACGTGTGCAAACCATGACGGATTACTTTTCTACAAGCGTTTCCTTAGGCAAAGGTACGCTCATCGGTGTGATTGGCGTTGCAACGGCCGGTCTTGCGGTGTGGTTAGGGTTTAAAATTGCGCGAAAGTTTCCTAGGGTTTTAACCTTTGCAGAAAGTCTTGCCTTTCCAGTAGCTGCTTATTATTTGGGATCGACGCTGGCCATTTCCGGATTACCGCTTATCGCAATTCTCCTGACATCGGTAATGCCTCTTTTTAGTTTGATCTATGGCCTGGTAAAACGAGGCGAACATTCCAAGAGCTTGATTAGCAAATCAATTAACTACTCACTTACCTACGGCGTATTGTCAGCATCTGTTTTGACCGGACTCTCGCTTTTGGCGCGTTATGGTTTGATTACAGCCTTGGCTGCGGCAGTGGCTGTCAAAATTTCGATTGTGCCCGTAGTTTTTCTCGGGCTGACTACATTCGCAGGTTTTCTGGGGAAAAATCTTAAGCCTATCACTCGAAACCTCTTTCTCAGATGGCCTGCTCTTGTCGCTTCCGTAGGATTTGCGCTTTATGCGTTTGGCGCTGTTTCTTTGACGGGAACATTTTTTGCAGTTTTAGCCGCAATTGCGTTTGTTCCTGCGGCGGTTTGGATCGCTCTGAAAGCGGCTTACTACACCCTTAAATTCCTCGTGACTCACCCATTTGGTGTAATGGTTCCGCTCGCGAGCGCCGCCAGCGCCGGGATATTGGTGCTCGGCGGAACGGCTATTCTTTCAATCTGGCCGATCACGCTTACTGCCGTCGGTGCGTCTTCCTTGATTATTTCGGGTACACGCGCTTACATTATTAAGCGGAATAATCGTCTCCCCACGTACCGCGATCTGCCGAAAGTTAAACAACGGGGGAGCAAGATTGCCTTTCTGCGCGTCGATCACAACACAGAGGATAAGGTTGAAGGCAATATTCGAATTTTGGAAACGGTTCCCACAGCAATCGATCTTTGGCTGAAAGGTTACACGTTAATAGTTGCTTCTCATAACGGCCGGCCCAAAGGAAAGGTAACCAAGAAAGATTCGATGGAAAGAAATGCAATCGAGCTTCAGAAAAGAATTGATGAGGAAGTAGCCCGCAGAGGTTTAAAAGAAGGGCCTAAAGTTATTCTCTACAAAGGAAGTGTTACTGATAAAGGAGAGCGTGGAATAACAATTACCAGAGGCGACCTTGTACGAGGTCAGGTTAATTATCTCGAGAACCTTCGCTTCAACAAAGCCGAGGAAAATCACGGGCAGGAATTTGCAAAGGCTTTGGCGGAGCTTGGGGATGTTTACATCGACGACGCATTCAGCACCGCTCACCGGGACAACACTTCAGTCTTCGATGTCGTGAATTATTTTGATACAGGCGTCTACGTCGGCGCGCTCATGGAAAAGGAGCTGAAAAAGCTCGAGCGTGTCAGAAAACGTCCGACCGCACTTATCTTTGGTGGCGGCCCCAAGATGGACGAGAAAATTCCGCAAATCCTCATGCTCCTAGGCGAATTAGGGGCCGACGGGAATTTGGTGCGCGAAGGTACCATGCCGGAGGGAAGCAAGATATTCATCGGGGGCGGGCCGACAACCGCATTTCTCCATGCGGCAGGCCATAAGGTAAAGACAAAAGGCAAAGTTTCACCTAAAGATTTGCGGCAGGCCGGCATGATTCTCCGGTTGGCGGAGTTGCGGGGTGTCCGCGTTGAAATGCCCACAGATTTCGTTGTTTCCAAGGTCGATATCTTCGACAAGAAAGCTCCTACGGCGCTCAAAAATAATCCGCCCACAGAAGTTGTAACGCTTGATGATCTTTTGAGCGGTAAATACGCCGACTATTTTATCTACGACATCGGTCCCGAGACAGCGGCGCGCTATGCAAAACTCATCGGCAAACTCGGCAGGCGTGACAGTTTGTTCTGGAACGGTCCGCTGGGTGTTACGGAGTATGCCGGATTGGATAAAGGTTCGAGAACCGTGGCGCAGGCAGTTGCAGAAACCAAAGCCTTTACCGTAATCGGCGGAGGCGACACGGCCGACATGATCGATAAATTCGGTTTTCACGATAAGATCGACCACGTTTCAACCGGCGGAGGCGCTTCACAAACGCTTATTGGCGGCGGCACTTTATTTGCGGTTGAAGCCATTCGCAACTGGTGGAAAATTCGCGGCGCTCAAAAGCGCACGCATGGATTTTTGAGCATAGATAAGATCCTTGGTCTCCTTCGCGCAAGGTCGTACCGTACGATCGAAATGGGCGGCCAAAGTTACGCTTATTACGGATCGCGGCGGCTCAAGAACGGATTCCGCGTAGCCAAACTAGATGCGAAGTACAATACGGAATTCGATCAGAAATTTGGCGAACGTCTGGCGCGTGGCGAACGTTATGAAATTCTAATGGATAGAAACGGCGTGGCCGTATCCATCCTGAGAGATAGTGACAAGGAATATCGCTTAGCCACCACATCCGCTCCGGGCATCGATTTAACCAACGATATTGATTTGAGAAGTTATGCGGGAACCGTTCTCGAGTACGTCAATTTCACGGTAACAAAAAAGAAGCTTCAGCTACGCTGGACGGATACCGAAAATCCCCGTCTGCATAACCTGATTACCGACGGAAAATTTAAGTCAAATCCGGAAATCCCGAACATGTATGAATCCAAGCTCGCTCTTCCTGGAATTCGTGGTGATCAACGTAAACACGGCGATAAGACGTACACTACGGGCAAAGACGTCACTACGTTTGATCCGGTTTTCCAATTTGAATACCACGCCGAAGCTGTCGGAGGGAAGTCAGTCACGTTGGTGACGAAACCGTCGGATCAGCCGCAATCGGGTGGTTTTGAATTCCTGATACGTCCGACGACAACCGTTCTTCAAATAGGGGGTGGCACCATCGGCTTAAAGGCCGCTTACTGGGCGCTTGCCGACGGATTTAAAGTTGTGCTGGCCAACCGTTCACCCAGCGCGCAAGGTATAAATCCATTTAACGTTGGCATACCGATGATTTTTATTGCCGACTACACGCCGGGCAAAAATATGCCAAAGCAGAATGCCGCCATGCGCAGGCATTTCAAGGAAGCGGGAGTTGTTCTTGCGGGAGGGGAAAATTACGATGTTGAGAAATTCTTAAGCGGCGTTCCGCTTGAGGCCGGCTCCTACATTGCCGAAAAGCCTGCACTGGTCGACGAAGGGCTCGATAAAAAGTATAACCCCAGCGCGGCGGAATTAGCTGCGCTTCCAGCTGATCTGCGGGCCCGCACGGAGAAATATGTGGGGAAGACAAACACCCACGTACTGCTGAAAGAACTGCTTGAAAAATTTGACGTCCCCATCTTTATTCAAGGTTCCAACGAACCGGCCGATGCCGACGTGGGCATCGAAACCGTCTTCATGAATGCGGCAGGCCTGAGTTTTAAATTTCACACCTGGGTTAAGGATCTTAAGAAAAAACTCAAGGCCAAGGGGAGAAAAAAGCCGCTCGTGTTTTTCTGTCCGTCCTGTAATACAACAAACCGGATTAATGATGATGCCCTCTTTTTTGAAATCGAGAAAATCATAGGAAAGGGCAAGATAGCCTATATCGAGACTCACGTTAATACCATACGGCGTATCAGTGATACGGGGGGAGCGGAATGGGGTACTAAAGAGAGGGAAGGCGCCAAGTTTGAGGTAGGTTATCATCATGCGGAAGACGCTCTGGCGATTACCGAACAGATAAAACTTTTTCATGCACACCCCGCTTGGTGGGCGGCCGGCATAGCATTACCCGTCACAGTTTATTTTCTAACAACTTCCGTTTTTGCTCTGGCCGGAATATCTTTTCTTGCATTGATGCTCGTTTCTTTCGTGCCTTTAGCTTATGCGCTTTATCGTTTGATTCGTCCCGACGACCGAAAGATCCGGTGGCTTCGCGACAGTGATGGCAATGTGATTTCTTATAGAACAGATGCCACCTCGGGACCTCAGCATCACCACCATATTGGACATGCAGTTCACAAAATAGTTTTAAAGGATGGAACTACGGTACCACCTAAGGTTATGAAATTGGTCGTCGCACGAGCTCGTCGGCTGGCGCTCGTGTATTTTGACGGAAAATCATTTGATCCCACTAAGTACCACACGGAAATCACCGAAAAGAAGAAAATCCGCCATCCATTCGTAGCTCCCATGTCGGTTATTGAAGATGTGGGTGGTGTGATTACGACGGATTATTTAACGGAACAGGAGTCCAACGCAGTGCCCAATATTATTACAGCCATGGAAGGTGTCCTGGGCGGATTTCGTCCGCGGCAGATATCGCAAGGTCTTGAGAACGTGGACCAGGTGATGATGGTGGACCAATACAAAAAAATGGCGGAGGAAGCTCGTCCGGATCCGGAAGTTCCTCCCGTCGAGCAGAAATTCCGAGATCAGCTTAGAACGCCTGCTAAAAAATCCTTTAAGGGTCGCGTTCCGGATATCAAAGGAAAAATCGTAAATCCTTCCGTGCGCATTAAAGTTCCTGGAAAAACAAAGGCGGCGGGAGACAAGAAAGCCGCAAAGCCCGTTGATACTTTGTTCGGGACCAAGGGAGCAGAAATTCCATCTATTGCAAGGCCGCAGCCATTAAATGAAGAAGAACTCGACAAACTTCTCGAAAACGCACAAGTGGTTGATTCAACTGTACGTAAGCTTGTAGATCAACTTCGTGCAACCGGTTTGAATCACACTTGGGATCCTCAGAGAGAAATATCCCGAGAAATGATGCAGGAAGCCGGCCGCCTGCCCGGACTGGCCGAGGACATTTCTGCGCTTACCAAGAATGCCGATGCTCAAAATCGAAAATCCGATGAAGCGCTTTCCCGGCTGGGTAGCCTTGAAAAAGATCTCGACTCCATTGCCGGCGCCGTAAGGAGCCGTTCGAATCAGCTTAAAGGCGGAGAGCTCGAAACGGTTGTTGCGCTCGAAGTTCTATTTAAGGAACTCCGGAAAACCTTTGAACATGTAAAAGCAGCAAGCGAACCGGATGTAGATCTTTCTTCTGCCCAGGGTCCTCCGGCCGAATTTCCTGCTTCCGAACTTCCTGCCGAGAAATCTCCTTCCGATAAATTAGTCAAAGTTTTATTCGATCCTGAAGCAACCGGCGTTGATAAAGACGGAAAATTAATCAGCCGCGATCAGCTCGAGAAATTCATCAAGGGAAATTTCAAAGATATCGAACTGAGCCTCCGTGCCGTCGAAGGCTCGCGCAAGTGGAGCACGCAGTACGATGACATCCGCGGCCGTATCCTACAAATTCTGGAAGCCGTTCATACGACTACGAAGGATAAAATTTGGAAAATGCTCGTCAGCTACGGAATTTCCCCTAAATATTGGCTTCCCATCATGCAAGTGCTAAAGGCAAAAGGCGAAATTGGGGACGTCATCGTTCAAGAAATAAATCCTCATCACGATCTTACCTTAAGAGCCGACATTGAAACCAATACAAAATTGGGCAGGCCCACGATCACTGCTCTTGCTTTTACGGAAGGCGGATATCCGGACGGCGGTTATACAAACCAACCGCCAGTTCCGTGGAATGAAAAATTGCGGCGCGAGGCGCTCGCTCATTACGAAAGAACAGGCGAAATATTCCTTTATGCTCCGCACGCCGATCACGCTGTTATCTCGAAACTAACGGCCAAAGATATGAGAAAGATTCGTGAGCATCTGGAACAGCACGTAATAGCCGGAACGACAGCAATGAATATTGATCCTTCACATTTACGTGATGAAAATGCGATGATCGAACGCGCCGAAGAAATTTCCCAAAGAATCGATGAAATTGTCGCACAAGATCCGAGCCTTAGAATGGAATTTGGCGTGTTGGGATCTCTTGAAGATTATGTTGATTCCTTCTTAACCGGAGGAAAGATTCCGGGCGATGATAGCGAATCGGATGATGTGAATGATTTACTCAGCACCGGTACGTTGACAGAAAAAGAAGCGGTCACTATTGCTCATAATGAATTTAGGAAGACGGTGAGAGACCGTTATGTAAGACTTCGCTCAATGTCGGAGGATATTACCGCTGAAGATGCCGGGTTTGATTTTGATTACGATCTGGCGCATTTTAGCATCGGTACAGTCGTCGAAGTCTTTAACGAATTCGCCAAAAGACTTCCGGAATGGATGATGTATGAGCTTGAGATCGGAGAGGTCCGCGCAGGCATTTTAGAGCCGACCAATGCCGCAGAAGTTGTTTATGCCTTTGAACGCGTAACTCCGGAGCGGCGCGATCTTATCGCCATTGCCGACGGCGGCGCGCATGGGGCCGTTTCGGGTGATCCGGAGGTTATTCTTAAGACTTACGAGATCAAAGCGGAAGCTGAAAGACGGCTTAGAGCCCGCGGCGTACTGAAAGCCGGAGAAGAAATTGCATTTGCCAAACACGGCTCGAGCGGTCTTACCATGGAAGCGTTCAGCGCCTTGCCTCCCAAAGGAGTCCAGAAAATAAATTGGGCAACGATGGGTTCTATTCTTTTGATCACAGGCTTGGACAAGATCCGAAATGAATATCCCGAAGCAGGCGAGCTCTACGATAAATTTGTTGCAAAGGTGCTCGAACGGCATGGGGTAGCTGTCGATGAATCCGGACTTCCCATGGCCGGGCAAACCGCGCGAACTATTCCATCAAATACTCTGCCTTCCTATGATCCTGAGTTGGCAGCAATCTTAAACCGTTGGTGGAAGGAAAAATATGGACTCCACCGGGTGCCAACCGATTGGGATCCGGACAAGAATGTTCCTGAAGTTTACAAAGCGCGTTTGATTAAATCGGCCCGGGATAATTTCCTTCTCAATGAATTAAAGCGGCAGCTCAAGTTTTTTGTTGATGATCTTAATAATCTTCCCGAGGATGCCAAGCGAAAACTTATCGACCGCGTTAAGTATTCTGAAGAAAAAGGCAGAGAAGGAATGTTTGCCGTCTTGAAGGCGCTCAATACTAAGCGATTGTCCGACGGTACTACCGAATCGCGCAATCTGGACGGGGTAAGTACGCGCATCGAGAAAATCCTGAATGAAACGGGCAAGCCGCGCGAGAAAACAGTGCGCTTAGTACCAAACGACATCGATGAAATTTTGGGAACGGTGGCCGAGCGTCTTGAAATTCCCTGGCAGCCGCCCATTCCAAGTATTGTTGAGGAAGGGGAAGACCTCAGCGGGGTACGTTTGACAGCCACCGGCGCAGGATTCGGTTCAGAGGCGGGCAAATTGGCGGCGTATACCAAAGCGCTTCAAAGTGCAAGCGGTCTTGAGTTAATTCCCACTTCACTTGCCGGTGCAGAGACAGATTTTTCTGCTTCCGCGACGACAAAACTTTTCCCACTTGAAGGGGAGACCGGCGGGGTACGTACAGCCGGCGATATGAAAAAGAGTTTTGCCGATCGCATGCCGCTTCCTTTGCGTTTCGGCCCTGGAAGTGCGCCCGTTTACATCATGAACCGCCACGCGCATCGTGTTGACTTTAAAGATTCGGCAACCTCTCTTAATCGTGCAAAAGCAGAAAGAATAGTTCCAGATCACACTGTTTTGGTTGCCGTTCCTATGCAGCCCGGCGAGGAATTTCCTCATACGATCGGCCATTTCCATCCGACCGGAGAGTTCTATCAATTTTACGGAAAAACAATTCAGGTTCATCCCGATATCGACCGGAACACGGGCAAGATTCGCGGTGTTCGCGTTGTCATCAGCGAGCCCGGCGATATTGTTCCAACAGGCGCGCGCTACGGTCATGTCACCTACAACCTAAGCGAAACCCAGCGGCTGGATATGTTCGATTGGAATGCTTCTCAAGCGGATTCGGATTACGAACCTTATTGGTCAAAGGGAAGTCCAGTGATTGTTGTAAAAGGTAAAGATGGGAGAATTCACTGGCAATGGAATCCCGCCTACGCCGCTTCTGATTTTGATGAAAAAGTTTTCGGCGGAATTGTGCCAGGCACGGACAAGATTGAAGTGGTGCGCGTAAAGCGCGATCTCAGCCATTGGGAAAAATTTGGTTTGAAGATTGGCCACGGCCGACCTCTCTACGATCAAGTAAACGACGGTCCATCCATAACGGCACTCGGTCAGATTATTCATAATCCCGATTTATTTGAAAGCGCCTACGAAGCAAGCTTCGAGAAAGTGGATGCCAAGTCGCTTGAACCGCCTGCTTTGGAGGATTTCACCGTAGAAAAGACCTGGTTGAGCAGCTTGGCCGACCGTCTGATGACCTGGACCATCCGCATAGCCATAGCGATTTTAACAAGCCGCTTTTTCCATTGGATTGCCCCATGGGCGGCCGATTGGGTCATTGATAAAGCGGATAAGATTATTGAAACGGCGGCTGGTTGGTCGGAGGAAACCTTTACACCCCTCATCAGCGCCCTGGAGGAAACGAAAACGGGCAAAAGAGCCATCGATTTCTTCCGCTGGGTCCAAAAAAATACATCTGTTCAGGAGGATGCTACTGAAAGTTCTCCGTTTATTGACCATTTGAATCGCGGAGAAGTCCGCCTGATTTATAGCGCTGCGCTTTTGACTTTGCTTCGTGAAGAAGTGGCCAGGCGTCGCGGGGGACGCTCCGTCACGAAGATGCTGGGCTGGATACTGCCAAGCGACCGGGAAGTGGCCGCGAATGCTTTTAGCGATGTGCTGGATCGCGTGCGTGAAATTGAAAATCGCGGAACGGTAAATGCCGGTGAAATTCGAGTCATACAAGACGAGCTGAATAAGTCCGTAGAGGCATTGGGTCCGCTGGCCGGCGAGATCAAAGCTTTGGAGGAAGATCCGGCCGCCCTTACCATTGACCGCATGATTTCTCTGATTCGTCAGGCATTGATGTATGCGGAAGCTTTCAGAACCATCGATGAAATTAATGACGCCCTCGCGCGGAAGACGATGGGCGAGGATAGTGATGCTTACAAAGCCTACACAAAGCGGATGGGCGAAATCGGTGAGGCCGTTGCAACATTGACCGAACGGCCCGTGGAATTGCTAAAGCGAAGCGGGCTCGGACTTCTCACGGGTGCTTTAAATATCGCCGAGCCTGGGAGAAAGTGGGGAACCCGCCTTAAAACCGTTCTTGAAACCGGCGCTGACCACTCGAAACCCCTCAGCAAATCGGAATATTTCATGCTGAATTTGGTCAGGCGTTCTTTTGCGCTCAAGATGGCGGATCGAACCATTTTGCTTGCCGTTAAAGCCGTTCGCGGGACCAAAGAATATCTGGTTCCAAGCTTGAGTTTGGAATCCAGAATTCAAGCGCTTGCCATTGTAGACCAGGCGTCGCCGACGCGTTTCTATCAGCTTCAAAAAATAGCCAAAGAGATTCTTTATTACTTGACCGGCGGTCCGCTGAGCCGCTCCTTCTTTAAAGCAGCCAAGCGGCGAGCTCTTCTGACGGCAGCACTAGGCGCAGGCGCATCGCTTGCCGCCATTTTCATCGGCATTGTCTGGAAAAAATTAGAACCTTCGGACATTCAAGATGTATACAAGGACAAGAGCAAGGCCGTCTATGATTCGGTTAAAAATTTAACGGCCGCAAGAAGCGTTAAAGATATCTATAAGGGCGTCAAAGAAGTTCTGGCGAGCGTTTTCCTCCCGCAGCATTTGAAAGGAAAACTGTCGGGCCAGGTTCTAAATGTAGCGGCGCTTACACTGCTTGCCGGTGCGGTAACCACGGTTATCGTTTCGGTAGCGCGCATACTCAGCCGCGAGCTGAAATGGCATGCTGATGTGGATTCGCCGTCCAGCCGTGTCTTGGCGGAGTCCCGAGTAACTGACCAAGACAAGAATGAATTGGCTTTAACCAAAAATCTTAGCGGCTTCCTCGAAAATATGATTAACGATCCCGATTCTACCCGCAGAAAACAGCGCCTTGCCATTTTACTCCAAGGCCGCGACGGCCTGCGCCAAGAGATCGCCGCTCTTGTCGATGCCCTTTATTCGCGGAAAAATGAAGCTGGCTTTGGTGCATCCGTCCCGGATCTGTCATTCCCGCGAAAGCGGGAATCCAGTCTGGGGCAGGCTCCAGTGGGAATCGAGTTCGTGGGCCCCCGCCTTCGCGGGGGCGACGTCCCTGTCGGATTTGGCGCCCAGGCTCCTATTCCTGAGGGTCGTATTAGTGATCGTGAGCTGGTTGAGACACACCGGGCTATCGTTGTAGTCCGAGCGACCAGCAAGGCCGAAGTCATATTGCAGGGCGTGACCGCTTGGCAGAGCGGCGCGCGTCTCATCGGAGTTTCGGTAACAACGCCGGATGCGGAGGATGCTATTGCGGAACTTAGAGATGTTGTAAAGGCAAGTCCGTATAAGGTGTTGGTGGGAGCGGTTTCCATTACTGAGTTATCCGAGGCTCAACGAGTTCTCCAGAAGGGAGCGCAGTTTCTCTCGAGTTCGGTATTAATACCGCAGTTAATTTCGCTGTCAAAGCAGCACAAAGTGCTAAGCATAGTTGGCGCATTCAGTGAAGACGAGGTGCGGCAGGCCGTGGCATTGGGGACGGACTTTGTAAATTTATTCCCCTCCGGGATTGATACGGGAGATCTTGAAGTAGACCTTAAAACATATCTCAGGGTGCTGGAAGAGACACAAATGGCGCTGGGTTTCTTACATCAAACCGTTGCTTTTTACGATCCTAATGAAGCTGAACCCGGCGAAGTTATTGTAAGCACTCCCACGGATGTTTGGAGAGCGCTCCGAACCGGAATTGATCCGGGGGCCGCTTTGCTTATCAAAAAGCCAGATCAAGTTGGTCTAAATCATGTGATGGCTATTGCCAGGGCGGTACCGGAAGCCAGGCTTATTCCCGGCGGCGCCATACGGCTGACACACCTAAGTGCCTTGGGTATGTTGCCGCATCCGGTTTCTACCGAAAGGAAATTAGCAAGCGCCGTCATGATCGGCGGTGCCATTTTTGGTGATCAACCTTCTACCGAAGAGGCCGCTGAAAGAATTAGAAGAGTGGCGCGTGCTCTTAAAAGTCCTACGGCAGCAGGTTTTGGAACAAGCAGGGAGATTCCGGATCCGGCTGAGTTTATAGGTGAAGATGATTTAGCGCTTCTTGAGCACGCGATTGCACAATCTTTGGATAGAGAAAGCCCTTATGTGGAAAGAATGGTGCGTACGGTTACGGGCCGGCAAATTTCTACGATCGAAGAGGCGCTTGCGGTGGGAGATGAAAACGGAAATGGGCCTTGGGCAACCGTTCGGAAAGTTTACCGGCAGGAAATTCCGCCAGCTCTTAAAGATGCCGTCGATGCAGAGGACAGTTTTGCCGAAGGTGTGCGCAGAAAATTGATGAGCGTTTACACGGCTCTCGAAGCTTCGCGGATCAGTGCTGTCCTTGCTGATGAAGTGGTCAAGAAAACCACGGACAAGAGTCTCGTTAACCTTGTTCAACTTATTACGGGGTGGGGAAGGGGCCGGCGGGGCGCGGTTCGGATAGAAAAATGGAGACGGTGGTTTTTCCAAAAACATGCCGGTGTGCGGCAGATTACAGCGAAAGCCATCGATACGGTCTTTGGCAAACCGAAAGACGGTACCGTTCGCCATGCTGTTAAAGAGTCCACTCTTGATTTTCTTTTCTCCCGGATTCCTCCCGAAAAAGGCGCGCTCCGTAGCGAGGTCATTCCCGCTCTGTCATTGCGAGCCAACGTTCCGGGTGAAGGCGAAGCAATCTCAGGGCAGGCAGTTGTTCATAACTTAAAACTAGGCGATGAAACATTCCAAGTCCGTATGGAAGAGCATGGGAGATTGAATGCATTTCACCTCAAATGGATTGATCCGACTGTTGTAGTTACTGAGCGCTTAACGCCGAGCCCCGTCGTTTCCGGAGGAATATTTGAATTTGAGGGCAATTATTATGTCGTGCGGATCCGGGACAATGCCGAAGACGAAAAAGACATTCCGGAAATTATTCATTTCAAGCATTTTGCGTATCATACGGAGCGTTCCATTCAATTCGCGAGGCGCTGGCTCGGTATTCTTTCCATCGCCATGTTTGCCCGCGATGGCTGGAAACGGTTTTCCAATTGGAGGGGCCGCCGCCAAACGCAGAAAGGCCTCCGCCAGCGCGTCCAGCGTCTAAGAGAACTGGACGAAGCCCTCACCTCGGGCGCTCTTGCGCTTACCCAGCAAGAATCCATTGTAAGAATCCAGGAAGAAATCTCTGGGATTAAAAATGAGGCGGAAAGAGAACTGCGCGTTATTGAGAAAAGTCTTCGCATTCTCGAACAGAGAGCCGTAGAAGCCGGCATGGATGGCGAGCGCGGCGTAACGCTTGAGTCGATCTCGGATTGGTTATGGCGCTATATGCTGGCCATGCGCACAGCGCAGGCGATGGAACCGGTTCTCTCTGCGCTGGCTCGCAAGTTTTTGAAGGATGAACGCACTGAGTGGATCGGCGCTCAAATCAACTCACTCCTGGCCGGTCAATTAAGACTTCTCGATCAGCCCATCGAACTCAGCGAAAAGTTGACAGGAAAGCTTGAAAAGCCCCTCAATGCGATAGGTTATCGCACCACAGTTCCAAGCACATTCGATCCGGAAGTTAAACGGAAGGGCAGTAGAAGTCTCATGCTCGGAACGCGGCTGGCTGTAATGACACACGCCTTAAAGGCGGATGATTTTAAACCGCATACCGATTTGATTGAACTCGTACAAGATTTGATCCTGAACATTATTTTCTTCCTCACCGTTTTAATTGACTATACGAGTGTTGCAGCAGGCGTTTCGAGACGCGCGATCGGAACAGGCCGGCAAATCGGCGTTGGCGTGCTCGGCATTTTAGGTTCGCTTAGAAACTTCTTAAACACCCTGATCAGTGAGGGCGGTATTTGGCATATCTACAACGAAATTAAAAACTGGGTCAAAGAAAAACCGTGGCGTCGCAGTATTTTCGTTGCCTGGCACTCGTACGCCATTGCTTACGCTTTTTACGTAATCTTGGGAGGAATTTTCCGCCATAATCTAAAAGGCGCATTGGCCGGCGAAATCTTGGAACGCCACAAAGGGCTCGCGAAGGACATTTATAAATTGCGCGAGGCCGTGGAAAGCAAGGAAAACCGCGTGGAGAAAATGCGCGAGCATGCGAAGGAAATAGTTAAGAAACTTCTTCCGCGTTCTTTCCAGGATGTCGGATTTGATCTTGTAGTAGCCATGGCCGTTTACCATGTCGTGACGCAAGCCGCAATTCCTGCCGTGAAGCGGTCGGCTGATTACCTGGAACAGCGGAAAGTAAAAAAACCATATTTTGTTCTCGATGTGAAGGACCGTGAGGGAATTCAGAGGTATTTAAGCAGCCCCGGCCAATTGTCACGCATCTTATTTGCCGCAGAGCACGGCAGCCATCCACGTCTGCGCGAAGTGGCTTACCGCACGCTTGAAGCCGCGTATCCGGAAACGGTTGGCCGTCTCATTCAAACTTTTCTCCTCGAGGAGGGAACCGGTCTTTACCCGCGGCAGTCCACCCCGCTGGATTCCGAAACAGCCGAGGAGATTCGCCAGATTTTCCAGATGGTAGCTCAAGGAAAATCCGAAGATGAAATACATTCAGTTGTTTCTCGCTGGATACAAAAGAAAAAGTCTGTTGTTCCGCCGGCTCCGAGACCTTACGACCGTTTGGCCAAGCCCGTTATTTTGCCCGTGACTCAAAGGGGAGCGGAAGATCCTCGAAAGAATCCTCTTCTGGATATTGTGAAAGCTCTCCAAGACGGTGGCGCTGCTTTAAACGAAGGCCGGCTGGCGCTACCTGAATTGTCTGATGATGCAAAACGCGAACAAGGTTTATCCGCCGGCTTTGGTGCGAAGAGTGGATTGAATGCAGGATATGTGCATATTGAAACGTTGGCCAATGCGCCAAAGCGGATTCAAACTTTACTGAATGCGGGCCGGACGCCCATTGTGCACCTAAAATCTACGACATTGGAAACCGGCGCCGATTCCATCAGGCAGGAAGTGGAACAGATGACCAAGGGGCTGAATGGCCTCAGCGACCGCATCATATTCCTTTACCGGCCGGCTATTCCTCAAACTGTGGAAACCGCATCGCTCTTTGCATCTGAGATTCGAAAAACCGTCGGAGCTAATGCCACCGTTCTTTACGGTGGAAATTTAACGAAGGATAATTTAGCCGGATTTCTGAAATCGCGCTTACTTGATGGTGTCCAGCTCTCCGATCCGGCTTTAGCGAAGAAGGCGGCAGACATTCCGCTTACAAGACATCAAACTCCTCTTTTGGACGCCAAAGATCCCAATCAGGCATATGAAATGTCGCTGGCTGTTAAGGCCGTTAACGATCATCACACTGCCCGCAGAGATTCTTTCTGGCGGGGCATTTATTTTTCGATTCGTTATCTAGCATTGCCCGCGTTAGCGCTCCTTTCCGGAATGTTCGCAGTAGGAGTTTTAGGCGCCAGTCTGGCGTTTGGAATCGGTGCGTTCGTTGTTGCGTTCTTCCTCCTGCTTCCCGCTGAATTAAATATTACCAATCAGGTCTCGAGCGGTTGGATGAAATGGACGGCCGGAGCATTCCTGCCGGCAGCTCTCGGTACTCTCTACGCGTGGGCTGTCGTGGCGGGTGCGCTGCCGGCTACGTTTGCCGTTCTTGCTGTTTCTCCTGTTGCGGCAATCGCGATCGCCGTCGTACTGGCTTTGCCGTTCTTGATCAGCATAATCAAACTTATTAAACCATTGACTAACCTGTTTGTGGCAGCTCAAAAGGCCTTAGTTGATTTTGTGCATAATATTGCTCCGGTCAAATTCACTGTCTTTACCCTGCTTGCCGGATTGGCCGGATCGGTTTTTGCGGCTTTCACTTCAGCACCGATCGGCGCTCTCATGCTTGTTTCGGCATCGGCGTTCGTACTTCTTTATCTGGCTGATTGGGCCGGAAGGAATTATTTCACTCATATTGAAAAACAATCGATTTGGCGTCGCATGGCGGAGCCGCTTGGATTTTTCGCCGGCTCACAAGCACTGGCTTTTTCATCTGTGCCTTTAAGTGCTTTAGCTGCGGCTGCTGCCGGAATGAGCTGGCTTGGCTGGCTGACCCCGGTTCTTTCGGGTTTGGCTTTAGTCGCCGCTTTACCGATAGTCACAGGTTTTTTAACGGTTTTAGGCATTTTGCCTGCGTTGATTATTGTTCTCGGGTATGCATACCAAAAGTCACAAATTCTCCTTAATGCGATTGGAATGAAATCACCCGCAAAGCGCACGGCCGCTTACATTTTACTGGGCGTAGCGGCTTTATTTTCCGTCACCGGCGTGGGTGTTCTTTTGACAGCTTTTGTTCCCGCGATCGTCGGAGGATCTGTGGTTGCGAAAGTCCTTACCTCTTTGGTGGCCGCTCATTATTTTCTGCACGGCGGAGTTTTCCATCCGGAAATGCTCCTGCTTATTCCCGTGATCGCCAAACTTTTGCGGTTGTACGATCGGCAGCCCTGGTCCAAGTTTGTTCTTTATCTAACACTCACCGCCGTATTTGGCGGGGTCACCGTCGGTCTCTTAGGATATTACGTTTATGGTCTTCAATATTTACTTGGTGTTAGCCAAATAGCGCCCGCTTTAGGCGGTGTTCAGTGGCCCCACATTATGGAAGGAGCATTCGTTGCGGTTGCAGGCCTCTATCTCGTTTCCAAATCCGGCCATTGGCTTTACCACCGTTATTTTGCGCCGATACGCCCAATTTATCTGCTCGGCCGTTACACACGTCCGATGCCGGTCGGCCTGGAAAAAAGCTTAAAGGAAGCCACGCTTCAAATGGCCCGCTTTATTAATGACCGGGACAAATTCAACGACCTTTACGGCCCCTTCATAGAGGATTTAAGGACACACCAGGCCGACCTTCCGGAAGCCGCGAAGTTTTACATAAATCATTATCTGAGTCACCCGAAAGCAGAATACCGGATGCTTGCCGTTGATATTCTCGATGAAATTTACGGCGAACTGGGTAAGTTTGACCTGGCTACGCTCCAGGAAGTCGACCGTGCGCTCGCACGCAGATTAAAGGAAGAAAGCGATCTGGACATTCTAAAACTTCTGGCCGGCGTTTTGAAAAACCACGGCCGCGAGAATTTGGTTGCCGATGTCATGTATGAACGGCTGGTTAAAGCTCGGAATAAAATGGATGTCACCCCCGCGAAAGCGGGGACCCACGGCACATGGATTCCCGCTTCCGCGGGAATGACACAGCAGCCGGAAGATGCCGAGAAGAATTTCCAAGGGACTTACGCCATTCTGAACATAGCCGGCATGCTTTCGGCCGGCGCGATTAAACATATTGGCAGTCAGGATGTTCAGGGTGTATCGAAATCAAAATTAAGTACTGAACTGGAATGGTTTGTGCGGAACGCACGTCTTAAGAAACCGGCGGGGCTTATCCTTCGTCACCGCGCATTTGCCGCCCTCCAGCAGATCGAACGTGCTCAAAAAACCGAGCAAGCCGAACAAAAAGCTAAGAAAGAGAATAGAAAACCTACCCAAAAGGAACTTAAAGACGCACTTAAACCCAGCCCAACTAACGCTTCTCTTGAAAGAGAGTATCGCCACGAATTAGAACAAGGCCGCGCCGAAGAAATCAAGGCTTACGCTCGTTCTCTCGAAGGTCTTGATCCCAGCTTAATCCGCATGATCGATATAAAAGTGGTTAAACGTTACGGAAAATTCAAGCAAAATTCGGGCTCCATCGAAAATCTGCCGAGCACGATTCTTGGGGTCATTTTAGCCGTTGCGGCTACGCGCCGTTTTCATAACAATTTCAACAATCCTTTCACGAAAAAACCCGCCGATGGCGCCGCTTCAAAAGCAATTATCGAAGGTGCCAACCAGGAAGGGCGGCTTGCCGCAAGAAGTGTAGTGGCCGAAGGGTATCGTGACGATGCTCCCACCGTTACGCCGGGTTTGAGGCTGGGCGGGGCTTGGGTCTATTTCCGCCGGAAGAGTATCGATCGGGTAGAAGCCGACTCGGCCACTGATCCGCTGGAGCTAACACAAGCCGAGCTCAAGATTTTAATATTGAACCAGATTAACATCTTTGGGTTGGGCCAGAAGGGAAAAGTTTTGGAGGCGCCCGATCTTCACGCGCTTTTGTTTGTCGGACCTAAGGGCGCTCGCGTCGATATCGGCATCAAGGAAGATCCGATTACCGGCGAAGCAACCGCCGACTTTAGGTTAAAAGAAAATCTGCTGGAAGAAGCGCGCGTTCGAGGTAAAGATGTTTCCGAGCTTCACAATCTGGTTTTGCTGCGTGAAAGAAATTATGAACTGGTTGGTCAGGCTTTGGCGTTTGTTCATCAAGCCAAGAAGAACCGTTCTCTGGCAGGACAAATGGCCGGCGCTATCAGACAAGGGCTTCAAATTCGGAGTCGTGCGCGGGGAGAGCTCATCAAGCAAGGTGCCGACGAAAGCGATCAGGATTTTCTGAAGCGCGCGATGGCATATGTAGTAAATCGCATCGAGCGGACGGGAACATATACATTGCGGGATGAAGAAGGGAGAAAGCTCCTTACCTTTGTGATGGACGGAGATCTTACGCCCGTTTTGGCTGTTCATGCGGGTAAGCTTGACGGTGTCTTTGGTGTTACGGCGCTACCCGAAGCCGTTTTGCGCGCCATGCTTTCGAAGGGCAAGGACTTCGAGTATGTCGCTGTAATGTCTTCCTATGAAATGATGCGAAAACTTCCCAAAGGTTTAGGCTTCACGAAATTGTTTGCGCTTTACCCCTATGAAGAAGTTGAGCTCCTGGCGGATGCCGGTTTTACGCATCCGGCCATTGTCGAGCTTAAGCGTGCAAACGATATGACGATTGAAAATGTGACTCAAGTTCTGCAAAATCATTTAGGCCGGGTTTCTGCCGTATTAGAACAAGCCATTCGGGACAGCGCCGATGAAAAGACGGCAACGCATTTCAAAAAATTGAGAGACAAACAAAAAGTACCGGCCGGGGAATTAAGAAAATTGGCCAGGCAAATCGTCAATACAACCGAGCTTCGCAAGTGGACCACGAAATACAGCTCCTGGGACCCCCAGTCTGAGAAACTGGCGGGCGGAAACGACGGCGTGGTTTACATCGGCGCCACGAAGCGCAATCAATTCATTCCCGGCATGAATGTGGAGCCGAGAATCGAGCTGGGTCCCGCAGGCATTCCAGGCGTTTACACGTACCGGATTACGGAGAGCGGGGATTCGGGCCGCGGAGTCGTTTATGAAATTACGATGGAGACAAGGCTCGCCGATCTTCTGAGACATGAAAGCGAGTACCGGGCGAAATGGGGCAAGGCCCGCTTCGCTTTTGAAGTAGGAAAAGCTTATCTGGCCGAAGCCAACGGCACGCTTGCCGGATTTGAAATGTTTAACCGCGCCGAAGAAGAATTGGTCAAGGCCGAGCGGTTGACACTAAAAACGCTGCGTAGCCAGGGCGTCCCGCCCCAGATTGAATTCGCGGGCCAAGATGCCTCGCCTACGCGCGCGAGGGATTTTGAAAATGAAATATTCCTGCGTGAAATTCGGGCGGAGAAACTTTTACTCGAAGCAAAGAAAGCCATTTTAGGATTAAACCGGGAAGTCCAGGATGTCGATCAAGCCAATCAACGGGCCGAGGATATTTTGGGACATGCGCTGGCGCTTGTTCCGACCCATGAAGAAGCCCGTTCGCTTCATACCCAGCTTTTGACCTATCACGGCAAGCGGAAACCGGCATTCAGAACGAAGGGCATTGAGAAGGAATTCGACGGCTCATTCCTAATCCATCCGGAAATCCTGCCCGTCCGGAGCGCAGCTGAAATTAATCGGGCGTGGAAGGAAGGTATTGATCGAGGTGACACGCACTTTTTAATCCGGGTCCCGGCAGCGGATGCGCTAACCATCAATACTTTGGTTGACGGCATTGACGAAAATATTATTCGGGATACTTCACGCACCGTTTTCTTCTGGGAAGAACCTTCTAATATAAGTCAGGAAGGACAGCTGAAGAAGTCGGACGCGGAAACTACGAATGAGTCCATGGGTCGCATCCGCGTACTCTTGGCAGAACGGTTTGGAGAAGCTTACGCAAAGCAGGTTCGTCTGGCCACGGGCGGGAGCATGAGCAGTATTAATGCCGAAGAGTTTGCGCGCCAGGAGCATATCGATATCCTTGTTCCGGGTACCAGTTCAAGAACCTCCATAGAATTTGCGGATATTGCCAAAGCGGTAGCTTCCGTGCCCTCGACGAGCGGAAGACGGAAAGGTGTAATTGGCGTTTGGAAAGGGAAAGTGCAGAAATATCGTTTTGGTCCGTGGCTTGAGCGAGCTGTCAAAGCGGGTCTTGATCTTAACGCCCTAGACATATGGATCGTTCCGGGAGTAGACCGGCGCCGTCTCATTAATGTCAACAAATACGCCGCCGAACTTGAGGGCGCGCGCCTAAGCGATGAACGCCTGCCCCTGGTTTTGCCGCATGATTTAGATCTTACCCAAATGCGCGATGCTCTCGATGAGCTTTTGACCGAAGCTGAACTTATTCTTTGGCAGTACAAGCGCCGTGAAAAAGAACTGGTGATCAAGAAGAAGGCGGACGGAACTTCCGTTACGAATGCTGATCTTGACATCCAGACAAAACTGCTCGAGCTAATCAAAGCGCACCCCCTGCTTTCCAAAGCGCGCATTATTTCAGAAGAGGGGATGGATGATGAACGGATTAAGAAAATCAACGAAGAAAATGCTCATTCTGATTGGACCATTGTTCTAGATGAGATCGACGGTACCAATAACTTTATCCGCTGGATCGGCGGTGAAAAATCGCGGACACCTTCGAAAGTTCAGGGATCCGGCATAGCGCTCGGTCTGCTTTTTAGAGGCGAGCCCCTCATTCACACATTTTTAAGCCCCGATCTGGATATCCCCGGCGAAGAGGGCGGCATCCGCGCCGTGGCCGTTCGCGGTCAAGGCGTAACGGTCAACGGAAGACTGGTACAAATGGCCGATGATTTTGATCCCAAGACGGCGCAAAGCCACATTCGCTTTAGCAGCCGCGTTAAAAGAAGTAAATCCATGCAGGAAAAGATAAAGGCGGTGCGCAAGGCTTTTCCGAACAGGAACCAACTCCTAGGCACTGCGGCGTCGGCCATACAAATTGCGGCAAGCGGTACGTTTAATCTGCCGGCCAGGCTTGTGATAACAACGGACGGATATATTTGGGATGAATTAAACATGTTCTTTATTGAAGAGACAGGCGGGCAGATTATTCGTCTGGAGGATGGTCAGCCGTGGCGGTTTTCGCGCTCGATGCTTGATCAGGTGGCGGACGGGAAAAGATTGCCTGGATACATTGCAGGATCGCCAAAGGCGGTAGCTTATGCGGCCAAAGTGTTCGGGCTTCCCCAGCCGGCTAGAAGCCGGGCCGAGAGGTCGGCGCTTGAAGGCCGAAGAGAAAATATACCTCCCCATATCTTCCGTCAATACGACATCCGGGGCGACGTAACCAAAAACGAAATTACCGTAGAGGATGCCGCGCTATTCGGTGAATCCATAGCGCACCGCTTGCTTGAGCAGGAGCAGCCCGGCAGTTCCGCGGATAAGCCGTGGTTCCTGCTCACCGGTGATGAACGGCCCGTAAACCGGCTGCTTGTCGATGCTTTTGCCAAATCACTCAGCGAGCATGGAATAAATGTCGAGTTTACGCGCGAATATGTACCGACGCCTGTTTCCCACAGGCGCCAGCTTTTAGGAAATACAAAGCAGGGGAGACGGTATGTAGGGCGCGGCCAGGCTACGGCTTCTCATCTCGCGCGCTGGATTTTTGGCGGTTTTAAATTGGAGCTCTTCATCAACGGGGAGTGGGTTCCTTTTGCCGGCGATGATTTAAGGGATCTGTATCACAGAATTAAAGAGACGCGCGTGCACGATGAGCCGGAAGGCCGCCGAGGGAAGCAGGAAGAAATTGCCGACGTATTGCCGGGATATCAAGAGCAGATCATCCAGCGATTTGGAAAAGTACTGAGAGAAGCTGCAAAACGATACAAGATTTTGACCGATCACGGAAACGGGACCACTGGAGTTCTCGCGGAAATCCTAAGGAATTCCGGCGTTGACGTCACTACGCAAAATGAGTTAGCCGATCCCAATTCCAAAATTATTGCCGATCCCATGAGGCTTGAAGCTCAGGTACGATTTACTCAAGCATTGCTTGCTCTGAAGGGCACGCCATCCGAGCGCGATTTGGGTGTAGCGTTTGACTCTGATGGAGACAGGCATCGTCTCATAGATGAGCGGGGGAAGGACTTGAAACCTGTTGTGATCGGGGCGGCCCTTTATCACAATTTGTTTGAGAAGCATAAGCGGTTTCTTACGCATGATAAATTAGCCAAGGCAGGAATTGCTGTAAACATCGGCTTGGACAGCCGCATGCCCAATCAGATTTTCGATTTGATCAATCAGCATATTGAACAGGGTTACCAGTTAAAAATTAAAGACATTGAGTCCGGCCAGCCGGCGGTTAAACGGTATTTAAAGGATGAGGTGAGAAGGCTTAAGAAAGCCACCCAGGAAATTCCGATTCTGAGGGACGACCCGGAGATAAAGCGGCTCTTCGCAGCGTTCCTGGAAGATTTCTTCGCATTCGAAGTTTTGGGCCACTTTGACTTCCTGCCTTTTGCCGATCGGCCCGGCCTCGAAGCGGAACCGGTTGATGACGCCATGTATACATTCCTGAAGGAGCTGGAGATACTGACCAGCGCGCCGGCTGGAACGAAGATAAGCGAATTTTTCAAGCCTTTCGCACCGGCTTCCATTGCTTCCGACACCTTTATCGATGATTTTCGAATCGATTCTCCAGACGGTTTCAAGAAAGAAATTGCCGAGTCCCTGACCCGCTCGATTGAAGGCGGCCACGTCTCATTTAAACAGCGGGTTGCCTCCGTTAAGAAGTACCAGGATGGTGTGCGCGTCAACTTTGAAGATCGCAGCTGGGTAGTTCTGCGTTATTCCAATACCGAGCCCAAGCTTGCGCTGGCTTTGGAAGGCCCGAGCAACAAGCGGTTGGCTGAATTGATTGGCGAAGTTTTGCAATTGCTTGAACCGTTCCGCCAGCAGAATAAAGTCGGCAAGCGGGAGCGCGGCGGGACGGAACTTTCTCTGGACGCGCTCCGCACTTTGCAAAGCGAGAGAGCGGTTCGAGCCCATGCCGAAGAGAATGCCCGGTTAAAAGTGAAAGATAAAGCGCCCCGCGGAAAAGTGATCGGAAAAGCTCCCGAGCGCCGCATTTTGAAGCTGAGCGACCTTTCATGGGAAAAGAACCCCAAACAGCGCGCGTATTATATCCGCCTGGCCATCGAAGCTTTCCATAAAGGCATGGTCATATTGAATCCTCTTCTAGCCGGCGCGAGCGCCCGCATGCGTGACGCGAAAAGTCTCGACCAGGTTCCGGAAGAGCTTCTGCGGCATTATCCACGCTCGGTTCTTGAGTCGATCGAATACAAAGCGTTCATGCCGGCCGCAGTCGTGGATGGCGCACCGCTGACATTTTTGGATGTCATTTTTATGAATATTGCCAATTTTCAGAAACAAATCGGCGTGGATAACATCCCCATTACACCTCTTGCTAATCCGCGTAACATCGAGGAACTCGAAGCTTATTTTGACAAGTTGGGAAGATGGGGTATTCATCCCGAAAATGTGCAACCGTATTTGCAGCCGCTTGTGCCGAGATTTGATGATCAGGGGCGGTTGACGGACACCCTCGCCCCCGAGGGGCATGGTGAATCTCTGCATCAATTTGTAGCAAGCGGGCTCGTTTTGAAATTTATGAAGAGTAGTTCACGCAAAGATCGGCCCGTTATTTACACATGGCAAGTGGATAATCCTGGCGGAGGACTTGATGAAAACGCGCTTTTCGAAATCGGGTACTTTTTGTCGTTGAGAAACAGGAAACTGTCACTGCGCGGCCGGCCTGACGTGCTGTATATTGCAGCCCGCCGACCGGAAGAAGGGCAAGGTGCTGTGGGCGGCGGTATGGTAACTTGGAAGTCCGGCACTTTGAGGAGGAAGCAAGCCATCGTTGCAGAAGACGATCAATTGAGCGGGAGAACGGATATCAACGTACGAAGCTTGTTGGCTAATACCGGGTCACGCATTGCAAGCTTGAGCATTTTTGGCAAGCATTACGCGCCTGAAGAGACATTTTTTGAATTGCAAGAGATGCGAGATGCAAGCCTGCGTGATCGCGAACTGGTGAAAATTGCAGACAGCGGACGGGCGCGATTCTCACGAAAAGCAAGCACGCGCGAAGGCGGAACGGTTATCGAAACGCGCGGGCATGATATTGTGACTGCCGAGCCTCTTCACGGGCAGATTGTGACAGCAGTTGTCCAGACAACTTCGATCGATGAAATACGTGATGTTGCAGATGAGAAAGCGCGCAGCAGGGCCATTAGAGATGTTGGTTTTATTCCCAACAAGGATTTTGGCGATGTGAGCAGAAATTTTAAAATTATCAACGAACGTGCGGCCTATTTGACCAAAGGCGACTTGCTCAGTCCCCAGGCCAAAGCCCTCGCCGATGAAATTTCTTCCGGCTCAAAAGGCTTTGGTTCTGCTGAAATTGCTCCGACCGCCGGATTTGGGGTAGAGGCCGTGAGCAGCGGAGAACCGCTTGCAATACGGTCGCTTGACGATGTCCAGGCCATAAGCGTTCTCCAGGAAATTATCAGTCGTAAGTCGGGAGATAGAATTTCTCTGAGGGAAGCACAAGCTCAATTACTGGAACGGGTGGCGAAACTTCAGCGTGAATTAAAAACTTCCATACAGGTGCCTCTCGGCATGTTTGATAGAACGGATGACTTGCTTCTTGCAGTACTTACAGACAAAGGATCCAAGCAAAGGCATGAGATTACCCTTACACAACTGTTACGTTCCTTTGCCAATCCAGCTATTGATGCGGCCCTTTCGATTAAGCCGCGGGTCTTGATTGGGTTGAGCGGAGCAGCGGGCGGCGGGAAAACCACCATAACCCGCAAGGTAAACCGCTGGCTCGAAGCACATTATCCGAGTGTCAAGGTCCGGGATTTCTCTTTTGATGATTTCCTGATCGATCCGGAAGATCGCGATCCCACAAAAAGGCACAGCGAATATATGGAGGACAAGGTTTCTATGGACCGGTATGTTGATTTTGTTGATGCGCTCAGAAGAAACGAACGCGCGACAAAGCCCATTTACGACACAACCGGCAGGGGCCGGCTGAAATTTGGCTTGGTACACAAAGACAAAGGCCAAACCCTCACCATATTTAATGGCTACCGTACTATTTTTATCGAACCTCTCGACAATGGAAGATTCAATTTGAACGAAATTTGGAAGCGAAGTCATGAGCCTGATTTGAATGTGACGGAACAAAGCGGCAAGCCGTATTTGAATGTGAAATCGACCGAGACATTTGTATCGGGTACGACTCCGATCCGGCTGGAACGTTTAAAAGACAAATCGTTTCGAATTACCATTCGGGAGTCTGTTTTTCATGTCCGCTACACGGATACCGGAGTATTCCTGGATATTGAAGGGGAGAATCCCGTTCAGCTTAGTGAGAAAGCAAAAGTCGAAGCGCTCGAGGTCTGGAATCCTGTTAAACCCGGAGAAAAGCAGATCGTAAACGGCGAGGGCGCTTTAATTCTGGTATCGGACAGGCGCGATCCCAAAATCTGGGACCTTACGGTGAGCATCAATGTGTCGGCGCGAGTGCGTAATTACAGGAGAGTGAAGCGGTCCCTTCAGCGGCAGATGCCTTGGGACGAGATCGACAAACAGGCCGAATTATTCTGGCAGAGGACCCTTACCGAAGATCTGCCGGTGCATGAATTGGGTTGGCAGGCTTTTGAGACACGCGGTACTGCCACCTTGCGTAGGACGGATAGCGGTATTCCCCTTCATAGGCATGTGGAGGTCAACGGCCTTACGCTATCGGAGCAGATTTTCCGAAACGATGTTTATGGCCGACGTACCATCGGGGAAGAAGAAATATTCACGACACATGGAATTGATCTTCGCCGCATCTTAAGCGACAGCGCCAAAGCGGGAGAACAAACGCTCATTGATTGGATTGAATCCGTACGCCAGCGCGCAGAAACAGAAAGGAAACTGCTTAGAGACCCAAGGCCATTTCCCGGCGAGCCAGACCTTGAAACAAGAGAACGCTTTGAACGATATTTTGGAGGCACGTTCAGAACGCTCGCCCTCGGTCAGTATCTACTGCTTAAGTTCGAACTTTCATCCCAGGGCGGGACCGGCTATCTTGATCCCGATACCGAAGCGCATTTGAGAAATATCTTAAGGCGTACGCAGGGCCTTTTTGCAGGTGGACAGATTTTGGATTTATCGAACCGATTAAAAGGAAAACTGCGGTATCGGGCTCTGGAAGAAGTTGCTGAAAGACGCGGTAATTTCCAGGAAAGGGATCATGAAGTCGATCTCCGGCATGTTTTCATCATGAACCAGCTTCCTTTCATTGAAGGAAAGCTAAACCAGTTAAGCGGCCGGTACGAGGAACTTCTCCGGCAAGCCGGTGCAGAAAATGCTCAAAAAGCTCAGGCGAAGCTTGGGGAAGCACAAGAGATCATCGATCAATTTTTTGACGTTCAGTACAACCTGTGGAGGCTCGGCATTGTAGATGTCGCACCGGATTTTGCGCGGCGGTATGGTTTGGGTACTCATCACGGAGCGCTGACCGTACAGTCGGTTGCGCCGGGAAGCCTGGTTGTGGATGATGAGAATTTGGAGCAAAAGCTGGAGGTGATCGTGCAAGAAAACAAACAGCGTCCCTTGCCCGAACCGGATAAGGATGAGCAGTTGGAAGGCTACGATAAACTGGAGGGATTCCAGAAACGGTTTATTTTTAATGCACGCACGGGAGAAAGTTATTTCAAACGGATTCCAAAAGCCTTTCGCCCGTATTACGTCAGGCAAATCCTGCAGCGTGTTCCCGTTGATTTTGAGGAGATGAAAGTCCGATACGGTTTTAGAAGGATTTGGGAAGAGGCTCTTAAAAATGGCACAGCCGAGCATTTTCAAAATTCGGGGGTCTCTTCTGCCCGTACAGATTACCACCGGATTAGCTACATCGAAGGTGAGCTGGCGCATCATAACGTAGCGGTTCTGAGCAGGCTATTTTTAGAAACGTTGGGCCAAAGCGTCGAGCGTCCCGGCACGCCGCCTCTGGTATGGTCGGTGCTTTACGGGATGTCGCTTTCACAGGATCCCAATGACGCGCTTTTCGCTCTCGCTGATATTTTTTATCATCGCTTAAGCGGTGATTCTCTTTGGCTTGAACGGGAAAAAGTTTCTCACCAACAGCTGGGGCAGGTTGTAGAACGCATATATGCTCAGATTTTGGAAGATTTCCAACGCCGGTTTCGAGAGAGCGGAAGTGGTTTGACGCCCGTTATCCGGGATTGGGAAGTCAATGTATTAAAAGAGTTTATTGGAAGGGCTGCCGTTCTGCCGCGTGATTGGGAGGGGTTCGAAACAAAGAAAGCCGATCTTGAGAATACCTTTATCAAATTTTCCGTTTCATCGGCAGCGGAAACTTCTGCCGGATTCGGATTCAGAGCAGTTGAAACGCCTGTCATTGCGAGGAGCCCCGATAGGGGCGACGAAGCAATGACACAGGAACCGTCGTTGCGAGCGGAGCGTAGCGGAGCGAAGCAATCTGACACGGACGTCATTCTCGCGCAAGCGGGAATCCACGAATTGGGCCCCCGCTTTCGCGGGAGCGACACAGCGGTGTCGCCTCGCAATGACGATCTATTGACGCAAGCAGGTATTGTGGTTGTCCGCGCTTCGCAGGCCAGCCTTTCCAACATCAGCACCTTAATCGGGTTCGCTGCTTCAAGTGCTCATAAAGGAGTTCTTGTAGTTCAGGATAACGGCAGCGCAGGAAATGCCTTCGTTGCCGAGATGCAGAAAGAGCTCGCAAAATTCAGATCCTTCGGCGTGCGTGATCGGATTCACTTCATTCATCTGCAAGGCGCATCTTTTAATGCGAAAGTCCACGGTCTGCTGGCGAACGGCGAGCAGGGTCAGGGCGTTCTCGGCATTCTGGCCGGGCAACTCGGCATCAACGGTGATTTTATGAATCGTGTGATTGTGGTTTCGCCAGAGACCATCGAAGGCGCTTGGACACTTAAGCTAGATCTCAATCAGCTCAGTCCGGATATTGCCGCGCGCAGGCTTGACGTTGCTTCCTTCCTGGGTTTGGAAGCGGCCGGATTTGCTTTTAACCTGAACGGCAGCACACTTCTCAATCAAGTTATGGATGTGAATGCCCAGAGGCGTCAGATTCAAGTGAACTTCGACGCGATGGGCAGCACCGAACTATTCAGACTCTCCAACGAACTCCGCGCCCAGCTAAGCGTTCTCATCGCCGCCTAGAAGTGGTTTCACAAGTACCAGCGTTTTTGGATGGCATAAAGGCTAAGAGCAAGACTTGTGCTCTAAGCCGGTAGTGTCAAGGTTTTGAGAAGGGAAAGGGCATAAAGCGGGAGGTTGAGGATCTTTTGGTCTCGTTTGAGATTCAAGAGACTAGAGCGAATCAGCAAGTGAGGAGCAAATTGACTCGCGTAGGATGCGAGACTCCGACTCCGGGGGTTGACTCCCGACTTAACTTCAAGAGGGTAAATGTGATCTTTTAGCTCAATGAGAAAGTCAATTTCTGCTCGGCCTCCCTCACTGCGCCAATAATAAAGATTTTTAGTTTCCAAAAGGGCAACGAGCTGCTGGGCCACATAGTTTTCCGCTAAGGCCCCCTTATATTCTTCAAAGAGCCGGTAACGCTCCACGATAGCAGTGGTTGGTGTCTGGGCCATGGCTCCCAAAAGCCCGACATCAAGGGCATAGACTTTGAAACAACTTTGGTTGGCGTAATGCTTGAGAGGCAATTGACTTTTCTCAACCGCGCTGGCCCGATAAATCAATCCTGTATCGTCCAGCCAAGCGAGCGCGTTTTCATACTCTCTTGCCCTGGCTCCTTTTTTGATCGCTGAAAAGATAAATTTTCTATTCTCCCGAGCCAAATGTTGAGGGAGAGAGTTCCAAATCAAGGTGAGCTTCGCGATATCAGAAGGCGGCGCGTGCTTGGCAAAGTCCAACACATACGAATCGATCACCTCACGTTGAATTTGACGGATTTCTCCGGGGTCCCGCTTCTCAGCATAGTATTGGACCGCTTCAGGCATTCCACCGACGAAATAATACTGATGCAGAAGATCAATGAGATCCCGATGGAAGGGCCCGGCGTAGGGGTGAAAGCCCTCGGTCTCTTCTAAGACCTTTCTGTAGCGGGATTCTCCTACGGCATCGAGGAACTCTAGAAAGGTTAAAGGATGAAGGTCAAGGAAATTTACCTTTCCTACGGGGAAAGATCCTGGCGAGGAGAGTTTGACGCCAAGAAGAGAACCGGCAGCGGCGAGGTGATATTCCGGGGCCTGTTCGTGGAAATATTTCAGCGAATTGAGAGCCGCATTCGAGGTTTGAATCTCATCGAAAACGATGAGGTCCTTTCCGGGGCGGATTTGGTTTTTGGAATAAATGGCAAGATCGGACAGGATCCTTCGTGGATCTAAGTTTTTTTCGAAGAATTGGCTGAGCTGAGCGACTTCCTCGAAATTAAAATAATGGACTTTTTCGTACTCCTTTTTGCCAAATTCAATGAGGAGATAAGTTTTGCCGGTCTGTCTTGCGCCCTTAAGGAGCAAGGGTTTTCGTCTTTCTGAATTTTTCCAGGTAACCAGATTTTGATAGGCGTCCCGTTTCATGCTGTAATTATCAGTCTATTCAGGCGCCTTGTCAATGTTTAATAGCTATTTTTGTGATAAAAATCACAGTTTATGTTACAAAAATGAGATATATTCTCACATTTTAAATCATTCTTACAAGCATATTTAGATGGATAAGAATCAACTGCTCGATTATTTAGCGGAACACGGTTATGCTCTTATGCAGCCCGAAGCGGTTGTGGAGCCGGAGGAAGTGCTTGAAAATCTGCCCAGGCAAAATGATGCCCGGCTGCTTAAAGGATTCCCTGTCGTTCTATTTAATGCGCTTAAAAAGAAAGATAGGTTAACGTGGGAGAGTCGGGATTGGGATCCTTTCAAACGGTTTAACGGCAAAGAAGCGACGCGATGGCTGCATCTCGTGGCGCTCAGCTTTCTTTTGTTCCGTCTTTTTGGTCTTGAAAAGCATTACCAAGAAAAGGTTTTAAAATTGTTCAGGAAATGCAAAGTTGGCAAGACCGTTCTCAGCCGACTCGAAGGTCCTTTCCTGAAATCAGAACAAGTTCTTGTCGGAGACGTTCGGCTTTCTACCGAGAGGCTCAAGAACAGTTTTCGTCGTTACGTTACGCTTGTTTCAGATGAGAAACAAGCAAGTCAAAAGAAACATGAGCTGGAGCTGGAACTTCTCCTCTCCGAATTGTTTACACCCCGCCAGAAAGACCTTCTGCGCAAGAAGACGGACGCCAAGGTTTTTACTAAGACGGAAAGGGAGTATTTTTATCGTGTGGTGAAGAAACGTCTTCGAGCTTTAGCCAGTGACGAGCTGCACCAAATGGCAAAGAGTTTGCTTTTAAAACTCATTTTCGACACTTCGGCGTTGGCGATTTTCGTCTACTGGGTTTTCGTGAGAGGCCAGATCTGAAATTAAGGAAGGGTACGTTGTTCTTTGAATAACCAGAAGCGCGGATGTTTCAGCC
>JACQQS010000077.1 GCA_016206925.1 Candidatus Omnitrophota bacterium
CTATTGATGGGAATAGCAAAGGCGGGGCGGCAAAAAAGAATCGAAAGGAAAATAGGAATCAGATAAAACTTACTTATCTTTTGCATAAAGAACTATCCGGTTGTTACCGAAGTCCACAATCCAAACATTTCCTTCATGATCAACGGCGACATCCGTCGGATATTTTAACGCTCCACTTCCCTGTCCTTTGAGAATGGCTGTGACGTCTCCCTTGGGAGAAAGTTTCTGAACACGGTGATTGTCGAAATCCGCGACATAAATATCCCCCCCATCATCCTGCGCAATACCAGTGGCAACTTTGAAATAACCTTTGCCCGTGCCCGGAATCCCCAGACCCAAGAGACCTCCCCATCTTGCGAGAGATATTCCATCAGGGGTCATTTTTTGGATTCGATTGTTGTAGGCATCCGCAACCAGAAGGGTCCCGTCGATACTGATTTCAACATCCGTCGGATAATGCAAATTTCCCGGCCAGATCCTGCCTGGCTTACCCAAAGAAGTGAGAAATTCGCCAGCCGGATCAAATTTTTGAATTTTATGATGATAAAAATCAGCGACATAAACAAATCCTTTTGAATCAACCGCAGCGCCGCCCGGGGCATCAAAATAGCTCCCTTCATTCGGCTTTAATCCAATGAAGCGAATGAAATTTCCAACCCGGTCAAAAACCTGAACCCGATCGTTCAAGTACTCCGCCACATAAAGGTTTCCATCCGGAGCGAAATTCACATGCATAGGGCGATTAAGCTCGCCTTTCGCGGAGCCCTTTTTACCCCAAGCCTTGATGAATCCCCCATTTTTTGAAAACTTCTGAATCCGGTGATTTCCCGCATCGGAAACATAAAGGAAGCCTTCCCGATCAATGGCCATTCCAATGGGTTCACGAAATTCGGCGGGCCCGCTTCCCTTTTGACCAATAGCTTTAACGAAATGGTAACTTTGTCCTGTTTTGGTCGAACACCCGGCAATGACCGCCAGAATAAAGCCTGCGAGAATGAATCGTTTCCTCATCCCAAAGCCTCGAGCTTTTCAACGGCAAGTCCCGCAGGAAGTCCCTGGTGTTCATGAACTGATCCTTCAATCCGGACTTCTTTTTTATTACGCTCATACTCTTCCAATTGTCCGGCACGTTCTTTACTTAAAACGAGGTTTTCGGGATTGTTGCCTTGATGATATTCTTTACCCATCGCTTCTTTGTCAAAGAGGAGCAGGCGTTCCTGATTTGGCCCAAGCACAAGGGCATATCCCCCGCCGGATTTCTCAATTGTTCCTTTCGCACGTACATAGACATCACGCAGGGTAAAACCGGCTTCCTTAACCGCTTTCCGAAACGCCTCAAGGTCGAGCTTTGCATTCTCTTTCAGTTCCAGATACACTTTTCCCTCTCCCATATCCACGTCATAGGATTTCATCCCCTTGATGGGGGTCATCTTTTTCTCAAGCCCGTAGGCACAAAATGGACACGCAAGCCCGTCCACACCCAGGATCACTTCTTCAATTTCGGCATACAGCGGAGCTGCCGACATAACGCTGACAAGAGAAACGATTAGGGTAAGCCATACAATCCGGTTCATATTGCACCTCCTGTCCATTTAAATTTCTAAACGCACCTTCTCCTTGATTTCTTTCACCGCTTTTGAGACATCTCCAAGGCAGCAGGTCCCTTGGGGATTGGTCACTTCACAGTAACAATTCCCGGCTTTGACTTGGGCTTTGATTTGGTCAGTTACAGTGCTCTTGCCAGTATTTCTGATCTCGGCTTGGATTTTCTCGGGAGTCCAACCGAAACAATAACAGACAGGGGCTGCGGGATCCTGCGGCTCCTTAAGTCCCACAGCAACACTCAAATCGTCTTTACGAAAGAGCACTCGGTCTGGGGCAAAGTATACGATAGCGCAGGTCGCGCTCCTGCAAAAGCAGAACTCCTTTTGTTTTGGAATTTCAGGACGTTTCTCAGGTCTGAGGAGCGCTCCAAGAGTGATTCGCTGAACCGTTTTCCCTAATTCTCCACATTCCGGACATTTTGCGGGACCACATTTTTGTGGCGGATGAAGTTCACAACAGACCTCCGTAACGGTTTCTTGCGGCGCCTTTGGCGAAGTTTCATAATCAGGACAACAACCGCGGCTCATTTTCGACCCCTCTCTTTTTGATTAAATCCTTGGCTTCTCAGCAGTGTAACCGGTTTGGTTAATCGCTGCTACAATCTGCTCTAGGTTTGCTTTTTGCGGATCGTAAGAGACAATAGCTACCTTATCCCTGGCACTTGCCTTGACTTGGTGAACGCCGGGAACTTTTTTTACGGCCGATTGCACGGCCACCTCACAGGTGAAGCAACTCATCCCTTTTACCGGGATCGAGACCTGGACGCCAGCTTCGAAAAAGGGGATTTCACTGCTTCCTTTAGCGTAGGTGTAGAAGTTGAGTCCGGCAAAAGTCAGAACCACGGCCGTGGCCAAAGTCAACACAGCGCATGTCATCTTCTTCCCCTCCATTTCACAACGTTTTGCCTCACAGGATATTTTCTCCTTGAAATAGGATCTCCAGGCAAAGGCTAACAAAATTCCGGAAGCAAGGATAAAGTACCAGTGATATTTGCCAATCACAGCACCTAACCCCAAACTACCCAGTCCAAATAAAATAAGGACAAAAGGCCCCAGGCAACAGACTGAGGCCGTTATCACCGATAAAACTCCGAAGCTCTTGGCTTTCATTGAACCCCTTTTTTAAGTCCGCCCATCAGTTTATTTTTTGGCTCATCTCAAACCTCTCACGATAAGTTTACATGCTTGAGCGTGCTCCAGAGTCAAGAGAAAATCCACTGATCCACCTCTTATTTAATCGCTTCCGCAATCATCGTGCCCCAGATGACATGAAGACGGAGTTTGAGATCGGACAAAACGCTAAAACCGGCTTGTTCAAGAAAATAGCGTAACTGGGCCTGGGTATAACATTGTTTGTGGGCAGGATCTAAAAATTTAAGAAATAAATCGCACAACCGGCAAAGGGGGTAATCGCGGCACCAATCCAAAAGAATGATTCTTCCCTCTTTTTTTAGAACACGACCCATCTCCATAAGAAATTGTTTCGGCCTGTCGAAGTAGATCGAACCCGCTTACCCCGCCGCAAGCGGCGGGGCTTCTTGGGGTATTGATCTGGGCTTCCTCGTAGTTTCTGAAAACCAAGGGGACTCCGTCCCCTTTGGGGCTTCCTCACCAATTCCACCTTTCCCCGCAGCAAGCTGCGGGGTTTCAAAATCCCAATAAAAAATTAGAGAAAACCCGTTCGCCGATGCGGATGGATAACGACACCGATGCGCACCCGGATGGGAGAACGGGCTATGGCTATTTCTTCCCTGCGTCTTCTCCTAATTCTTTTTGTTTTAATTTCCTCCATAAGGTAGTGCGAGAAACTCCAAGTTCACGAGCGGTGATTACCTTATTCCCCTTGTTCCGCACAAGCGCCTCTTGAATCCGCTTCAGAGATATCTCATCAAGGTTGTCCTTAAGCAAAGTGGGGGAATGGCCGGCCGCCCCGCTTGTCTTCGCAGCCTGCTCTTCCCTCTTAATAAAGGAAGGAAGCAATAATTCTTCCGATGTAATGGTTTCGGTTTTCGCTAAAATCACGGCGCGTTCCACAACATTAGCCAGTTCCCGAACATTGCCGGGCCAGGCGTGCTCTACGAGAATCTTCTGAGCGTCTTTCGAGAACAACCTCACCTTCTTACGGTTCTTCTGGCTGAAGAACTTAAGAAAATGGCCAGCCAAAAGAAAAATATCATCGCCGCGCACTCGCAGCGGCGGAAGGAATATAGGAAATACATGGAGGCGATAGAATAGGTCTTCGCGAAACATCTCTTTAGTGACCAGAGAAGCTAAATCGCGGTTGCTTGCGACCAGCACTCTTGCATTGACTTCCTCCTCTTTCGTTGAACCTACACGCCGAACTTTTCCCTCCTGGAGCACCCTCAGAAGCTTGACTTGGGTAGTCATGTTCATCTCGGCAATTTCATCGAGGAAAATTGTTCCCCGCTCGGCTGCTACAAAGAGACCCATTTTTTCGGAAGCGGCTCCGGTGAACGCGCCTTTGACATGACCAAAAAGTTCGGATTCAAGAAGCGTTTCCGGAAGCGCGCCACAGTTAACTGCGATAAAAGGTTTATCCCTGCGCGCGCTCCTTTGGTGAATCGCACGGGCA
Organism: Candidatus Omnitrophota bacterium; assembly: GCA_016206925.1. Lineage (GTDB taxonomy): Bacteria > Omnitrophota > Omnitrophia > Omnitrophales > JACQQS01 > JACQQS01. The sequence goes on from JACQQS010000077.1 coordinate 4,198, forward strand.
ACCAGTTCTTTTCCGGTACCCGTCTCTCCTTGGATGAGAACCGTGGTTTCAAGATTCGAGACGGCCTCGACAGCTTCGAAAACCTTTTTCATTTGAGGAGAAGAGCCGATCATGCTTTCAAAAGAATACCGCCCTTCGAGCTCGCCCCGCATACGTGTGAGTTCCCGCGTCCTGAGTTCCAGTTCAATCTGCGTTGTCATGTCACGGACAATATTAATGCCTGCGAATACAGCTCCTTTTTCATCCCGGACGGGAAACGAGGTGATTTCATAAACCCAGTCGTTACCCGCCTCGTCCGTTTTTTTCTCGATCCACCGCTGAGGATCCCTGTTTTCTTTCTGTGCTCCGTCGTGCGCGGGCGCATACATGCACATATCCCCCACGGATTCTCCAAAAAGTTTTCGGTGCTGACTACTTTGGAAGATTATTTTGCATTTTCGGTCATAAATACAAACGGCATCGCCCACGCCCGAGAGAATCGTTTCCAGCTTTTTCTTCTCCTCCACAAGCGCTTCTTCGAGTCCTTTCACACGCTCAAGATTTACGAACATACCCTGTACAAAAAACCCGTTCTCGGCGCTTATGATCCTGGAATTCATTTGCGTCCAGAATGCTCCGCCGTCACTTCCCCGCAAACGGATCTCGACATTTTCGACTCTCCCCTTTTCCTCCAGAGCAGCCAAATAGGATCCAACGGCTTCTTCATCAGCGAAAATTTCCCTGACGAACGCTTCAAATCCACACTCCGCCGGAAACGTGGGCAGCCTTTGGAGGAGACCGGTAGCTCCCAATAAAGAGGGGTTCACGAATTCCACGGCGGCTTTCCGAAGACCGTTCATCTGGGGAAAGGGCCGCGTAAAAAATATGTAAGGAATGGCGTTCTCAAGGATAGATCTGTATTTATTCGTTTCTGTTCCCATTTTCTGCCGCGACTCTCAGGATAAAATCATTGTTTCAAAATCGAAACGTACGTTTCAAACTAAGTTTCAAAAGTTTAATTATGAAACGCACCGATTTCAACACATATTTCAAACATAAATTATGTTCATATGCATCCCATTTTTACTAAATGACTTACAACCAGTGTGACGAGAACACTTGTGGTTGGCATGCTAATAGCAAATATGAAGGCACGGACGCAATGAAGAACATGGAAAGGAGGTTGTAACGATGAATACAAAAAATGTTATCGA
>JACQQS010000078.1 GCA_016206925.1 Candidatus Omnitrophota bacterium
CCTTTTATTATGAGTCAACGATTACTTTTTCAGGCTCGCAGGGTTACATTTAATGTGAGTCAATGCGCGAAGAGATGAAACATTGATTTTGAATAGTGGCTGGCCTATCATGATCTTTATGTCATCCCCGCGCCGTTTGATCGAGAGCCGGTCGGGCGCTTGGTTCGACGGCACCGCGCGGTCGGCGCGGCGTAAGCGGGGATCCAGAACCTAGAGTCCCGCTTTTCCGCCAAATGCGGACCCGCCCACCACATGCCTTCTGGCGGGCGCGGGTTAAAATGACAAACATGAAAGAAAAAACCAGAATAATTCTCGAAGCAGTTAAATTTGAGCACACGATCTTTGCGCTGCCATTTGCTTACCTCGGTCTTGTTCTGGCAGAGGACGGCTGGCCGCGTCTTCACATTTTCTTCTGGGTAACTGCTGCGATGGCCGGCCTGCGTACCGCCGGAATGTTGTTTAACCGCATATTTGATGAAGACATCGACCGGATGAACCCTCGCACCAAAAACCGCGCATTGCCGGCGGGATTGCTCACCCAAAGAGCAGCTTGGACAACTGCGGCCATCAGCTCTTCCGTTTACTTCATTGCCGCGCTGATGCTCAATCCGCTTTGCTTTAAATTATCGCTGATACCCTTTGTGCTTGCGTTTATCTACCCCTTCTTTAAACGCTGGACGTTTTTCTGCCATTTGGGAATTGGCGCCGTTTTATCCGGCGCGCCTCTCGGGGGCTGGCTCGCATCCCGCGGGAATTTTGCCGGCGCGCCATTTTTGGTGTCCGCGGCCGTTCTTTTTTGGGTAGCTGGTTTTGACATTCTGTATGCGCTTCAAGATATCGACTCAGACAAAAGGTCGGGCCTTTGCTCCATTCCCGCTGCATTTGGCGAGCGATTTGCGTTGAGCGTTGCCGCTTTTTTTCATGCCGTCACGCTTGGCTGCCTGCTCGCCTTTGGGTGGATTGCGGACCTGGGGATGATTTATGCTTCAGGATTGGTATTGATAGCCGTGTTTCTTTTGAGACAGAATCTGCTGGTGTTCCGGCACGGACTCGAGCGCATTCATGAAGCATTTTTTACATTGAATGCTTCCGTCAGCGTAGCAATTTTTCTGTTTACCTTCTTGGATTTGCTGGTGCGCTGATGGCTGGGTTTCCTTTGGTCGTCGCTATTACGGGCGCCAGCGGCATTATGTACGGTGTCCGCATGGTTGAAGTACTTTCTAAATTAAAGCGGAAAGTTTTTCTGATGATTACAAAGCCTGCGCGCAAGGTGATGGAGGTCGAAACGAGTTTAAAGGCACAAAGTTTCGCCAAGGAAAATTTCTGGGAAGATTTATTTGATCCAGCTGCACGCAAGTACATCACATACTTTGACTATCAAGATGTTTCAACGATTCCCGCCAGCGGCTCTTATCGGACAGGGGGTATGATTGTGGCGCCGTGCAGCGGGGCGACGCTTTCGGCTATCGCGCACGGATCTTCGCGGGATTTGGTGGAGCGCGCGGCCGAAGTCACCATCAAAGAAGGAAGAAAACTCATTCTCGTTTTGAGAGAGACACCTTTGAGCGCAATTTATATAGAGAATATGTTAAAATTGGCCCGCATCGGCGTTCATATTTTGCCTGCTTCGCCGGCATTCTATCAACGCCCTGAAGAAATCGGACAGCTCTATGATTTTATCGTTGGCCGGGTGCTTGATTTAATGGAAATCGAGCATAATTTATTTAAACGTTGGAGCAAGTCTTGAATCGAGCAAGCAGATCTATCCGCTTAGGTTACGTCGAGTATGTAAATGCATTCCCATTTTATCATAATCTCAAGCAACGATTAGGAAGCGAAGAGGCGGAGTTTGTTTACGGAACCCCTTCGATGATTAACCAATTTATTCGGCAGGGGAAAGTTGACGCCGCACTTATTTCTTCACTGGAATATGCGCTTGCCGGAGAAAATTATTTCGTGCTTTCGGGCGGCTGTATCGGCGCGAAGGGGGTAACAGGCAGCGTTGTACTGTTTAGTAAGCTTCGGATGGAAGAGTTAGATGGAAAACGGATCGCTCTTTCTTCAGAAAGCCTGAGTTCGGCCTGCTTGCTCAAGATTTTACTTCAACTAGAACGCGGTTACTCTAACGATTACATTGAGCATTTAGCCCACCTTCCTGAAATGTTAGAACAAGCTGACGCGAGTCTGGCCATAGGAGATCAAGCGCTTTATTGGAGAAAGTCACCTAGTTTGTTTAGGCATGATGTTTGCGATGAGTGGACGAAGTGGCAAAAGCTTCCGTTTTGCTTTGCTTTGTGGGTTGTTCGAAGGCCGTTTGCCGAACAGTTTCCCGATAAAACGCGTCTGTTGTCGCAGGCTTTGGAAAATAATTTAGAAGAAAACCTTCGAGATTTAAATGCGCTGTTCAGAAACATGCCTCGGTGCGGTGATCACCCCGTACACCGCCGGCAAATTCTGGATTATTGGCAGCGACTGCTGTATCGGATGGATCCCGAGGTTTTAAAGGGGCTTGAGCGGTTTTATGAATTGGCGCGCCAGATGAAGTTTCTGGACCGGGAGATTGTATTGGAATACGCGAGTGCGGTGGAGGTCGGATAAGTTTATGGACATTGTTCAAAGGATTATCGAAAAACGTCTCTCCGGCACACGCTTAACGCTTGAAGACGGCATTTTGCTTTATCAGGGTGATCTGCTGACGCTCGGGAAAGCCGCGGACACATTTAAACGTCAGCGGCATCCGGGCGATGTCGTGACATTTGTGGTTGATCATCTGATCGCGTACACCAACGTGTGCGTTGATGATTGTTCGTTCTGCAATTTCTACGCGAAGCCCCATACGGAAAAAGCCCACACCATGCCGAAGGAAGACATCTTTAAAAAAATCCAGTCGCTTGTCGATGCGGGCGGCACGCAGGTGATGCTTCAGGGCGGGGTAAATCCGCAGCTGGATTTGAATTATTACGTCGATTTGCTCAGCTCGATACGCGCCCGATTTGGGCAGGTTTATTTGCACTGCTTTTCCCCGTCAGAGCTGGATATGATCGCAAGGAAAGCTCGCCTGGATATTCGCGAGACGGTGCGGAAACTAAAGGCGGCGGGACTTCAGGCGGTGCCCGGCGCCGGCGCAGAAATTCTTGTCGATCGCGTGCGTAGTATCATAAGCCCCAAGAAGATTTCTGCCGACCGTTGGATTGAGATTAACCGTGCTTGCCACGAAGAAGGACTCATGACTACGGCGACCATGGTTGTGGGCCACGTTGAAACCAAGGAAGAGAGAATCATTCATCTCTTGAAGTTGCGCGACCTTCAGGATGAGACGCATGGATTTCGCGCATTTATTCCGTGGACGATGGCCAATCAAAATACGGGCCTTGATCACGTTCCGATAGCCGGAGGAGAAGATTATTTAAAGACGATGGCCATTTCGCGTTTGGTGCTGGACAATGTGACGAATTTTCAAACGGGGTGGGTAACGGAGGGTCATAAACTGGCGCAGGTGGCTTTGGCCTTTGGCGCAAACGACATGGGCGGCGTACTCATGGAAGAAGAAGTGGTAAGCGCGACGGGCGTTCAGTACAAAACGCAGCCCCGGACGCTCATCCGCCTGATTCAAAAGGCCGGTTATCGTGCTCGTCAGAGAAATACGGAATATGACATCATCCACTCCTTCGATTGACCCCAACGCTTTACGTCAGAAAGACATTCAGACGCTCTTCACGAATATCACGCCCCGTTACGATCTGCTGAACAGCATTTTGAGTTTCAGGATTGACGATATTTGGCGCGCCGAGACCGTCCGCCTGGGGGTTGAAAAATCACCGAGAAAACTTTTGGATATCGGGACCGGAACGGGGAAATTGCTTGCCACGTTCATCAAAGCGCAAGTCCTTGCTTCGGTCTTATCCGGATCGCCGCCTCGCAATGACGATTCGTTTGATTATTGTGTGGGGCTCGATCTTTGTGAATCCATGCTCGGCAGGGCAAAGCAAACCGTCTCCGGAAATAACACGCTCTTTGCATGCGCAGATGCGTTGGCCCTGCCTTTTCGCGAACATAGTTTTGACCTGATCGTCTCCGGTTTTACGTTACGGAGCCTTCCGGATTTGGGCGGATTCTTCAGAGAATCGGCGCGCATTTTAGCGGCGGGGGGAAGGATCATTTTGCTCGAATTGACCAGGCCCGAAAACGGGTGGCTCAGAGCCGCTTATTTCCCGTATCTTAAATTTTACCTGCCGCTGGTCGGCTGGATTTTTTCAGGCGACCGGCAGGCATACCGCTTCCTTTCCAGTTCCATCGCGTCGTTTAAAGACCGCGCAGAGGTTTTGAATTTGATGAGTTCAAACGGATTTGAAAGTGCCCGCGCCATAAGCCTTACGGGCGGCCTGGCAACGATATTTGTTGCAGAAAGAAAGTAATTTAGCCGTGCGCGCTGCCGTAAAACTTCTGACCGTACTGGCGGTGATCCTGCTTTTTTCCGCCTGGGCGGCGCCCCTGCTGTTTAAGGTTCTGCCTTTCGAATACGAGAGGATCATGAACCGGCTGATTGTCGGACTCGCGCTGATAACACTTTATGTTATGTACATACGGGGGCACGAAAGGGATCTCATCCTTTTCGGATTTCGAGGCGGGGATAGGTCAAAATGGTTTGCAAGCGGCCTTATTTTTGGCCTTGCTACGGTAGTGTTTATCGTGCTTCTTGAAATTTGGCTGGGCGCGCGCCAATTTCACGAGAATTTTTCGAAATCCGGAGCGGCTGTTTCCATGGCCAGGGCTTTTTCTACGGGCCTTGCGGTCGGTGTGTTTGAGGAATGGTTTTTCAGGGGCTTTTTGCTGAAATCGTTTCGAAGGGGACTTTCACTGGGATGGGCCGTTTTCTGGATGAATTTTCTCTATTCGCTTTCCCACTTCATAGAAGTCGGCAACTTGAAAGGCGGCGCCCAGGCATCCTTTATGAATTCACTCAAGCTTATGCTCGGCTTCTTTTCGCGGTTTCAAGAGCCATTTCCCGCTTCTCTAGCGTTTATCGGCTTGGTCATTTTCGGTTATTTGCTGACCGGGCCACTGCTTAAGACTGGCTCGCTTTATATGAGCATGGGCATTCACGCCGGAGTGGTTACCGCACTGAAGACGCATAACAAATTGATTCAACCGCTGGGGGGCCCGGCGTGGTTTTTCGGCGACGACAAATATTACAACGGTGTTTTGGGTTGGCTCTGCCTGCTCTTGAGCTGGTTTGTCCTGACGAAAATCATCCATCATCTTGACTGGGGAAAAGATGTTCCGCAACTGGTTATGGAGAATCGTAAGACGTGCAAAGTAGATCCAGAGTCGTTGTTTTAAGAACAGCTCCCGAAAGCATTTTTGAAGATTACGGCACACTGTTTGCCCAGGCGGGTTTGCGTGATTGCTTCAAGACAAACCGGCCCCTGTCGGTCATCGCGGAAACCGGGCTGGATTCATTTTTTCCGGCTGCTACGATTACCCCTTGGCAGATCGAAGGAATTCTTGATTTTATTCGATCGTCCAAGAGGGAAATGGGCAAGACAAAGTTTTTTGTCAGAGGGCCGCAGGGTTTTTTGGCAAAAGCGCGATTGGAAAATTACATCGGAGCGGTGGCAGACCGCTTAGAATCGAATTTGGCCACGCCAAGCCTTACCGCATCCGAGGCTATAGAAGGAAATCATGTCGTCGTGCTTGGAAATTTACGCACGCATTTGGTCCATGCCGTGGGAGGTACGGTTTTAAATGTGGCCGAGTTTCTTCGCCATGCCGGAAAGCGGTGGGCACTCTTAACGACCGATGAGCAGATCATCGTGAGGTACCGCCATTTGAAAAATAGTGCGGCCGGCGTGTTCGGCGTGATGGATGGGACTTTTGCGGGTGACGGCGCGGGCCCGCGTGCTCTGCGCGTGTTCGTAAAGAATTACATTTTGGCCAGCCATGATTTGGTGGCGCTGGATGCTGTAGCGGCAAAGATGATGGGGTTTGACCCTTTGTCGATACCCTACTTAAGACGCCTTCATGAGGATGGATTGGGATGTGCCGATCCCGGAAGCATAGAAGTCGATGGCATTGACATTAACGGCATTGATTTTCGATTTCATACGTTGGCCAGTCCTCAATCGCGTTTATTGAGCCGGATCGCCGGAGAAGACCGTTTGAAGCATACGAACACCGGCAGATTTGGGCGTCTCCGGACGTCGTTCTTGGAGGCCCTCCAAGATTTCTATATAAGGAAGATGTGGCAAAACCGCACAGGGAAATACAGGCTGGCTCTTGCCCATAGCTCGTCTTGGGGCAGGCTTATGGACAAATACAATTTGACTCTCCCCAACCAGTTGACTCAAGATAATAGGTAACCGTAGAAACCCGCCATAAGATTGACTTCCATTTCTCATATGCCATAATAACGGCCTTTTCTTCGGGGAGGCCGTATGGTTTATTTGGATAATAATGCCACCACGCGCATTGCGCCTGAAGTATTTGAGGCGATGAAGCCTTATCTTACGGATGAGTACGGCAATGCAGCCAGTGTCCATTCGTTCGGCAGCCGGCTCATGCATCCATTGGACCTGGCGAGAGAACGTTTGGCCGGGCTGATCGGAGCCGGTACGAAGGACGATCTGACATTTACAAGCGGCGGGACCGAAAGCAACAATGCCGTTATCCGGTCCGTCATTCGATCCTATCCAAATCGAAAGCATATCGTAACGACCGGCGTTGAGCACTCATCGGTCGGAAAAGTTGTCGCGGATCTGGAGAAACATGGGTATTCGGTGACCAGAGTTCCCGTGGACCGGAATGGAAACCTGGACATTGATTTTTTCAAAAATTCGCTGAAGCAGGATACCGCCCTGGTCACCATCATGTGGGCCAATAATGAAACAGGTGTTATTTCACCCGTGGAAGAAATCAGTAAAATCACCAGAGAGAAGAATATCCTTTTTCATTGTGATGCAGTGCAGGCCGCCGGCAAAGTGAAGATCGATGTACAAAAGATCCCCGTTGATTATCTTTCTGTTTCGGCACACAAGCTCCACGGTCCCAAGGGAATCGGATTGCTCTATGTAAGGGCATGCGTGCCGTATGTTCCGTTCATGCTGGGCGGTGCACAGCAGAACGGCCGGCGGGCCGGGACGGAAAACATTGCTGGAATTGTCGGCTTCGGCGCTGCCGCGGATTTGGCGGGCAGGTTTCTATCCGATGCGGCGGCAGTGAAAAAAATCCTGGGTCTTCGTGATAAACTGGAACGGGAGATATCGAAAAGGATCAACGGTACGGCCATCGCGGGCGGGAAATCGAGCCGTGTTCCCAACACGTCGCAAATTATATTTGAAAATGTGGAAGGAGAAGCCCTCTTGCAGACGATGAGCGATTCGGAAATCTATGCATCGGGAGGTTCAACCTGCACCGCAGGCACAACGCAGCCTTCACATGTGATTTTGGCCATGGGTTTTAGCGAGAAGCAGGCTTCTGCGGCCATAAGGTTCAGTTTGAGCCGTTACACGACGGAAGAAGAGGTTAAAAAAGTGCTTGAGGTTTTGCCGGGACTCGTTGCGCGGCTCCGGTCACTTTCGTCCGTTTCTTGACATGTTGTTTTGCGCCCAAATTTTTTTCGAAATATTACGACGGAGGGAAATATATGGAAACGGTAGCCATGAGTTCAAAGCGGATCAGTATAGAAGATCTTACGCATGATCTCCTTGTCGCGCTGGGTGAAAACCCCGCGCGGGAGGGATTGGCCCGGACGCCGGAACGAGTGGAGGCGTCGCTCCGTTTCCTGACACACGGCTATAAGCAGGATGTTCGCTCGGTTGTTAACGGCGCGATCTTTGAGGAAAATTATGACGAGATGGTTGTGCTGAAGGACATTGATCTATTCAGCCTTTGCGAGCATCACCTTCTCCCGTTTTACGGGCGCTGCCATGTCGCCTATCTGCCGGACGGCAAGATCATCGGGCTCAGCAAGATTCCGCGTCTGGTGGATGTGTTTGCAAAAAGGCTTCAGGTGCAGGAACGTTTGACCAATGAAATAGCCAACTCACTGATGGAAATCCTGGAACCCCGCGGAGTCGGCGTGGTTATCGAAGCATTGCATTTATGCATGGCTATGAGGGGCGTGCAGAAGCAGAGCACGGTTTGCACGACGAGCGCCATGCTTGGAGCATTCAGAAGAGATGAACGGTCACGATCGGAATTCCTGCACTTGATCGGCCGGCAAAGATAGTTCAGAAAGAATGTTATTTGGGTGCGGAAGGAAAAGAGGCTGCGAGTTGCTTTTCCAATTCAGCTACGCGCTTTTTCAAATCACGCAGCGTTTCGATCGTCTCGCGCATTCTGAGCTGTGCGGCAACCTGCTTCTTCATGTCTTCGGCGGGCCGTGCGGGAGATCCGATGAATATGGCGCGCTCCGGAATTTTCTTGCCCGTAGGAATACCTGCCTGAGCGCCTAAAATAGCGCCGTTTCCGATTTCGCAGTGATCCCCAACACCCACCTGACCGGCCAGCGTCACGTATGCACCTATCGCGGTGCTTCCCGAAATACCGGTTTGCGCTGACGCTACGGAGTGCGGGCCGAAGGAAACATTGTGGGCAATCTGGACGAGGTTATCGATCTTGCTGCCGGCCCGAATAACGGTGGATCCTACGGTGGCCCGGTCGATAGAGACATTTCCGCCGAGCTCGACATCGTCCTCAAGCACGACGTTTCCAACTTGGCGGATCTTGAACTGCTCCTTTCCGTTAAATACATAGCCGAAGCCATCGGTGCCGATGACCGAGCCGGCGTGGATAGTGACCCTGTTTCCGACAACCGTGTGGTCGTAAATGGTCACATTCGGATGAATAACGCATGCGTTTCCGATGGAAACAAAATCGTCAATAAAGCTGTTTGCGCGGACGACCGTGCGTTCGCCGATTTTGACCTGTTCACCGATATAAGCCCCGTCTTCGATTCGAACGCCTTTTCCGATTACCGCCGTTGAGTGAATAAACGCGCGGTTTGAGATTTCAGGTTTGAAGCTCCGCGCCGGAAAGAAAATTTCCAGAATCATACCCCACGCCAGTTTTGGATTTTCTGCGATGATGCAGGGTTTCGCAGCCTCTAACAAATTCGGGGGCAGAATGAGAGCCGCGATTTCGGAATGACCGAGTTTTTCTGCGGTCTTGGCATCGGTTGCGTATGTGATATGTCCGGGGTGGGGATGGGTTGCATTGGTTATCCCCGTGATCTGGATGGTCTTGTCGCCTTGAACGTTTCCGCCTACCCGTTTGGCGAGCTCACCTAATGTCTTCTTAATTTCTTCTGGCATATAGTCTTACCTCATATTGAAAGCGAAATATTATAGGAGAATTACACGAGCCAATCCATTCAATTGTCAAAAGGGGGTCAAAAGGTCAGGCCTTGAAATTCCGGCTTTTAGCCGGCTTTTCATATTGCCCCAAGTTCAACTACAGCTTGCGTTTGGGTAAGCCGATGAATAAACTACATCTGTTCTTAACCCGTAACCGATAACATGGAGGAAAATAATATGTCGACAAAAAGACTGATGGGATTTCTGTTATTATTCATTTTCCTAACATCCGCAGCCGCCCGAGCCAGTTACACGGAAGGTGTGGCCCAAAAGTTGGGCCGTGGTGTCGGCAATGTCATTTATTCGCCGCTCGAAATACCTCTTCGGGTAGACCACGAAATAACCTCCGATGATTATGTCTACGGCGTTCCCAAGGGGGCATTAAAAGGAATTGTCTACGCCGTGGGCCGATTAACGGTCGGCGCTTACGAAGTGGCAACGTTTCCTATTCCTCAAGATCAAATCATATCGAATTTTAATCAGGATTAATTCATCCGGGCGATGGGAAAAAAGATATTACTCATCGATGATGAAGAGGACATACTGACCACTCTTTCCATTCGGCTCGAGAGTCAGGGTTATACGGTAGTGATGGCTCGGGACGGCATCGAAGGGCTGGAATCCATTAAGAATGATAAACCCGATCTGATCATACTGGATATCATGATGCCGAACATGGGCGGGTATCAAATGCTGCAGAAGCTCAAGGAAATTTCGAATCAGCATGGCGTGAGCCGGCTGAAGCCTCCGGTCATTGTTCTCACGGCGAAGGGGGAGGGCGTGAGGGATTTATTTGAAATGGAAGGCATTGCCGATTATGTGATCAAGCCTTTCGAGTCAAAAGATTTGTTGGATAGAATCAAAAAAGTCATTCCGTAATTTGCCTCCTTTTTTTTAACTTGTTTTCCAACCGTTATCGTCATGCCACCAAGCGGCAGTTCTAAAGATTCCAAAAGGTCGGGCCGGCAAATCAAAACCGAAGACCAGATGAAGAGCGACTTCGTGTCAACGGTGAGCCATGAACTCCGCACGCCCCTGACGGCGCTGGAGGAGGGTCTCTCGCTCGTTCTGGACGGCGTTAGCGGAGAAATTGACGATGAAGCCCGAAAACTTCTTACGATCGCCAAAAGAAATGCAGACCGGCTGAAAGCGCTGATCAATGATCTTTTGGACATCTCCAAACTGGAAGCGGGCAAGATGCTTCTGCATCGCACGGCTTGCGATGTGCCTACCCTGGTTGTCGGGCTCATGGATACTTTTCAATTTCTGGTGCGCAGAAAAGAAATCTGTTTCAAGACCGAATTCGAGCCCGATCTTCCGCTGGCCTTGGCGGACAAGAACCGGATTTTACAGGTGCTGGTTAACCTGGTGGGGAATGCCGTGAAGTTTGTGCCGCCCAAGGGCCATATTACCGTTCAAATGAAACTATGGGATCAGGAAGGGCCGCTCGGACAGTATATTCTGGTAGAGGTTATTGACAACGGTCAGGGCATTCCGGAGGACGATCTGCCCAGAATATTTGACAAATTCCATCAAGTGGGGCGCCAAATCGGACCGGGGCTGAAGGGAACGGGATTGGGGCTTTCGATCGCACGCCATATCGTCGAGCTGCACAAGGGAAAGATCTGGGTCAAAAGCAAACAGTGTGAAGGTTCGACGTTCATGTTTACGCTTCCTGTTTATTCGCAGAAGCTGGAATTTACCGAGAATTTCACCGAATATCTTGAGCAGGCTTATCATAATAAAGAAACGGTCGGTTGTTTCCTGATTGAGCTGGAGAATTTTGCAGTGTTAGCAGGGCGGCGGTCCCTGCGTGAAGCACACCACACGGTTGATTTGATTGAAAAGTGTCTGACCGATATGCTGCGGTCCGAAGACCGAATCTTGCGGTTCCGGGAATTACAGCTGGTGGCGGTCATCCCGCGATGCGCAGAAAGAGAGTTGGGGGAATTTGAAAATCGCGCGATTGCAACATTAAATGAGAAACATTTTCCGTGGGAAGTCCGCATGGCCGTGTCGGCAGCCGTGTATCCTCAGGATGGAAGAACCTGGCTCAGTTTGCTGGATTTCCTGGAAGACCACAGCCGCACGGTGATCGGGAAAGAAATCCGCATTGACCGCATCGGCAACTCACCGAAACATTAATATGATACAGGAACCGTCCCTGAGAGTAATCTACCTTATATGGAAGAAGTCGACATTTGTATTGTAGGATGCGGCGTCATAGGCTTGGCCGTAGCCGCCGGCATCAGCAAACCGGGGCGGAAAGTAATCGCCCTTGAGAAAAATGCCGGGTTTGGAGAGGAAACCAGCAGCCGCAACAGCGAAGTTATTCACGCCGGGATTTATTATCCGGCCGGCTCGCTTAAGGCACGTTTTTGCGTGGAGGGACGCGACCAGATCTACGCGCTTTCCGGGAAATGGGGCATTCCCACCAAAAAACTGGGGAAACTGATTGTTGCAACGGTAAAGGAAGAGGAGCCGGAGCTTGAAGTTTTACTCAAGCATGGATTAGCAAACGGCGTGACGGACCTGCGGATCATTTCCGGTAAAGAACTCAAACAGCTTGAACCGAATGTCCGGGGGACGGCCGCGCTCTATTCACCGTCTACCGGTATTTTGGATTCCCACCGGCTCATGCAGTTTTTTCTGGGGCAGGCGCAGTCGAAGGGGGCAGACATTGTTTTTAATTCACCGGTCCGGAAAATTCAAAAAGTTGGCGAACGGTATGCCGTTTCCGTCAGCTCCAGCGAAAGCGATTCTTTTACATTTTCCGCCCGGGCGGTGGTGAATGCCGCTGGCCTTAAATCGCACAGAATGGCCGAATCCGTGGGCATGGACATCGATAAGGCAGGTTACCGTCTCAAATTTTGCAAAGGCGAATATTTTCGCGTGCGCGGCGGCGGATCCGGCCAATGGGTGAAAAGATTGATCTATCCGGTACCGAATAAAATAAGCCTCGGCATACACGTTACGCCGGACATGGAGGGTAATCTAAGGCTCGGCCCGAGCGCCCATTATCTCGATGAGGCCGGTCTAGATTATGAGGTCGATGAATCCGCGTGCGAAGCTTTTGCCAAGGACACGCAGCGTTTTCTGCCCATGCTCAAAAGTGACCAGTTGGTGCCCGACACCGCCGGAATCCGTCCGAAACTTCAGGGACCCAAGGAGCCGTTTCGAGACTTTGTCGTTTGTGAGGAAAGCGGGAAAGGGTTCCCGCGATTTATCAATCTGATCGGAATTGATTCGCCAGGGCTGACTTCTTCCCCCGCCATTGCCGATGAAGTCAAAAGACTGATCGACGTATGTTTGTAGACCCCTCTTTCGCTTCGAAATTACCGGGGCGCAAGAAAAACCAGCACCAGCTATCGAGGATCCCAAAGCGAAATGGATCATTGTCGAGGCTTTCCAGGGACTTCCTCGAGAAGATTTAGATTAGGGAAGTCTTGCCGCAGCCAATTCAATATTATGCCGACACAGAAGCAGCTTTTATTGAGATGGCAGCCCAGCTGCCAGGGCTCCAAGTGACTCAGGCCCATCCGTAAGCAACGTTCTCACCTGAATGGCCGATCCAAAGCCTGAAATGACTTTGAGCGCTTCAACCAATTCCGTTTCCGCGCGCACTCTTGCCAGATCAACCAACCGCTCAGCTAAATCATGAGTTTGAGTTTGCCCCGACCGCTCTTCATCTAAAGACGGGAGAGCTGCTTCTGAATCGACCTTTTGTGACCCCGCCCCAAAGCCGGCAGGTTGTAGCCGTACGTCGACAGGAAATGGTGGGTATTGACGATTTTGCAATTTAATATATGATAAAAATCGATTGACAGGGTTCGCACGGTCTGGTACCATCCGTCCATGCCAAAAACTCCAAAACCAGGACCAGAATATTCTCGTGAGCGCGAGTGGACCGTCGTTCTTGAGGACCTCCGCAGCCAATTTCGTGTATTTGGCGAGGGCCTTGAATACGTCAGAAAGGATTTGGCTACTGTTAAGGAAAAGGTAGGTCATCTGATCGAAGAAGTATCGATGCTCAAATTGACCGTTTCCACGTTGGTCAAAGATGTGACGATGCTCAAATTGACCGTTTCCACGTTGGTCAAAGATGTGACGATGCTCAAAATGATCATTCCTACCCTGGCCACCAAGAAAGATATTGAGAATATGGCCACCAAGAAAGATATTGAGAATATGGCCACCAAGAAAGATATTGAAGATCTCAGGAAGGACATTCGTGACCTTGGTCAACGGATGACCTTGATCGAAAGCGCTCATTAAACCAGTTTCTTTCGCTGTTCCACGTTTTTCTCCTTCCGTTGCTTGAATTGCCCCAAGTTTTCCGTTTTCTGTCACGAAGTTTGCGCCAAAGCCAGCAGGTTTTAGCTGAGGTTGATGGTGAGCCACCTTCGGCAGCAGCGGATTCCGTATCAGCAACCTTAACTTGCGCGGGAATGACAGAATACTTCCGAGTTTCTTTTCTGAGTGCTTTAAGGAAATCAAGGAGATTTGTTCTATCTGAAGCGTATCTTTTTAGCAGGCTTTCAGCCGCACAGACTTCCGCGGCGAGATGCCCCGACTGCCCACAAAAGCGCGGTATATTTTTCATTCATAACCTGTTCATATTAAATAACTTGAGAGCTTAACTTCCTTTGAGTAGCCGAAAGGAATTGTGATATAATCCGCGCATGCTTTTTAGAATCAGGTTTTATATTCTGATTGTTGCGATCGAAATCCTCACATTTTTCGCCTTCTGGGCTTTCTGGACATTTCCCGAAGTTGTTCTCTTCGACATTTACCGGGACATGGGGATCATCGAATCGCTTCAGCTGCTCCTCTTGTCCGCCATCGGTTTGTCCGCGTGTTTGATGAGCCGTTACCGCAATTCTTCCGTCGATGATTTCTCGCTCGACTTTGCCTTCTGTCAATTCATCGGAGCAGGATGTTTTCTTTTGATATTTCGGGAGCTGGACTACTACATGACGGAGTTCATGAATGAAAATCAGTTTTTACTTCTGTGGTCGGCGGTCATCGCAATGACGGTAATTTACGGGATTGCGAATTTGAAAAAAATCGCTCGAGGATTACAGCACCTGGTTTCCACGCGAAGCTTCTGGTTTCTTGCCGCCGGAGGCGTGCTTTATCTGGTCATTGCCCAGATCATCGGCACGAAGCAATTCCGGAATCTATTTTATCCGTACGCGATAAATTTCAGCAGGAGATACATTGAAGAAAGCATAGAGCTGATCGGCCTGCTCATTGCCGGATTTGGAACGTTGGAGCTGCATTTAGAACTTGTACGAATGTTCCCGGTCCGGTTGAGTAAACAGGTCGGCAATTGGAAGGAAGATGTTTGGCGTTCATTCACAGCATTGCCGCACGAGGTTTCGGGTGGAACCTCGTTTAAGAAAGCGCAAAGTCAAAGTGCCAGGGGAGAAAGTCAAATGACCATTGAACAACAGACATTGCCGAGGCAGCCTCAGGGCGGCGAACCGGCCACCGTTATGTTGCCGGAAAGTGTTTCAAGACAGCTTGAGGAGCTGGTTTTTGTTGCCCAAAAAGTCAGAAGATCAAATGCCAGTTTTTCAGCCACGATACTTTTTATCGGTATTTGTTTGATAACTTCACTTCTTTGGCTGGGGTTTGTGTTTCGGGAAAATGCGATTGAATACTCAACCAATTTTCAAATGGAATTGCTCCAACGGCAGTATGAATCACAAGTCCAGCAATTTCAAGCACAGCCCAAGAAATGGAAGGAAAGAAACCCCATGCCGGATTTTCGTTACGAACAACTCAGAGCAGCCATTCATAACGACGTGGAGACGGAATACAACTTCTCTAATTTTTTCAAGCGCGAGCCTCACCGTTTAAACCCATAACATTATTTCCGGCAAGGAGGAAAAGTGACTTTAAGGACGAATGAATCGAATGTCTAAGATTTACACCAAAACGGGGGATAGGGGCGAGACATCGCTTGGCGACGGGCAGCGTGTCTCCAAACGGCATCCGCGCATTACTGCCTTCAATAACCTGGACGAAGTCAATTCGATGATCGGAATTGCCCGCGCTTTAAATCCAAGTCCGCGTATCGATAAAATTCTGGAGCAAATTCAACAGGATATTTTTGTGCTGGGATCGGACTTGGCCACTCCGGGCCGATCGCCGCTTGAACGAGCGGCGCCCCAACAGGATTCAAAACGCGCCGTTCCGCGCATTCGGGAAAATCATGTTCAATTTTTGGAGCGGGCCATTGACGCGTGCGAGGACAAACTGCCCAAGCTCCGCAATTTCATCCTGCCGGGCGGCTCGCTTCTTGCGGCCACTTTGCATATGGCCAGGGCGCTTGCGCGCCGCGCCGAGCGAAAAATCATTGACGTGACGCAGGCCGAAGAGCTCGATTCCCAAATTCTCGCCTATGCCAACCGCTTGTCGGACTGCCTTTTTGTTCTGGCGCGCCTGGCCAATTTTGAAGCCGGCGTTCAAGACGTTCCCTGGATACCCAATAAAGGTGGGAAATAATTGAATTGATCACTCACCGCCTCACAAAGTGTTTGTCCGCCGCCGTGCTCCTTGCGGTGGCGTGGATTCCTTTCATCCTGCTTTCTCCCGATACTTTATTTGCCCGCCGCAGGCTCTGGCTTTTGGCCATTGCGCCGGCGGCCTTGATCGTGATCTGGGCATTTGAGCAGAAAATCAGCCGGAGCGCGTGGGAAACTTCCCCCAAGAAAACTTTTACGGGTCTTATTGGCGCCACTGCGCTGGCATCGGCCCTTTTCCTTTTTCTCTGGGCAGGTTATTTAATGTCGCTCGTGAATTTTTCCTACACGAGCTGGGGATTTCCGCCCGTTGATTTTTTCCGCCTGGCCAGGGCTTTTGTATTTCTCTTTGCATTACGTTTCTTTGCCGCCGAGCTTTTTCTGAGGGGATTCGTTTTCCGAGCCGTTCTTCAGAAATCAGGCGCGGCCAGGGCGATTTTGGTCATGCTCATCGTTCAAAATGCGGTCTTTATTCCCTATTGGCTGACCGAGCACAGTAGTGAGCGGAACTTGGGGCCCTTCAGAGCCATTCTCATTGAGAATATGGTTGGAATTGAAGCTGCCGCCGTGTTTTCTTTTTCGGGAAGTGTGCTGGCCTCAAGTCTGTTTCACGCGTTAATCGATTTCTCCCGGATAACGGTCATGGCGGACGCGGAAAGCCGTTTCGAATCGCTTTACATTTTTTCCACGAGTTCCTCTGCCTTTTACTGGCTGATGGCAGCCAATCACGTATTGGTGTGCGCTGTACTCGTGGCGTTGGTATTGCGGGGCGTCATACTGTCGCGTAGGCGGGGCACTGCGCCGACCGCGCAGTACCGCAGAACCAAGCGCCCGACCGGCGCTCGGCCAAGCGGCATCTTGCCCCGCAGACCCCCGGGGCGAGACGCCCCGGCTACGAGTTGAGCATGCGTGACGTTCGGATAGAGCATGAAGCAAGGAGCTTTGCTTGGGCGCTGCTCTTCATGGTTTTCTGGACGGTTATGCTGAAATACGCGGCGCCGGTAATTTGGGCTTTGCGAAACGGGGTCAATCCCAGCGAGTTGATCATGTGGGACGCCTGGCCCGCCGCGCATCTGGCTGTGGTAATTCTTTTGCTGAAAGGAAAGAAGGCGGCCTGGCGCGCTGCCTTTTTAGTCGCGATTCCCGAGCTGGTGATCATTATTTGGAAACTGCGAATGTATTTTCTCAGCTTCGATACAAACCTGTGGAAAGTAAATTGGGCGATTAACAAAACCGTTCTCCTCGCATACTTTTTCTTCCTGTTGATTTGGCTTCTGAAACCTGGCGTGAGGAAAGCGTACGCCGGTGAGGCAGTTCAAAATGGTTGACCCAAAGAAAATTTCCCGCCGCAAGTTTCTGGCCCGTTCCGCGGGCGCGTTGGCCGGCGCTTACCTCGGTTTTTCAATTCCAAAATATCTTTCCTACGGCTTCGCGCATGCCGGCACGTTCCCCGGCCATCGGATGCGTTATCGCGAACTCGGCAAGACCGGCCTCAAGATGCCCGAGGTGGGTTTCGGCGGATACCCGGCGCGTGACCCCGCCGTGGTCGAATACGCCATTGATCAGGGCATGACCTATTTCGATACCTCCGATGATTACACAAACGGTGTGAGCGAATCGACCATCGGCGAAGGTACGAAGCGCCGCCGCGACGAGGTGGTTATTACCACGAAGTGGCATCCCTGGTCGAACACCAGGGCGGATGAAATGTTAAGGACGCTGGACACTTCGCTGAAACGGCTCCAGACCGATCACGTCGATTTTCTTCTGGTGCATCAAATCGGAAAAGCATCGGGCGGCGAAAGCATTGAGCGGCTCGAGAATTCCGAATTGTTCAAAGCCATCGAGACGGCCAAAAAGCAGGGCAAGGTCCGGTTTACGGGCGCGAGCGGTCATGACGGCGATCTGATGGAGGTTATGAATTATGCGATCGAGATTCCCATTATCGATTTAATTCTCTGCCGTTACAGCTTCATGGATTACCCGGCCGAGCCGGATCTGTTTCGCCGCGCCAAAGAAAAAGGAGTCGCAGTGGTTGCCATGAAAACGCTCGCGGGCGCGCGGGGAGAAAATCTGGCGCCTTTTAAATCGAAGCACGCCACCTACAAGCAGGCAGCTCTCAAATGGGTGCTTTCCAATCAGGATATTTCGGGGCTCATCATCAGCATATCGTCCCCCGAACAGGTGGACGAATATAAGCTGGCCTCGGGACCGGTGCTTACCACGGCGGACTCGGCGCTCCTGGCCGGTTACGCTGATCGTTTCGGCAGTCAGCATTGCCGGATGTGTAATGAATGCGAGCCTTCCTGCCCCCACGATCTGAAAATTGCCGACACGCTTAGGTACTCGATGTATTTCCACCATTACAAGGGCATGCAGGAAGAGGCCGGGCGTTTGTATGCGAATTTGCCGTCAAATGCGAAGGCCGATGCCTGTCTTTCCTGCGCGGCGCCCTGTCAGGAAAATTGCTCCTACGGTGTGAACATTAAACGGGAAATGGGCCGCGCGCGGAGAGGTTTAAGCGGGGCTTGGATTTAGGTAACCTCATGCCTTTGCCTCTTGAAGAAGTTTACGAAATACTTTCATCGAACACTTCCGCCGCGCTCGGAACCGTTGCGGACGGCAAGCCGTTCACCTCGCTCACCCATTATGCTTTTGATCCGGAACGCGGAAGCTTGATTCTTTTTTTGAGCAGACTGGCGCGTCACACCAAAAATCTGGAGAAGACACTTTGCGCAAGCCTCTTGGTGGAAGGAAAAAGCCTGGCGGCAGGACATCCGTTGGACAGGCCCCGCGTAACGATTACCGGAAAAGCGCGGCAGGTCCAACAGCCGGATGAAATCAAGCGGAGCGAAACCATTTTTCTAAAGGCCAACCCGCAGTCCAAAATGCTTCTTGAGCTGAAGGATTTTGGATTTTATCTGCTCGAGCCCGAAGAGGTTTATTACGTGAAGGGCTTCGGAAGCGTGAGCCGGTTCGCCTCCCTGAAACCCTGAGTCAGCCGCGCCTCAAACCGCGGTTCAAACGGGATTGATTTGGCGGAAAGGCGCGGTTATGATTTTATCCCAACGTGCAATGCAGGAGGGCAAAGCAAATGAAGGCCATTGAAGCGGACAAAAATGTGAGCGTCAAAGAAGCAGCGGCTGTCAAAAAGATCAGCCATTACGATGAGCTCCGGCGGCGGGTGAGTGAAGCGATCCAGCGCGGCCGTATGCGGGTCCGTAAGTTATTAGTTCGAAATTACTGGATCGTCGGGAAAATTATCGCCCGTCACCTCAAGAGATATTCTCCAAACGGTGAGCTCGACCGCCAGACGGTAATCGACCTTTCCCAGGACGTTGAAATGGACAGGGGCGATCTTTTCCTATCTCTAAGGATTGCACGTGGTTACCCCAAAGTTCCGCCGGCGGAACTTTCGAGCATAAGCCATTACGAAGCTCTACTCTCTGTAAAGGACGATCGCCAGAGGGAGCTTCTAACCCGGCAGGCCAAAGAGCTGGGCTGGAACCGCAGGGAACTTCGTGCGCAAATTAAAAAGCTCAAAGCCGTCAAGCGTTCCGCCAAAATTTCCCGCCGGAAATCCGCCGCGCCGCTTACCGTGCCTTCACTCGGCCCGCTTTACACCGCGCAGGTAGCCGGCCCGGACAAGGTTCCCTCGGCGAATAAGGAATGCTGGATTGATTTGGGATTTTCCGTGTACCGGAGGGCTTGCGGGGCAGGCTCGGAGAATTGGGAACCGGATGATCTGGTCTCCCTTCAAAACTCAAGCGACGAAGGCGAGTCGTTTTCGTCCCGGCGCATTTCCGATTCTGAATTACGGGAAAAAGGAAAGCGCGAAAATCTTCTTTACACCTACCGGGTAGTCCTGATTAGGGTTGTCGACGGTGACACGCTTCTTGTTTCGACTGATCTCGGATTTGGCTTGAGGACACGCCAATATCTCAGGCTCCGCGGCATTGATGCTCCGGAAATTAAAACCCGCGCAGGGAAAAAGGCCCGGGACTTTGTCGCTGCTGAACTCGCCGGCGTGCAGGAAATTACGATCAAATCCAGCCGCTCGGATAAATTTGACCGCTACCTCGCTGACGTTTTTTACGTGCCTGCACGAGATTTCAAAATCTCGGCTGGCCGTACTCGCGCCACCGGGCGCGGGTACGTGCCTGCCGACGTTGCGGGTCGCGCCGCGACACAGCAATCCCGGTATCTGAACCAAATCCTTCTCGACCGTGCCTTTGCTGAAAAGGTTTGAACAAATCACGCAGAACGGGATCTCTTGACTGTGGTTTTCGTACCGCTATAATTTCGGTTGCCTTAGGGTTGCAGGCGCGCCAAGCGTCCTGTGAAAAAGTCGGAAGTCCCGCCTCGCCCTCCTAAACCCAAAAGGGGGCATTTTTATGTCCAAAAGGCATTCGTCAGCTCATCTCAGAGTTGAAAATGTGGAAGAGAGAATTTTCTGGATTCACAGTCAGAAAGTAATGCTTAATTTACATCTCGCGGAATTGTACGGGGTCGAAGTTAAAGTGCTCACTCAGGCAGTAAAAAGGAATGCAAGTCGTTTTCCTCCGGACTTTATGTTTCAACTTACTTGGCCGGAGACAAAAGCTTTAAGGTCACATTTTGTGACCTTAAAGAAATCCGGGCAATCACAACACGAATTGGATTTCACCCGTGAGCAAAGTGAGGTGCGCGCCTCTGACGCGGTCCATTTCGAACCAACCCCTCTTTAATTGTTCAAAATGGACGGTGAAACCTTGATCAATCGCTCTGTTCTTTCATCATCTGAATAACGTGCTCGTAAACCAGACTTCTGGGTCCAATGTCGATGATCTGGATTTCAATGCGGCTGTGATAAATCCGGTAAACAATCCGGTAGCGAGCCACTCGATAGCTCCAAAGACCGCGGAGTTCGTCTTTGAGCGGTTTTCCGATGTGCGGATCTTCCCGAATGGCTTCCAAAGCATATCGAATTTTTCTTTTGAGTGCTGTCGGAAGGTGAACGATGGTTTGTTCAACGAAAGGCGGGATGGCTAAGTGGTATTTCAATACTTTTCTCCGAACACTTCTTCGAGCGGCTTACCGCGTCCTCCGTGATCGAAATATTTAAGGGCGCGCCGGATCCTTTTCATCGCATTTTCATCCGAAAGGATTTCAATGGTCTCGCGCCAGCTTTCCCACTCTTCAAATCCCATGATAACAGCAGCGGGGTGACCATTTTTAGTCACTACATACTCCTGCCCGAGTTTCTGAGCACGGCTGATTACGCTTAATATCTTCGGTTTTAACTGAGTTACGGGAACGATTTTGGCTTGCATACGGATTGCCTCCAATGGCCCATTATTGTGGACCACTAAACTATACGGGCTCAGGAGCTAAAAGTCAATTTACGGATCTCAGAAAGAATCTGCTCAATGGTTTTTTCCACTTAATTGACAAGTGTTTGTTGCGCTGTTACACTACGCCGTTTTTGAACTTACGTTAACCGCCCAACCGTTAATCGAGTCAGAAATGTATGAAGAGCTGAAGGAAATTAAATCAAAGATCGCCCGGTTTCAGGAGAAACTCAAAGAGATTAGGGGGTATCTTTGACCTCGCCGGCAGACTTTCCGAAATTTCCCGCCTAAACGAAATCATGGCCCAAGCCGGGTTTTGGGACCGCAAGGAAGAAGCGCAAAGCACGGTTTCGCGGCTTAAGGACCTCAAGAAAATCGTCGGTCCCGTCCTGGAATGCGAGAAGGAATGCTCGGACCTGAACGAATTGGCCGAACTCGTGGGCGAAGGCGATGCCGCCGAATTCGGGGAACTCGTGAAGCATGTCGCGGTCTTTCAGAAAAAACTCGAGCACCTCGAGCTTTCCAGAATGCTGGATGGGCCCCTCGATCTGAATTCCGCCATCGTGAGCATTACGCCCGGTGCGGGCGGGACGGAGTCCTGCGACTGGGCTGAGATGCTTTTCCGCATGTACACGCGCTGGTGCGAACAGAGCGGGTATCAAATTCAAATGATTGATTTCATGGCGGGCGAAGAGGCGGGGGTCAAGTCGGTTTCTTTTTTTGCGAGAGGTCCCCACGCCTACGGTTATCTGAAGGCGGAACGGGGCGTGCACCGGCTCGTGCGCATTTCTCCCTTTGATGCCAATAAGCGCCGCCACACTTCATTTGCGTCGGTGGACGTAATTGCGGAAGTGGAGGACGCTCCGGAAATTGAAATCAAAGAGGCCGATCTGCGCATTGACACGTACCGGGCGGGAGGAGCGGGCGGCCAGCATGTGAATAAAACTTCTTCCGCCGTGCGGCTTACGCATATTCCGAGCGGAATTGTCGTGCAATGTCAGAACGAAAGATCGCAGTTTCAAAATAAACAAGTAGCCATGCAGGTGCTGAAGGCCCGGCTTTACGAACGCTGGCACCGGGAACAGGAAGAAAAGCTGAAGAAACAGTACGGCGAGAAAAAAGAAATTGCATGGGGATCGCAAATCCGCTCCTACGTTTTTCACCCGTACAGCATGGTAAAGGATCACCGCACCGAGCATGAAACGTCCAATGTCCAGGCCGTAATGAACGGCGATTTGGACGCGTTCATCGAAGCATATTTAAAACAAATGGTGGCGAATAGGAAAATGTAATGCTAGGCGTCGGATTTATTGTTAAAAAAATAGTGGGGACGCAGAACGAGCGGCGCTTGAGGAAAATGCGGCCCCTGGTTCAAACCATCAATGCGTTTGAACCGGGTATGCAGCAGCTTTCAGACGAAGCGCTTAAATCAAAAACGGAGGAGTTCAGGAAACGTCTGGCCGAAGACCGGAAACCGAACGATCTTCTGCCGGAAGCTTTTGCCACGGTGCGCGAAGCGGGCCGACGGTTCATGAACATGCGCCATTTTGACGTCCAACTGATCGGCGGCATGGTCTTACACGGCGGCGGAATCGCCGAAATGGCCACGGGGGAAGGAAAAACGCTTGTGGCAACGCTCGCGGCATATCTGAATGCGCTTGAAGGAAAGGGCGTTCACATTGTCACCGTGAATGATTATCTCGCCCGCCGCGACGCCGATTGGATGCGGCCCATTTACGAAGGTCTCGGACTGACCGTTGCCGCGCTCCAGCAAACCGTTCCTCCGCATGAGCGGAGGGAATTGTACAAATCCGATATTCTCTACGGAACCAACAGCGAATTTGGTTTCGACTATTTGCGCGACAATCAGGTAGTGGACTTGTCCTTTAAAGCCCAGCGTGGCCACCATTACGCCATTGTGGACGAAGTGGATTCCATTCTAATCGACGAAGCGCGCACGCCCCTTATCATTTCCGGTCCGGCCGAAGAATCCACCGACAAGTATTACAAGATTGACAAGATTATCCCGAAGCTTGAGAAGGACAAGCATTACGAGATTGACGAGAAAGCCCGCACCGCCACATTGACGGAGGACGGTATCCGGCACTGTGAAGAGCTTTTGGGCATGCCCGACCTTTATGAAAATGTGCGCACGGACATCATTCACCACATCAACCAGGCCCTCCGCGCGCATGCCATGTTTAAACTGGACGTGGATTACGTGGTGAAGGACAACCAGGTGATGATCGTGGACGAGTTCACTGGCCGCTTGATGCCGGACCGGCGGTTCTCAGACGGGCTTCACCAGGCGCTCGAGGCCAAGGAAGGCGTTGAAATCAAGCGGGAGAATCAGACGCTTGCCACCGTTACGCTTCAAAATTATTACCGCAAGTACAAGAAACTGGCCGGCATGACCGGCACGGCCGAAACGGAAGCGGTCGAATTTGAAAAAATCTACAAGCTCTCCGTGACCGTGATTCCGACCAATAAGCCGCTCAGGCGCGTGAATAGTCCGGACTGCATTTACCGGACGAGAAAAGAGAAATTCAAGGCCGTCATTGACGAAATCAAGCAAAAGCACGGCGAAGGCCGCCCCGTTTTAGTCGGAACGGCCTCCATCGAAGTTTCGGAACAGTTAAGCGCAATGCTTCAGAGGGAAAACTTTCCGCATAACGTACTCAATGCGAAATATCACGAACGGGAGGCCGAGATCATCGCGCGCGCTGGACAGGAATCCGCCATTACCATTTCGACCAATATGGCCGGCCGCGGGACGGACATCGTTCTCGGGCCCGGCGTTGCGGATAAAGGCGGCCTGCACGTGGTGGGAACGGAACGGCACGAAGCGCGCCGGATTGACAATCAATTGCGCGGCCGGTCGGGCCGGCAGGGCGACCCGGGTTCGTCCATTTTCTATATTTCCCTGGAGGATGATCTCATGCGCATCTTTGGCTCCGACCGCATAAGCGGGCTGATGCAGAAGCTCGGCATGGAAGAAGGGCAGGAGATTCAGCACCCGCTCGTGAGCCGCGCGCTCGAGACGGCGCAGAAGCGCGTGGAAGGCATGAATTTTGAAATCCGGAAGCATCTTCTCGAATACGACGACGTGATGAACCGCCAGCGCGAAATTATTTATGAGGAACGCAGTAAAGTCCTCGAAGCGGCAGACTTGAGAGAGCACGTTCTTGAAATGCTGGCGGATGTGCTGGAAGATCTGGTCCTCCGCTATTGGAATACGGACGTGGCAGTGGAAGACAGGGAAGTTTCCGCGTTTAAGAATCTCCTTTTAAACAAGTTCGGACTCAAATCGGTAGATTGGCCGGGACACCTTGAACCGGAAGATCTGCACGCACTCCTTTTGGAAGACATCACGAAAATTTACGAGGAGAAAGCAGCGGAACTCAGCAAAGAATTGATGCTTTACTGGGAAAAGCGGGTGCTGCTTCAATTAATTGACAGCAAATGGAAGGAGCATCTGCACGCGCTGGACAATCTCCGGCAGGGAATAGGCCTCCGCGCTTACGGCCAGCGCGATCCGTTGGTGGAATACAAGAAGGAAGCATTCCAACTTTTCGATCAGTTGACCGAAGGCATTAAGAATGAAGCCATCGAATACATTTTCCGGTTAAGGCCGGTACGGCAGGAACGCTTTGAAACGGTGCTTTCAGCCGCGCCGCAGGAAATGCTTCACCCCGAAGCGTCCGCATTGTCCCCCGGCGCGCAAGGCGGGGGACCGGCGTCCGCAGCCGTTCCATCCTTGCTTTCGGGCCGGTCAGAAGACCGCCCGGAATCCAAACCCGAACCCGTTCAGCGCAGAGCATCCAAAGTCGGCCGCAACGATCCCTGCCCCTGCGGAAGCGGAAAGAAATACAAGAAATGCCACGGCGCGTAGGCATCCGGCTCGCTTTTACATTTGCCATTCTTCTTACTTTAAGTTTTCCCCGGTTCAGCTGGTGGGGATTCGCGTACGTCGCTTTATTTCCTTTGCTTGACGGAATTCACCGCTCCGGTTCCCCCGCGCAGGCGTTCCGGTTTTCTTTCCTTGGCGGATTTCTTTTTCTGGTTTTTTCACTGCTTTGGCTGAGGCATGTCACAATGGGCGGCCTTTTGACGTTTGCTGTGCTCGACGCGGTCGCATTCGGCTTCTTTGGTTTATTAACGAAAAATTTATTTGCGCGATTTTTGGACAGGCCGGCAAAGCCAAAAAGCAGAAGTTTAAGCACGATCCATGCAATCCTCCTGCTGTTCACGATTCCCGCACTTTGGGTGACGCAGGAATTTGTCCGCGCCAACCTTCCGGTCATCGCGTTTGGTTTTAATCTGCTCGGCCATAGCCAGGCCGCGGTGCCCGTGGTTGCCCAGAGCGCGAGAATTTTCGGAGATTACGGGCTTTCGTTCATTACCGCCATGCCCGCCGCTGGTTTGTTTCTTTTGGTGGCGAACGCGGAAAAGCCTGAAAAACCAAGGCTTTCGATGGGTCAGCGCATTTTGATAATTACCATTGTTTTGGTCATCGCCGCTTGCGTGCTCTATTATGGCAGCCACTGGCTGGAACAGCCTCCGGCAGGCGATGTCATTCGCATAAGCACCATCCAGGGAAATATTTCCCAGGATGAAAAATGGGATCTGGCAACAAAGCCGCTCGTTATTGAAAAGTACAAAAAACTTTCACTCTTGGCAAAATATGACGGACCGGATTTGATGGTCTGGCCGGAAGCGGCCTGGCCGGGATATCTCAACGTGGATTACAACAGAGCTGATTTCGGCGCATTCATTCAGGAATTAAACGTTCCTCTCGTCGTCGGTTCACCGCATTTTGAGGTCGAAGACGTTGTCTACAACAGTGCTTATTTGATCGATCCGGGTTCCGGCATAACCGCCCGTTACGACAAGGTGAATTTGGTTCCTTTCGGCGAATACGTGCCGTTTGGAATATTTTTCAGGCTTTTTGGAATTGAACAGTACGCGCGGGCGATGGGCGTGAGCGATTTTGCTTTTGGCAAAGATCCGGTGAAGGTTTTCGAATGGCAAAGGGACGGGCGCGCGCACAAGTTTGGAACGTTGATTTGTTTTGAAGACGGATTTTCGGATTTCACCCGCCGGATGATCGATAAAGGTGTGGAATTTCTTTTGGTGATCACCAACGATGCGTGGTTCCAATTAAGCGCCGCTCCCTACCAGCATTTAAATTGCTCCGTCATGCGGGCCATTGAAAACGGGGTGTTCGTCGTGCGTGCCGCCAATACGGGCGTTTCGGCATTCATCAATCCCAAAGGATTTGTGGAAGACCGGGTGATGAATGAGGAAGGCAGCGACATTTTCGTTTCCGGCGGCCTGACCCGCCCCATATTTGCCTCTTCCGCCGAAACCCCTTTTCGGAAATTCGGCTTCCTCTTTCCCTTTGTTTGTATTCTCCTGTCCCTTCCTGCCCTTGCTGCGCGATTCTTGCCATAACTTAAACATCGCAATTGGGTTGTGTGGCACCGGCTCCGCTCAATGTGCCGCTCAATGCGCTGGGTTTGCAAGGAGGTTGTGGCTATGCTAGACTTGTCAATAAATTCGTAAATATAGAAGAGGGCATTGAGTGCCCAACGGAAATATTGCCGTTGTGTCGCCACAACGGTTTTTTGTGTCCGTTTAATTTGAGTGTTTTATGAACCTTTATCACAAAACGAAACGCAAATTCTTGTATTCAGCCACGGCTCTCCTGCTGGCTTCAGAGCTTATCCTGAGCTCCGCACCCTTAACGCTTGCCCAGCTTTTCGTGCCTTCTATCAGTTGGCAGGGAGACATTTCTGATTTTCAAATCCTTCCGGAGATCGGAACTGTAAACGAGCACTACACTGGAAGAAGCGGGAAAGTTGTCATTTACGTTCAGGATGCCCACGCAAATTACGAAGCCCAAAAGAACATCGCACGCATTCTCGAATACTTTGCGGGGGAGCACGCCGTCGATCTCATCGGCGTAGAAGGGGCAGAAGGCCCTCTCGATTTTTCTCTCATTCGAAGCTTCCCAAGTGACGGCGCAAAGCAGGAAGTTCTAGACGGCGCCATGCGCGCAGGCGGAACAACCGGCGTGGAATACTTTGCGATGACACGGGAAAAGCCTGCGACCTTAGTCGGCGTTGACGACACAGCCTCCTACGTCAAAAACGTTAAGCAGTACGTCCGTCTGGTTGGAAGTGAAAACCAGCATCGAAAGCTTTTCTTAGACCTCCGGCAAGCCCTCGAAAATTTGAAAGCCGCCGTTTATTCAGAAGAGCTTCGCAAATTTGATCGTGTCGACAAAAAATTCCAAAGAAACCGAACTGACCTTGTGATCTACCTTAAGGAACTGGTTCGCTTTGGGGACCGAGCAGGAATAACTCTTGAAGATTTTGGCACTATCGAAG
>JACQQS010000009.1 GCA_016206925.1 Candidatus Omnitrophota bacterium
AGAAAAAACAGAAGAAGCTCAAGAGGCCGGTAGATTTTAACCAGCAACCTTAATGAAGGCCGTCTTTGAGACGGCTCACAACCGTCAAGCCACCCCGTTCAGGGGTGGTGTATGACTCGCTTACCAAGAGCCAGGTTTGGACCAAGGATCTCATGTTTGCCACATTGGATCCGACGACAAGAAGCCTTCATTTGAAGAACGGCCATCAAGTTCTTCTGACGGATACCGTAGGAATGCTTTCCGATCTCCCGCATGATTTGATCGAAGCATTTCAAGCGACGCTTGAAGAAATACAGGAAGCGGACTTGATACTTTACGTTGTGGATGGCGCGCATGCTTCGTTTGAACGCCACATGCTGGCGGTGGATGCGGAGCTTGAGCGCATGGGGCTCCGTCACCGGCGGCAGATCCTGGTTTTCAACAAAATGGATATCGTTTCACAAGAAGCTCGGCAAGGTTTAAAAAATCGCTGGCCGGATGCCGTGCTTATTTCCGCCCAAACCGGTGAAGGACTTGAGGAACTTCGCGGGAAATTCGGCGTTATCGTTGATACATGAAAATACGCATCTTCTCTTTCGAAAGACAACGGTAAATGAAGCGCACTAGACCGGTTGTATTGATGACCGATTTCGGACTCCATGATTCCTATGTGGGTCAGATGAAGGGCGCGATACTTGAAGTAAATCCGCATCTGCAAATCATAGATTTGATGCACGAACTTCCGGCTTATGGAATTGAAGTGGCCGCCTATGTTCTGGCGTACACATACAAAGTTTTTCCAAAAGGAAGTGTATTTGTGTGCGTTGTCGATCCTGGAGTGGGCACACGGAGGAAAGCAATTGCTCTGCAAGCAGACGAGTATTACTTTGTAGGTCCGGACAACGGTACTTTGTCAGTGGTTTTTATGAAAAATAGAAAATGCATCGTACGCGAATTGACAAATGGCAAATTCTGGCGGTGCTCGGTCAGCTCAACATTTCATGGGCGCGATGTATTTGGCCCGACCGGCGCGCATATTGCGTCGGATCAAAAATCGTTCAACCGGGCAGGTCCCGTTTGCCGGAAAATTGTTTGTCTGCCGCATGCGCTGCCGCAAATTAAAGACGGTTGTATCGATGGCCGAATAATACACGTTGACCGCTTTGGAAACATGTTGACCAACGTTGAATCCAGGTATATACCGGATCGCGTAATAATTGCAGTGGGCAGGAAGCGTATTCGAAAAGTTTCCGCTACGTACAGTGAAATTCCCGCCGAAGAGGCCGCCGGAGTCCGGAATAGTTTTGGGCTGCTCGAAATTGCTATGCGTGAGCGTTCTGCCGCTGATATGCTGGGCAGTAAAGTCGGCCATAAGATTCGCGTGACATGGAAAAGATGAGTCTGGAAGTTATTAAAAGTGATCTGATCTACCGCGGACGTCTCGTTAATTTTCAGGTTGATACGCTTCGGACGGCCGATGGCAAAGAAATCAAGCGGGAAGTGCTTGTTCACCCCGGCGCAGCCGTAATCATTCCAAAACTTGATGAGGACCGCGTTTTGCTGGTTCGGCAATACCGCCATGCGGCAGAACGAGTGCTTTGGGAATTTCCCGCGGGAACGCTTGAGCCAGATGAACCCACAGAAGTTTGTGCGCGACGCGAACTTCGGGAAGAAACCGGATATGAGGCAAAGTCGATCAAGGCCGTTTTGGCATTTTACCCCAGTCCGGGCATAAGCCAGGAGAAGATGTTTCTTTTCGTGGCAGATGGGCTGAAGCTTGTGGATGAAACACCTTTGGAAGCCGGCGAAATCCGCGTCGAATTAAAAAAAATAAAGGATTTGAATCAAATGGTGAGCCGCGGCGAAATCATCGACGCCAAGACCATCATCGGTATATTGTATTTGACTTTATCTCGGGAAGGGCGGGAAGGATTGGAAGGCCGTGAAGAAGCGTAAAAGCCTCGAAGACGAACTTTTGACGACCAAAACAAAAAACACCTGGTTTTTATTCCGCCTGATGTCGGAGTTTGTGGATGGCTTTGAAACGTTGCCTTCGTACGAACCGGCGGTGACTATATTTGGCTCATCGCGGTGCAAGCCGGGATCGGCCTATTACAACCTTGCGCGTAAGATCGCACGCCGCCTGGCCGAAGAGGGGTTTAATATTATTACCGGCGGCGGGCCTGCCATTATGGAGGCTGCCAACCGGGGGGCGGTCGAGGGCGGAGGAAATTCTATTGGCTTAAACATCGAACTGCCATTGGTGCAGAAGCCCAATCGCTTCGTTCAGGTTCTGCTGAATTTTAGATTTTTCTTCTGCCGGAAAGTAATGTTTGTAAAACATGCCATTGCTTTCGTTATCATGCCCGGCGGTTACGGAACGCTCGATGAGGTTTTTGAATCGCTGACGCTGATCCAGACAAAGAGAATCGAAAAGTTTCCGATCATACTCGTGGGCCGGGAATATTGGAAAGGCATAGTGGATTGGATGAAAAATACGGCGCTCAGAAATGATACGTTAACGCGTGAAGATGTCAGACTCTTTAAGGTAATTGACGACCCTGAAGAGGTTGTGAAGGAAATTATCGCTTTTTACAAGCAACGCACGAAGGAAAACGGCAGCAGCAAAGAATTGATTAGGAGAAGAAAATTCAAAGGCCGGCCTTGAAGATATGCTCAAGCAGAATCTGCTCTATAAGAAAATAATTTTTGTCTGCGTCAACCAGCGCGAGGAAGGCGCCTGCTGCGGCCCTTCCGGCGGACGTGAGATCCGTGAGCAATTAAAACAGCTTGTTTACGAGAAAGGGTTGAAAGGCGTGGTCCGCGTAAGTCAGTCCGGCTGTATGGATGTCTGCGCAAAGGGACCGAACGTGATGGTTTTTCCGGACAACATTTGGTACCGCGGTGTAACCGTAGCGGATGTTCCAAAAATTCTCACCGAGAGCCTGGCTGGCTTAGCCGATGAAAATAAAGTCATGAAAAGTTGAACGGAGCTGGCGATCGGAATCGAACCGATAACCTACGCATTACGAATGCGTTGCTCTACCAGTTGAGCTACGCCAGCGTGATCGATGTTCTCATGAAGGGAAGCCGTATTCTAGAGAGCGGTCTTTCAACTGTCAACTGCGGATGGGTTTAACTAAGCAGCAGCATCTCTTCTTCTGAGATGCGAAGGAAGGATTTTTAACAGATCTCGATATTTCGCAGCCGTTCGTCTCGCCACACGAATACCATCTCCCTTTAATCGCGCCACCAATTGCTGATCGCTTAGCGGCTTTAGAGGGTTTTCAGATTCAATCAACTTTCTGATTCTCTCCAGCGTACTCTTTTGTGATTCCTCGCTGCCGTTATCGGTGGCCACCGAAGATGAAAAGAAACTTTTCAGCGGTACCGTATTATGCGGTGTTTCCATATATTTGCCCTGTATGGCTCGGGAAACGGTGGATTCATGAATGCCGATTTTGGAGGCAATATCCTTCATGCGCAAAGGTTTCAAGCGGCTGGGTCCGTGCTCCATATATTCGGATTGAATTTCGGTGATGGCGTCGGCAATCTTTTTTAACGTCGAACGTCTTTGTTCCATAGCATTCATAAACCATAATCCGGAGTGAATGCGTTCCCGCAGATATTCTTTCGTCTTCTTGTCCAGATTCTTGTCGCGAAGCATCCGGCGGTATCCGGGACTGATCCTCAAGCGCGGAAAGTCTTCATCGATCAATTCGGCGCGGTAGGTATTTGCCTCTTCGTCTTTAACGATACGAAGATCGGGAACGACGGTGATATGCTCTTCCTGATAGAAACTGCGGCCTGGTTTTGGTTCCAACGTACCAATTAATTTGACAGCGGCTTGAACGCTTTGCTCACCGACACCGAGTTGCCGAGCTATTTGCGAATATTTCCTGCGCTCGAGCAGCGGGAGGCATTCGGTAATCATCCGGATGGGTAACCCCGCGTTTTTGCCAAGCCCGTTGAGTTGTAGAACCAGGCATTCGGCCAGCGAGGTGGCTGCGACACCCGGTGGATCAAATTGTTGAATGAGTTTCAATACGCTTTTGGCATCACTCACGGTGGCGTTCGTCTCATGAGCAATTTCTTCCAGACTTGCCGTAAGATAGCCGTCTTCATTGATATTGCCGATGATAAAGTTGGCAATCTTATCATCTTCTTCGCTGAGATCCAGATGCATTTTTTGCCAAGTGAGGTGATCGATCAGCGTAGTGGGTTTTGTGATCAACATCTGCCGGTATGAGCTTTTCCTGTCTGTTTCTTCCCGGCTTTCAGAATCCAGATCGTTGAGACGGTAACTGTAGGGATCGTAATCTTCCTCAAGCCTTGCCAGATTATCGAGTTTTTCTTGCAGCTTCAGATCTTCCGCGGTAGTCTTTGAATTCTCTAGAGGTTTGTCGGGAACACTTGTATCTCCTGATGCCGCATCTTCCGAAGGGTCTGTGGCGGCTTCTTCCAGTGCGGGATTGGAAGACAGCTCCTGATCAATAGCTTCTTTCAGCTCGATAACCGGCATCTGGAGAAGGCGGAGGAACTGCCTGATCTGCGGCGAAAGGACGAGCCTTTGTGTTTGAATTTGACTTGTTTCGGCTCTTAAGCTCATTAGAATTTTCCGTAACTATCTGAAATTTCTTTACTTGCTTTAAATATAGCACTGTAAAAATGAACTGTCAAAGTTGGCCCGATGCTTGCTTCCAGAAGCCCCTTATACCTTAGAATTAGACATTTGCCAATATTGACTTAAATCAGTACATACAAGTA
>JACQQS010000085.1 GCA_016206925.1 Candidatus Omnitrophota bacterium
GTTTTCCGGCGCTTTCATGGCCAAGCTTTTTAAGCGCTAATCGAGCAAGCTGATTTCGCACCACGAGACATCGTCTGCCGGCAGATCGAAGGGAAGTCCTCAATTCAAACAGATCCGGAACTTTAAGACCCGAAAACCTCCCGAAAAAAATATGGCTGGCGTCGGAAAATTCTTTTTCTATGTCCGACAACATTAACTCGTTAGCTTTTCCCGGCATGGTTGCTTACCTTACCTAGTTAAGAAGTGTCGCTACATCCAAGCGAACGCCCGGTCCTTGAGAAGTTGAAATAGCAGCCCTGCGAATGAATTCCCCGCGGCTGGATGCAGGTTTATGTTGGATTAAAGCCTTAATGACCGTATGAGCGTTCTCAAGAATGGCCTTATCGTCAAACGAAACCTTGCCGACCCCAATATGAACTCCAGCCGTTTTGTCGTTCTTAAGTTCAACTTTTCCCTTCTTTACTTCCTCAACAGCTTTACCTATTTCCGTGGTTACCGTTCCCGCTTTAGGCGAAGGCATTAAACCCTTGGGGCCCAGCACGCGGCCGAGCTTTGAGACGTTCTTCATCATATCGGGATGCGCCACGATAACGTCGAATTCAAACCAGCCGTCGGAGATTTTCTGAACCAGATCTTCCGCTCCCACATAATCCGCGCCGGCCGTCTGCGCTTTTCTTGCTTCTTCGCCCTTGCAAAAGCAGAGAACTTTAACGTTCTTTCCGGTTCCGAAAGGCAAACTTACTGAAAACCGCACGTTTTGTTCTGTCTGGGCCGGATCGATCCCCAGCTTAAAATTCAAATCAACGGTCTCATCAAACTTAACCCGGGGGAACTGTTTGATCAAACCAACCGCATCACGCAGTTTGTGGAGCACATTCCGGTCAAACAATTCCAATGCCTTCTTGTATCTTTTGCTGCGGTGTTTCATGAAACCACGTCTATACCCATGCTTCTTGCCGTGCCCATAACCGTTCTCTTGGCGGATTCCAATTTCGTCGTGTTCAGATCTTTCATTTTTTCTCTGGCAATGGCTTCGACATCGGCCATGGTCACTTTTCCTATTTTGTTTTTATTTGGTTCACCGGACGCTTTCGCCAGCCCCGCAACCTTTTTCAACTGAGCGGAAACCGGCGGAGACTTCATGATAAAGTCGAATGTTTTGTCCTCATAAACCGAGATAACAACCGGGAGTATCGTTCCCTGCTTGTCTTTTGTCTTTTCATTGAACTTCTTACAAAAATCCATAATATTCACGCCGTGCTGGCCCAGCGCGGGACCGATCGGCGGAGCCGGGTTGGCCTGTCCGCCGGGAACTTGCAATTTAATTTGTACCGTAACTTTTTTCTTCGCCATGGTATTAAAATTCGAATATCGAAATCCGAAACAAATTCAAAATCTCAATGACCAAAGCAATGTTTTGAACATTCGGTTTTTAGTCATTTGAGTTTGTTTCGAAATTCGGATTTATATTTTTTCAACTTGCCAATATTCCAATTCAACCGGCGTTGCCCGGCCGAAGATGGTTACCATAACCTTCAGCTTGCCCTTGTTTGGATTCACGTCATCAATAGTGCCGTCAAAATTCGTAAATGCGCCTTCTTTCACCCGAACATTCTCCCCCACCTGGAATTCCACTTTGGGTTTCGGCTTCGTCATTTGCTCGTCTTGAGTCTTGACAATGCGCCTGATATCATCTTCCTCAAGTGGCAAAGGCTTTTGCCCGGAACCGACAAACCCGGAAATGCCCGGCGTGTCCTTAATCAGATACCACGTGCGCTCATTCATCTCCATCTGGACAAGAATGTAGCCGGGGAAAAACTTTCTTTCCGTTATTTTTTTCTTTCCGTCTTTGACCTCGCTTACTTTTTCGGTCGGGATCAGAATTTCACCCAAAAATTCAGCCAACCCTTCCGTCTGGGCCCGCGAATGAAGCGCCTGTTTTACGCGCACCTCGCAACCGGTCTGCGTGTGGATAGCGTACCATCGCTTTGTCGTGGTCGGAGTGGGAGTAACTTGCTCGTCTGACATTTTGCCTTACCGAATAATCACACGCACTAAGATCGACAGAACAAAATCAATCGCCCCAATAAAGAGTGCCAGCAAAAATGTTGTCACGATCACCACAACCGATGAGCTTATGAGCTCATTCCTCTCGGGCCAGGTTACTTTATTGAGTTCCTGCCGTGTTTCCTTGAAAAATGAATTTGTCTTCCCAAACATATTTTTGTTTTCACCCTTATTTACCGGCCTTTTACCAGGTTGTCCTAGCAGCAGGCCAGGAGGGACTCGAACCCCCAACAACCGGTTTTGGAGACCGGCGCTCTAACCAATTGGAGCTACTGGCCTAGAATCATTGCGAGAGCTCAAGGCCTGCGGATGCGGGGTTAATTCCTTAAACCGAAGGTTAAACCCATCGTCATTCCATTGACGGTTGGTTTGGGTCAAGGACTCCCGGAAAGCTGGCATTTCCCACGTTGAGGGGTACGACCGACGCTTATTTCCCAAAACCTGACCGCTGTCGAAAAACGCCTATTTTGTTTCCTTATGCGGAGTGTGCTTTCGGCAAAACTTGCAGAACTTGTTTCTTTCCAGCCGTGCTGTCGTATTGCGCTTGTTCTTTCGCGAAAAATAATTGCGCCGGTGGCATTCCGTACACTCAAATGTTATCAACTCACGCATGACTTAAAAATCGCTTCCAAAATTTTCTAAGGTAACCTAAGTTCACGGCCCATCAAAATTTCACCACCAAAATAAAAACTGGTTGCGCTTGCCAACACGCCGAACCGACCGTTCGCCGGGCCGGCCGCCCGGCACCGCTGGACCCAGCGGCCGACGCTGCCTGAACAAACGGCTTTATCCATTATTCCATAATCTGCGATACAACTCCGGCACCTACTGTTTTGCCGCCCTCGCGTATGGCAAACCGGAGGTCTTTTTCCATAGCGATGGGGGTAATCAGTTCCGCCTCGATGGCTACATTGTCCCCCGGCA
>JACQQS010000079.1 GCA_016206925.1 Candidatus Omnitrophota bacterium
ACCCCCTTATCATCGAAGTCTATTCCTTCTCCTTCGACGAAAGAAGGTTTCTCATCATCTAAAGCTTTTCCTTCCCCCGCTATCCCCAAAACAAAATCCTTAACTTCTTCAAGCCTATTCATTCCCTCCGCCTTCATAATTCCTCCGTCTTATAAAAGGGGGGAATTTTCAACCGCCACAAAGGGGGAATTTTACTCCGCCGCGCACAATCGGGTAGTGGTAGCCGGAGGAAGCCACGTAATTGGAGATGATGTAGTCATGGGCAATCACATGCCGTTTATCTGCATGATCCCAAAAGTAACCTACGTCCTCAATCATCTTGCCTTCGTGATCCACCAGCGTATTGTCCATGGCAATGACCCCTCTCGGACTGTAACGGGTCCGCGAGTCCTTCTGCAATTCCAGAAGACGCCGGTCGTTAAGCTTCTTCGGATCCCAATCGACTTCGGTGATCCAGCGGTTCAGACAGGACCGATCCGTGGTATGTACAAATTCACGGTTGATGCCGACCACATTCTTATGCTCGGCAATGATCAAACCCGTCAGATACTCCGCCAGATGTCTTCGTTCCGGCTCGTTTTCAAACAGCGACTCAAAGGCTTTAGTACCTCATGACATTTTAATTTGTGGGTAGAGACGCTTGAGTTTGATGCGGGCTTTGTCAGTGGTAAATTGCCAATCCACCGATTTTTGTCCGGCATTGCGCGCACAGTACCAGGCGCTCGCCTCTTCCCGTAACGT
The DNA here is from genome assembly GCA_016206925.1 of Candidatus Omnitrophota bacterium. Classification (GTDB taxonomy): domain Bacteria; phylum Omnitrophota; class Omnitrophia; order Omnitrophales; family JACQQS01; genus JACQQS01. The sequence goes on from JACQQS010000079.1 coordinate 742, forward strand.
ATGGATATCCGGTATCCTCCGATCGAGGCATTGCTGGGTGAAAACGCTCAACTCAATTTCGGCGACGTCCAGCCAACTGCCATGCTTGGGCGTATAGTGGATCTCCAGGCGCTCGATCAAACGACGGGCCTCTTGCGGCTCGAAAGCTTCATAAAAGGACGCTGTCTTATGCGTGTTCAAGTTGTCGCAAACCAGAACCACTTTCTCGGCCTCGGGGTAATCTTTGTCCATGAGTTCCTTCATCTCCAGCGCCCAGTCGACCGCTGTTTTGCGCTCACGGACGTTGACCCTGCGCCATCCGCCCAGCGGTTCGGTAAACATGAAATTTACCGCCGTGCCATTTCGCTCATACACGTAATCCTCGCGTTCCACCCGGCCCGGAGCTGCAGGGATCTTTTCTCGTGTTTCTTTGATCAATTGCGTCGGCTGCTCATCCATACACACCACCGGACGTGCGGGATCATGGGGCCGTTTGTACACTTCCAGCACATCCTCCATATTCGCGACAAATTCCGCGTTTTGTTCCGGCGGAATCACCCAGCATTTCCTCAGATGAGGCTTAAGTTCGTTTTTTTTAAAGTCCGCCGCACCGTCTGGCCGGAAATGGAATCCACGATTTCCAAAGCCACCAGTTTATCAGCGAGCATTTCGAGCGTCCATTTCGCGCGGCCTGCCGGCGGTGTACTGCATGCAACGGCAATCAGACGCGCTTCCTTTTCTCCGTCCAGGATGCGTTCACGCGGTGGCTCCTCCCGCTTCTTGCGATCCATCGCAGATTCGATCCCTTGCTCGACAAAACGTTGGCGCGTGTTGGTGACCGTATTCCGGTTGCACCGGTACGCCTCCGCTGTTTTTTCGTCCGTCCATCCCGGTCCATCGGCGTCAATGGCCAGCAAGATGTTGGCGTGTTTTATACGATATGCCTGTGTTTTTCCCTTCTTGACTAAATTATCAAGTTCACTGCGCTCTTCATCGGTGAGTCGTACGATATACTTTTTGTTCATGCCATCCCTCCATCGGGTTAAGTATTCACCAGATAGATTATCGGCATCTATAGCACAACAACTAAATTAAAATGTCATGAGGTACTAGTTTGTGCCCCATTCCTTCGTTTTCGTGCTTTAAGAATTAACGGGAGTCCACATGTCTAAAGTCCTTGTAACGGGTGGGGCGGGGTTTCTGGGCTCCTACCTGTGCGAAGCCCTTTTAAATAAGGGGGAAATGGTAACCGCGCTCGATACCGCCGGCAGCGAAAAGATTGAGCACATTTTGTCTCACCCCGCCTTTCGATTTGTTCGCGGGTCCGTTCTGGATTTTGAATTGGTGAGGCAGGAGATGCGGGACGTGGATATGCTTTTCCACCTCGCAGCCATTGCCGATCCCAAAAAGTATGTTACCGATCCGCTTAAGGTTCTTGAAGTCGATCTTGTCGCTTCGGTCGAGCTTTTTAAAATGGCCGCCTCTCAGCGCACGAAAGTAATTTTCTCTTCCACGTCTGAAATTTATGGCCGGAACCTGCGCGTTCCATGGAAGGAAGATGATGAACGCGTGCTGGGTTCCGCCCGTGTGAACCGATGGTGTTATTCCACGAGCAAAGCAGCTTGCGAACATTTCCTCCATGCTTGGAGAAAAGAAGCAGGTCTTCCGTTTGTCATTTACCGGTTTTTCAATGCGTATGGCCCCAAGCTGGACGATCTTGGGCATGGCCGCGTAATCCCCGTTTTTCTCAAGCAATTTCTGAGTGGTGAGCCGGTTACCGTGCATGGCGATGGAAAGCAGACGCGGACATTTGTCTATGTGGATGATGCAGTCGACGCGATGGTGCGTCTGGCGTATGATCCGGCATGCGAAGGCGAAACGTTTAACATCGGGACGTCGCAGGAGATCGCGATGCTTGAATTGGCAAAGAGGATCAAGCAAGTTGGAAAATTTTCCTCTGAAATTGTTTTCCAGCCGCACCGGGAAGCGTACGGCGAGAGTTTTGAAGATATTCCGCGCCGCGTTCCTGATGTGAACAAGGTAAAGAAATTTGTCGGCTGGCAGGCATCGACTCCTTTAGGAGTTGGGTTGCTCAAAACGATCGAGTATTATCGAGTTCGTCAAACATCACCTGTTCCGATTGTTCAATAAAAGGCATAAGCAACCTCGTGGATGACTTGTCAGAGAAGGTAGTCCAAATTAAAAAATTTTATTCGGATAAAGCTGCTTCGCATAGATCAGATGCCAAGGCTTCGATGCCGGATAAGATCCTCATCGATAAAGAGATTGAAATTCTAAGCGGTTATCTTAAAACGGGAATGCATCTATTGGATGTAGGCTGTGCGAATGGATATTCGACATTTCGTCTTGCCGAGAAAGCACGCATCTTCGCAAAAGGTATTGATTACGTGGAGAATATGATAAGACAGGCTGAGGAAAACCTTGCCAACTGGAATAACCCACTGGGATCCAGTTTATCTTTTGCTGTTGGAGATGTCACGACGCTTCTCGAGAGCGACGGCGCCTACGATGTTGTGTTATCCAAAAGATGCATCATAAATCTGCCGTCTTGGAAATTTCAGCAAAAAGCTTTGGATGAAATGCTGAAGCCCTTGCGAAGCGGCGGTTTGCTGTTGCTGTCAGAAGCGTTTGAGAATGGCTGGAGAAATATGAATAAAGTTCGCGAATTCTTTAACCTGAAAGAAATTCCGCAACCTTGGCATAATCTCTATCTGTCGGAAGAGAAAGTGAAGAGTCATTTGAAAAACAAATGCAGAC
>JACQQS010000081.1 GCA_016206925.1 Candidatus Omnitrophota bacterium
CTGAGTATCCCGTATAAAAAAATAGAACAAATTTTGTCTCGAGAAGATGACCCGCGCTTCCCGAGAATTGCGGGTACCTTACTTGCCCGGGTTAAGGATCCGAAACAAGCTTTTGAGTTGATTACACCCGCGGCTTTTTGCCGCCGGTTCCACGCCATTGAAAATGAAATTAAATCGGATGAATGGACCAAAGAAAAGGCGGCCTTTTGGAAGGCGACTTACCTTCGCTTGTCAAAGGACCTGCAAGAAAAAGAGGAAAGGATTCGAAAACCGGAAAGCATTGTATTGGATGCTTTCGATCGTGCTTTGGTCGAAAAGGTGATTCGGTCGAGAAAAGTTGCAGTGATGTCTCAAAAAGAATTGGCTCAATTTATGGGGTATAGCCAGCAATTTGTTTCTGGTATTGAGACGGGCAGGGAAAAGATCACGTTGGAATTTCTAAAAAAACTGGCCCATATCACCGGACAGCGGATTGATTTGACCATCGAAAAATCCGGGAAGCCATGATAAGCTTCTATTTGCTATGGAAAAGCAGAAAATAAAAATTGCTACATTCGGCTGACCGTTGGTGCAAGTACCGTACGACGATTTTGAGGCTGTTAAAGGCGATGAATGGTTATAACATATAAGGATAGAGAAAGTTTTAGTCCTCTCTTTAGCCTTATTTGACAAAAACAATCCTGAAGGGAATGTTTTCTATGTAGACTGAATATGTTATAATTCAGTCAGTTAGGAGACCGTATTATGTATATCCATCAATACCAGCTTCCAAAGCTTCAAAAGTTAGCCATTCCCAGCAAGGTAGCGCTTGTCTATGGCCCCCGCCGCACCGGAAAAACAACTCTCCTTGAGCACTTCATTCAAGGACTCCATGAGCCGCATCACCTGGTAAGCGGAGAGGACGTTTTTATCCAACAGGTTTTATCTTCCCAATCCATCGATAAACTCAAGAGTTTTGTTGGCCAAAAAAAATGGCTCATCATCGATGAAGCGCAAAAAATCCCTAATATCGGCCTTAATTTAAAACTCATCATTGATCACATCCCGGATATCCGGGTGATCGCCACAGGTTCATCCTCTTTTGATTTGGCCTCTCAAGTGGGCGAGCCGCTCACCGGACGCAAATGGACGCTGCGCTTATTCCCGCTTTCTCAATTAGAGTTGAAAGAGACGGAAAACACGGCCCAAACGAAAGCCCGTCTCGAAAGCCGGCTCATTTACGGTTCCTATCCGGACGTGGTCTTGTGCGAGGACGATGAGATACGGAAACGTTACTTGAAAGAGATTATTTCCTCCTATCTTTACAAAGACATTTTGGAGCTTGAGGGATTGAAACATTCGGATAAACTTGTTCGGCTGCTTCAACTTCTGGCGTTTCAGATCGGAAAAGAAGTATCTTTTACAGAACTGGGCACGCAACTGGCTATGAGCAAGAATACAGTGGACCGTTACCTGGACCTTTTGGAAAAAGCCTTTGTCGTTTATAAGCTGGGAGGATTCAGCCGGAACTTAAGAAAAGAAGTCTCAAAAAATCCAAGGTATTATTTTTATGACACCGGCGTTCGCAATGCGCTGATTCAGAATTTTAATTCCTTGGATTTAAGAAACGACGTCGGGCAGATTTGGGAGAACTATCTCGTGATGGAGCGCCTCAAAAAACAGGAATATACGGGAATCACCTGCTCGAATTATTTTTGGCGCACCTATGACCGAAAGGAAGTGGACTGGATTGAGGAAAGGGAAGGGAAGCTTTTTGCTTATGAATTCAAGTGGCGCCCGTCTTCAAAGACTAGCCCACCGAACGATTTTATCCAAGCATACCCAAGCACGCGTTTTGAGTGCGTGGATTCGGAGAATTATTTGAAGTTTATCGTATAAAAATCGGAATTCTCTATGAAAAGAGAAGCTACGCCAAAAAAGCTCTACTTGAAAAATTTTAGATGACCGTTGGTGCAAGCTTTCCCGCCAACGCTTTGTGGCGGGTACTGTACGATGATTTTAAAAATATTAGAGATGATGAATGGTTAGAAGATTGAGGGTTAAGATTCTCGCGCTGGTTATTTTGAGTTTTCTTGTAAGTCCAACCATTTGCCATGCAAAGGGAGTGTTTACAACTCCTCTTGTAATGGTAGGGACAATCGAAGATATGAAAACGGATGGCAATAAGATTTCGTTTCTTTTTACAGGGCAAATTTCAAAAAGTGAATGGGCTCAAGGCGATTGGGACCTCAAGGCGTTTGTCAAGAAACTACCTGTAATCGTAGATCAAACCTTCTTCTTTAAGGAAGAAGACCCCGTGTGGGGTTTTAGATTCGAGGAAGAAAAAGGAAGAGCTTCAGAATGTCTAAATAAAAGTGAAAACTTAACGATTACAATACATCTCCCAAATGTCTATTTTAACTCTGCCATAATCGATAAGCTTGAGGGAAGGAATGCGCAGATCAAAGGGTGCAGAGAATAATGGCAATTCCAATCTATGGACAAAAAGGTTTTCCTGCAAACATTTGGCTGACCGTTGGTGCAAGTACCGTACGATGATTTTGCCTGTCCGCCAACGCTTTGGAGCGGTGGAATTTAAAGATGCTATCCGATTGTGAGGACAAGAGTTGAAAAGTACAGTTATTATTTTAGCGCTGCTATTTCTTGGGATAGCTTCTTTTGAACTTTCGCCAGCCCCGTTTAAAACTGATATTGGTATGTTTGATTCTCAAGCTCAAGGTGAACAGCATCGATTCAACGACTATCAAAGGAAATCCGTTTTCGTCCATGGAAATCCGTATTTGAAATTCATTGGGAATGCCAAGGGAGTGAGGATTGTGGATCTCTCGCCAACCGCTCAACAATTTATGACCGCAAACATAAAATCATTGGTTATGAGGTTGATGTTGGGAGCGGTTATTCCAAATCATGGGAGTGTAGAGATGATAACGAAGTTCATGCGACAGCTAAGAAAAACGGCAGTTTAAATGATGTCGGGAAGAACAGTTTTGAATCAATATGAATACGCCCGGTACTGATCAATTACGGGAAATCGAAAAATCCGGAAAGCGTGTGTGTATACAAACCTTCGGCTGTCAGATGAATGAGTATGACTCGGAGGTGGTGAAGGCGGCTCTTGAGAAGCAGGGGTATGTCCTCACCGATTCGGAAGAGGCGGCGGATGTGGTGATTCTCAATACCTGCAGCGTTCGTGAACATGCCGAGAATAAGGCGTTCAATAAACTGCACTTGCTCTGCCGTGAGAAAAAAAATGGCCGGCCGAATCTGACCGTTGGGCTCATGGGCTGCATGGCAGACAATTACAAAGAGAAACTTCTCAAGGATTTTCCACAACTGGATTTTGTCGCGGGCACGCGGAATGTGATGGACGTGACAAGATTGGTAAAGGAGATTGAAGAGAAGCGTAGCCGAGGCGTCCCGCCCCGGAATGACTCAGCCGGGCAAGATGCCCAGCCTACGCGATTGGGATTGGCTCGCAATGGCACCCAGACCGTCATTGCGAGGAGCCCCGCAGGGGCGACGAAGCAATCTAAAAGCCTGCAATTGGCAGCAATAAGTAAAGAAGGGTGGTGGGAGGAATATGCCGAAACGGTGCCGAGGCGCGAGGGCGTGCGGGCGTTCCTTCCGATCATGACCGGCTGTGACAATCTCTGCACGTATTGTATTGTTCCGAAGACACGCGGCAGGGAAGTTTCCATGCGCGGCGGGGAAATTGTGGATCAGGTGAAGAAGCTGGCGGATCAGGGCTACAAGGAAATTCAACTCCTCGGGCAAAATGTGAATTCCTATGGCCGCCGTTATGTGGGCGAGGATGAAAGCTATCGAACGCGCAAGGAGCCGAATCGTTTTCCCGAACTGGTCGCCGCCGTTAGCCAAGTTCCCGGAATAGAGCGCGTGAGCTGGATGACATCGCATCCCAAAGATGCTTCGCGGGAACTTTTCGAAGTCATGCGCGATTATCCCAAGGTGACGCATTGGTTCCATCTGCCCGTGCAGTCCGGGAACAATCGGATTCTCAAGAGAATGGGCCGGGAGTATACTATCGAAGAATTCCACGAGAAACTCGAGCTCCTGCGCAAGCTCGTCCCCGGCGCCGCCGTTTCGACCGACATGATCGTAGGCTTTTCGGATGAAACCGATGAGGAATTCGAAGAAACACGCCGCGTGATGGAAAAATTCATGTTCGACAGCGCCTTCATATTCAAATATTCGCTTCGCAAAGGCACGCCGGCCGATCGTTTGCCGGATAATGTGCAGCAGGCTGTAAAAGAAGAAAGGCATCGGGTTTTGCTCAAACTCCAAAAGGAGGTTTCGCGCAAAGTAAATGACGCCTGGATCGGCAGACAGGCGGACGTTCTTTTCTCCGGGCGAAGCCGCGTGAGCGATCAGGATTTAATCGGTGAAATGCGAAATCACAAGCGAGTCGTCGTGAAAGCCCCGGCGGCGTTCATGGGTAACGTGAAACAAGTCCGCCTGACACGGCTTAAGGACGAGACATTTTATGGTGAGCTATGCGAAGTGTAACAAGGATTGAGATTGCTTTGCCCCCTGCAGGGGCTCGCAATGACAAGATATTTACAGTTATCCTTGTTTTGTGCGTGCTTAATTTGCTTATCGCCGCGCCGGAAGCCGGCGCGAAAAACAGTCCTTATGTCGAAACGATCCGGCAATTTTTCCTAAAAGGGGAGTATGACCGCGTTATCGAACAGATGCCAACGCTCAATCTAGACGAAAACAGCAGCGAAATGATGGAAGGCCTTTATTTCGTCGGGGTAAGCCTTATTAAAGTCGGCCGGTATGCCGACGGACGCGATGTCCTTTCGCGCATTGCCCAGCGCAAGCCCAAAATTAAATTCCGCGACCAGGTGGAACTCAGAATTGCAGACGCATTCCTTGCTGAAAGTGCGCTCAATATTGCGCTTAAGCGGTATCAGAATGTGATGACGGCGTATCCGGATTCATCCGGTCTTGCGCGCGCCTATGAGCAGAGCGCTTTGATTTGCCAGCGCCTCGGTCAGTTTGAACAAGCCCAGAGCTATTTTAAACTGCTTCAGATGAACTGCCCTTTGAGCTTTGAAGCCGCAAATCTCCGCCGCGGAATTACGGAAAGGATTAGCCATTTCGGCGTACAGATGGGTACTTTCGCGAATCTCTTCAATGCCGAGCATCTCAAGACCGAGCTTGAGACAAAAGGTTTCCAGCCGTACGTTCAAACCGTCCGGGAAGACGCGGAGCCGCTTTACCGCGTTCTGATCGGCGAATTCGCTTCGAAACAGGAAGCGGAAACCGCGGCCCAGAATTTGGAGTCCCTGGGTTACCCCGCCCAGGTCTATCCCTGAAGATGATCTCATCCGGCCGTTCCGTCAGCAGCGCGCGAATGCGTGAGCTCGATGAGCGCGCCGTTCGGGAATTTAAAACCCCAAGCCTTCTTTTAATGGAAAACGCAGGCCGCAGTGTGGCCGAGGAAATTTTGAAAACCGGCGCGGGGAAAATCGCCATTGTCTCAGGCAAAGGCAATAATGGTGGCGATGGATTTGTAGTGGCACGGCATCTTCACAATCACGGTCGGGATGTGGAAGTAACATTTATCGGCGAGCGCGGCCAATTGAAAGGCGATTCCCTCATTAATTTTGAAATTCTGGAGAAACTGGGTGTACCGCTTGGCATTCACACAAAAGATTGGGATTGGGGTGATGCCGATTTGGTTGTCGATGCTATTTTCGGTACCGGCCTTTCCAAAAATGTGGAAGAACCCTACAAGTCGGCCATCGAGGAAATAAACAAACTTTCAGCCGGAGGTACAACGGTTGTCAGTATCGATGTTCCTTCCGGTCTTAACGCTGATTCGGGTGAGGTCATGGGAGTTGCTGTTCACGCAGACATCACTGTTACACTTGCTTCGGAAAAAATGGGACTTCGAAAAGGGGACGGGCCTCGGTACGCCGGACAAATCGTCGTTGGTTACATTTCGATGCCACGGGCATTATTGAATCCAAACCAGTTTTGAATTTTCTACGAGTCTTTACAATGGACTGAGCGATTCCCTATAATAGCCCTGCTTTGGCCGGTTGGCATAATCCCTTTATGCAGGAGTGGCGGAATTGGCAGACGCACCAGCTTGAGGGGCTGGCGGTGGCAACACCTTGTGGGTTCAAGTCCCGCCTCCTGCACTATGGTTAGCGTGTGAAGTAACAGCAACGGGTAACAAGTAACGGGTAATAAGCGAAAGCGGCGTTCATTGAAACGCTTGTGTGAGATTTCGTTACTCATTAACCGGAAATGAGCAATCGATTTTCTGACACCGGTGGATTGTAAATGGTTCTTCTGTGTATTTATGGTAGTTTCTTATATGCCACAATTTGCTTTTTGTTTTTTCCCGTTACTCGTTTCACGTTACTTGTTTCCTATCTTTGAGGTTCTTTTGCAGCAAAACCTTTTAAATAAAGACATTTTCCGCGCTTACGATATTCGCGGAATTGCCGACCGCGATCTCACCGATGACGTTATTTATCGAATTGGGCTGGCTTTCGGCACGAGCCTCATACGGTTGGGCAAGAAACAGGCTACGCTCGGCCGCGACATCCGGCCCAGTTCCGTTCGAATCCGGACGGCGCTCGCAAAGGGCATTACCGAAACCGGTGTTCTCCTTCGCGATGTGGGTGTTGTTACGACACCAGCCTTTTATTTTTCAATCCGCCATTTTAATGCCGACGGCGGCATCATGATCACCGGTTCTCACAATCCCGCCGAGTTCAACGGGCTTAAGGTTTGTATCGGTCACGATACGATTGCCGAGGAAAAAATTCAGCAATTGAGGGTGCTCGCGGAGTCTGGCGATTTCGCTGCCGGCCGGGGAATGGTTTCCGAAGCCGACGTGCTTACGCCGTACAAGGAGTATTTTCTGAAGCAGTTTAAGTTCAAGAGGAAATTCAAAGTGGTCGTCGATTCGGGTAACGGCACGGGTGGCATCGTGAATCCCGCCGTGATTCGTTCGCTTGGTCAGGATGTCATCGAACTTTACTCCGAGCCGGACAGCCGGTTTCCCCATCATCATCCCGATCCCACAATTGAGAAAAATCTGCTGGATATTATCGCCCGAGTGAAAAAAGAAAAGGCTGACGTCGGATTTGCCTACGATGGAGATGCTGATCGCGTTGGTGTTATCGATGACAAAGGCGATGTAATTTGGGGAGATAAACTGCTCATTTTGTTCGCGCGCGAGATTCTAAATCGCAAAGGCAGGGGCACATTTGTGGCGGAAGTGAAATGTTCGCAGACTTTTTACGACGACATTCGTAAGCGCGGCGGAGATGCCGTCATGTGGAAAGCCGGCCACTCGCTGATTAAGGCAAAAATGAGGGAGACGAATGCCGACCTGGGCGGAGAAATGAGCGGGCATATGTTTTTTAAAGACCGCTATTTCGGATTTGACGATGCGCTCTATGCTTCCTGCCGGACCCTTGAAATCATGGACCAGGCCGGCGGAAAACTTTCCGCGCTGCTTTCCGACATTCCCAAAACGTATGCGACACCTGAAATCCGGATGGATATCGAAAATGACGAGAAGAAATTTCAGATCATCCGGAGAGTCATCGATTATTTCAAACAGGACAAGCGTTATGAAGTGATCGACATCGACGGCGTCCGCGTCGTTTTCCAGGACGGATGGGGGCTTGTGCGCGCCTCGAATACACAGCCCGTACTTGTTCTTCGCTTTGAGGCAGCATCTGAGAAACGCCGCGGCGAAATTCAGAATTTAATCGAAGGAAAAGTCCGGGAATTTTCCAAATGATTTGGGCGGTCATTATGGCCGGCGGGCAGGGCACGCGTTTCTGGCCATTATCCAGTCTCGACCGGCCCAAACAACTCTTGCCGCTTGTGACCGAAAAAACAATGCTCGAAGAAACGGTCGCCCGTCTCGGCGGTTTTATTTCTTCAAAGCAGATTCTGATTGTTACCAACGCGCGCCAGGCGCCGCTCGTAAGAGCGCTTCTTCCCAGAATTCCAAAACAGAATATTCTTGCCGAACCCTGCGGGCGTAACACCGCGCCCTGCGTTGGTTTGGCCGCCTTGCTTGTGCGCAAGCGCGATTCAGATGGAATTATGGTTGTGATTCCGGCCGATCAAATGATCAGCAGGAAAAAAGAGTTTCTCGCCACGCTCCGTTGCGCCGTCCGGTTTGCGGAAAAGTCCGGCGTGCATGTAACCATCGGCATTAAACCTGCGTTTGCGGCAACGGGTTTTGGCTGGATCGAAGCGGGGAAGCGCATTTCAGGAAATGTGTTTCAGGTAAGACGCTTTGTGGAAAAACCGGCGCTCCCGCGCGCAACGAAAATGCTTCGCTCAAAGCGTTTTTCCTGGAACAGCGGAATGTTTATTTGGCGCGCCGATACGGTCCTGGATTCCATTAGGAAGTTTCTGCCGGATATTTACCGCGGACTTCAGCGTATTAAGCCTGCGGTCGGGACCGCGCGGTTTAATGCGCAACTGAAAAAGTTTTTTCCCAAGCTGCGCTCGATTTCGATTGACTACGGAGTTATGGAAAAAGCGCCGCGCGCCGTCGTAATCCGCGCCGACGTTGGCTTTAATGATGTAGGAAGCTGGGATACCGCCTCCGTATTCTGGCCTAAGGACAAATCCGGAAATGCCGTGCACGGGGAATTGATTGCCATTGATTCGCATAACAACGTTATTTTTAATGAAATAGAAAGGCCCGTTGCTTGCATTGGAGTCGAAGGTCTTACCATTATTTCAGCCCCTGCCGGCGTTCTCGTCTGCGATTCCCAGCGCAGTCAAGACATCAAACACATCCAGTCATTTATCAAGAGGCGATAGTGGTTATTTTTGTAGGATCCGCTTGATTTCGCGCTTCCAGTCCAAGAAGAAGTTTACAAGATCGGGAAGGTTTAAAGGTTCTAGCAAAAGGTGCATTTCCGGTGAGTGCGCGTCAAAGGTTTTGAGTTGTTCGAATGCCACTCCCAGCCAATAGAGATCGAATCCCGGGTCTTTGGCAAAAGCCTTGTCGATCAACTCTTCTTTTTTAAAGTGTCCCTTAGTAATCAAAAAATAAACGTCGATAAAGTCTCTCAGTGCAGCCCTTCCAAAAAGTGCCAAGATTTTGTTGGAAGCGATGTCGGAAAGGCTATCCACCTTTAATTTAGGATATTCAGGAAAGTTTTTTGGAGCCTCAAAATGAAACGCTGCATCTTGGGCCAACTGTAAGATGGTGGATTCATTCTCGAATTTAATTAAAAACTCAACGAATGTTTGAATGGTGCGCCGTCTCTCAACGATCATCCCTTTAGACGCGAGCTTGTTTTGCAAGCGAAAGCCGAAAGGAGAAACGAGCTCTTCTACAGGTGTAAAGAAATCAAGGTCCTTACTTGTTCGATGTTGCGTATAGAAATAGGATAAAGCCGTTCCGCCCGTGAGATAAAACTGATCGCTATCTCCGATGCCTCCAAAAAGTTGAAGAATCGTTTTCTGTACTTTATTGATGATCTGCAAGGAAATCGTTCCAGAAGTTTTTGACTAAGGGAGGTAGAAAATTTTCAATTCTACGAAAGGTTTCCTCAAATTTAGGGCGGCTAACTGTTTTTAAAAGACGTCTGACATCATCGGTTCTGCCCCGCGAGAGTACTTGCTGGACATACATCCTCAGATCGGAAGGATTATCGAGATCCAAAATCGTATCTGCTCTTAAAAACCAGAAAAGATGTTCATCAACCTTTATTTTCATTGCGTGCACCTCAAATATAGTTTAACTTAGATTTAAATGAGGTCAAGCTGTTGTCTGGCATTGTCTTAGCGCATCTCTGCCACGGGTATTTTCATTAGGGGTTGCCTACATTGACATTTGAGAGATCGTCATTTAATATACGATCACATAAGGACTTAGGAAAAATGAAGAAACGCGTTTTAAGCGGAATGCGGCCTACCAGCAAGCTTCATTTGGGGAATTTCCTCGGCGCTTTGGAGAATTGGAAGCGGTTTGAGGGAAACGATTGCTTTTATATGATTGCGGACCTGCATGCGCTGACGACCGAATATAATGGGCGGACGGATATTAAGGACACGGTGCTTGAGGTGGCCGTCGATTACCTGGCGGCGGGTATTGATCCGGACAAGGTTACCTTATTTGTACAAAGCGCTGTAAAGGAACATGTCGAACTCGGTTGGATTCTTGCAATGGTGACGCCGATTCCCTGGCTTGAGCGTAACCCGACATATAAGGAAATGGTACAGAGCCAGCCGGAAAAGGAATTAAATACGTTTGGCTTTTTGGGTTATCCCGTTCTCCAAGCTGCCGATATTTTATTATATAGTGCGGACGTAGTTCCGGTCGGTGATGACCAGCTGCCGCACATTGAACTGACGCGCGAAATTGCGAGGCGGTTCAACAACATTTACGGGAAAGTCTTCAAGGAACCGGAAGCTGCTTTAACCAAGACGCCCCGCATTCCCGGAACGGACGGGCGCAAGATGAGTAAGTCATTCAATAACGCCGTTTTTCTTGCGGACGCGCCGGCGGATATTTCGAAGAAGATCAGGAAAATGGTCACCGACCCGGCCCGCAAGCGCCGGGAAGACAAAGGGCACCCGGAAGTTTGCCCGGTGTTTACGCTGCATCAGCGGTTTTCACCGAAGGAGCTCGCGAGGATCGAGAAGGAATGCCGCAGCGCCGAAATCGGCTGTACCGATTGCAAGGAAATTTTGACCGGTCATTTGACCGAATTCCTGAAGCCCATTTATGAGAAACGGCAGGAGCTGATTCAACAAAAAAAGCGCTTGTATGATATTCTTGAGGCCGGAAACGAAAAAGCCCGGGCTGTGGCTTCCGAAATGCTCGGTCGCGTAAAAGAAGCGGTAGGCATTTGACACGGATGTCATCCCTGCCGCGCCGACCGCGCGGTGCCGTCGGACCAAGCGCCCGACCGGCGCTTGAACAAACGGCGCGAAAGCGGGGATCTAGGTGCAATTAGTTAGTAATAAAAAGAGACTAATATGCGAAATGAGAATGATTTGAGCTCTAGTGAAGTGGATTCCCGCTTACGCGGGAATGACAAGAGCAACGAAACACCGGTCATTCACGCACCGTCCGTCCGGCCGCTTGAGGTCCGTTTGGAAGTCTATGAAGGACCGCTCGATCTCCTGCTGGATATTATCCGCAAGAATGAAATCGATATCTTCAACATTCCGATGGCAAAGGTCACCGAGCAGTACATGGAATATTTGAATACGATGAAAATGCTGAATTTGGACATCGCAGGGGAATTTCTGGTCCTGGCCGCAACGCTCGTCTATATCAAGTCAAGAATGATTCTGCCGCAGGAGGCGGAGAAGGCCGAAGATGAAGGCCAGGACCCTCGCGAGGAATTGGTGAGAAAACTTCTTGAATATCAGGCCTTCAAAGAGGCCGCCAAGGAACTCGGCACGCTTGAGGCGGAGCGATCGCTGGAGTTTACGCGGAAAATCGCAGACCATTATTTCAAAGATCTTTCGCCGGAAGACGTGCAGATCGATTCGCTGAGCGCCAATCTCTATGATCTCGTCCTTGCATTCCACAAAGTTCTGAAATCGGCGGGGCATGAAACGTTTCACGAAGTGCTTCAAGAAGTTATCACCATTGAGGAGAAAATCGAGGAAATCAAGCAGATTCTGGCCGCGCGCGCGGAAGTAAATTTTCTGGAGCTTTTTCCGCCGGAGTCTTCGCGGAACGAATTGATCGTCACGTTTCTTGCGATTCTAGAGCTGGCAAAGTCGAAATTCATTCGCATCGTTCAAAAAGTCCGGTTCGGCGATATAATGATTGCCGCGCGTCAGCAGGGGGAGGTCAAGCGGGCAGTATGATCAACACAAAACGGTTAGAGAAACAAAAACAAGCTGAAGCGGAGCGCAAGCTTAAGGAACTCAGGGAAGAGCTTGAGGATGAGCTGAGCAGGCAGCTCGGAGAAATCCCCGCAAAGACTCAGCCGAAGGTGGTTTCCGAAGAACTGGATACATCCGGCGATGTCGATAACGAAACGGCCAAGCGCGTAATCGAAGCGCTCTTGTTTGCGTCCGGAAAGCCTGTCAGCATTCCCGAAATGAGAAAAGTGCTTAAGGGGAGTCGTGCGGAGGAAATTCATAAAATTGTTTTGGAACTCGCTGCGGAGTATGAGCGGGATCAGAGAAGTTTTCGCATCCAGCATATCGCCGGCGGCTGGGAAGTTTCGACGGAATCAAAGTACGCGCCGTGGATTTTGAAGCTCGAACAGCAGAAACGCGTGAAGCAGGCGACGATCTCTGCTCTTGAAACGCTTGCGATCATTGCCTATAAACAGCCGCTTTCCCGCGTGGAAATCGAAGACCTGCGCGGCGTGGATTGCTCAGCCGTGCTGACCACATTGCTGGAACGGGGTCTTGTGAAAATCGCGGGCCGCAAGGAAATTCCCGGGCGACCGTTTCTATACGGCACAACGGACAAATTCCTCGAGCATTTTGGGCTCTCCGCGATTGATCAGCTCCCGAATATCGAGAACATCAAACAGCTTGTAGAAGGATTTATCAGCAAAGAAACACTTCTGAAACCGGATCGCCCCGTGGAGGTTCCGAACGAGACGGTAACGGTAAATGAAGAAGAGACGCCTGCGGGCGAAAGTCCTGCAGCGGAAACGACATCATGAAAAAAGACGGCGATAAACAAAAAGAGACTCCGCCGGAGGAGATTGAAAAGCTCCGCGAGAAGATCGACAAGATCGACGGCGAAATCATCGGGCTTTTAAACGAGCGGACAAAATATGTGCTGGATATCGCTCAGATCAAGAACCGCGAGGGCCGCGAAGTCTATGCGCCGGACCGCGAATACGAAGTTTACCGAAAAATCGATCAGGTGAATAAAGGGCCTCTCAAGAGCGATTCGCTCAAGTCGGTTTACCGGGAAATCATGTCGGCTTCGCTTGCGCTCGAGAAGCCGATCAAGATTGCCTATTTGGGACCGGATGCCACATTCACGCACATGGCCGCGCTTGGAAAATTTGGCTCAAGTGTTTCGTACCAGCCGTGCGTCACGATTACCGAAGTTTTTACCGAGGTTGAGAAACAACGGGCGGAGTATGGCGTAATACCCATCGAAAATTCTACGGAAGGCGCTGTAACGCATACGCTTGACATGTTCATGGATTCGGATCTAAAAATCTGCTCGGAGATCATTATGCCGATTTCACACAACGTCCTTACCACTTCGGCAAGTCTAAAGGACATTAAGCGCTTATATTCTAACCCGCAGGTATTCGGCCAATGCCGCGGCTGGATCGAGGCCCACCTTCCGCGTGTCGAGCTGATCGATACCGCTTCTACCGCGGCAGCAGCAGCGCGCGCATTAAAGGAAGACGGTTCGGCGGCCATTGCTTCGGAATTGGCGGCAACTATTTACGGCTTGAATGTTCTCGCGCGCGGCGTTGAAGACAGTTCAAGCAATGTCACGCGATTTCTGGTCATCTGCCGGACGGTGCCGGCGCCCACCGGGAACGATAAAACCTCGGTCCTGATTTCGATAAAGGACAGGGTTGGCGCGCTCTACGATATGCTTGATCCGATTAAGAATGCCAAGCTTAACATGACCAAGATCGAATCACGGCCTTCGAAGAAAAAAGCCTGGGAGTATTTTTTCTTTATTGATTTGGAAGGGCATATCGCCGATCCGCATGTCAAAGAAACCATCGACAGCATAGAATCCCAGGTACGCTTCTTGAAGGTGCTCGGTTCGTATCCTTCCGCAAAGATTCCTTCCTGAGACAGCCCGCATGTTCTTTCCGTCGAAACCTTATATTGATCAGGTGGTTCCTTATGAGCCGGGCCGTCCTATTGAAGAAGTGCAGCGTGAGCTCGGCATCCGGCATCTCGTTAAACTGGCTTCCAACGAAAATCCTCTGGGCGTTTCACCTAAAGCAAGGCGGGCCCTTCAGAAACTTTTGCCCAATCTGCATTATTATCCGGAAAGCACGGCTCCCGAATTACTGAAGGCCCTCGCGAAATATCACGGCGTTTCGGGAAAGCAGATCATTCTGGGCAATGGATCGAATGAAATCATTGAATTCCTTTGCCGCGCGCTTTTGTCCGAAGGCGACGAAGTGGTGTCGGGCGAATGCTCTTTCCTGGTCTATCCTTTGATCACGCAGATTTGCGGCGGGCGGTTCCGCGTTTCACCGATGAAAGATTTTGCTTACGATTTGGATGCGCTTGGCCGGTTGATAAACGCAAAGACACGTCTGGTTTTTATCGCCAATCCCAATAACCCCACGGGGACTTACGTAACGCAGCAGGTGCTCGCCCGGTTTCTCTCGAAGGTGGGTGAGGAGGTCATCGTATGTCTGGATGAAGCCTATGCCGATTTTGCCGATGCCAAGGATTATCCGCGGGGGCTGAATTATCTGAAACAGGGCGCGGGGAATGTTATCGTGCTTCGTACATTTTCGAAATCACATGGCCTTGCCGGACTGCGTATCGGATACGGGATCGGCTCGGAGCGGTTGATTCAATACCTGCAAAAGGTCCGCCAGCCGTTCAATGTAAATGCTGCGGCCCAAGTGGCGGCCCGGGCGGCATTGGAGGATAAAGCATATCTCCGCCGCGCGCAGAAGCTGGTTAAGCAAGGCCGCATGTTTTTATATAAGGGATTTGACCGGCTGGGGTTGAAATATGTGAGAAGTCAGGCAAATTTTGTTTTGGTAGATCTGGGGACCGATTCAAAACCCGTGGTGGACGGACTCTTAAAGAAAGGTTTGATTGTGCGGGGGGTCAAAGCCTATAATTTGCCCACTTTTATCCGAGTTTCCATCGGATTGCCTGCGCAAAATACGCAATTTATCAAGATGCTCGATTTGATATTGAGGCGCACAAAAGGAGAATCATGATTATCGTAATGAAGCCGGATGCCACGCCGGCGCAAGTGGAACACGTTATCGAGAAGATAAAAGAACTGGGTCTTAAACCCAACGTATCCAAAGGCGTTGAACGGACGGTCATCGGAGTCATCGGAGTAGATGATCGCGCGCGGGTCGAGCCGCTTGAGGTTTATCCAGGTGTTGATTCCGTTACCCCTATTGGGCGGTCGTACAAACTGGTAAGCCGCCGGTTTCACCCTGATAATTCTGTGATATTGGTCGGCCCGAATACCGCCGTTGGCGGCGAAAAAATTGTTGTCATGGCTGGGCCCTGCTCTGTAGAAAGCCGCGAACAGCTCAAGGCAGTGGGTGATGCGGTCAAGAAGGCGGGTGCGGCATTTCTCCGTGGCGGCGCTTTCAAGCCGCGTACTTCTCCTTACAGTTTTCAGGGTTTGGGGGAGGAGGGATTGAAATATCTTCGCGAACAGGGGGATGCCTGCGGTCTTCCGGTGGTCACGGAAGTTATGGACACGCGCCAGGTGGAATTGGTTGTTCAATATGCTGATATGCTTCAGGTCGGCGCAAGGAATATGCAGAACTTTGATCTTTTACGGGAGGTCGGGCAGGCCAAGAAACCTATTCTTCTAAAGCGCGGGCTCTCCTCAACAATTGAAGAACTGCTTCTTTCCGCGGAATATATTGCATCAAAAGGGAATATGAAGATCGTTCTCTGTGAACGCGGTATCCGGACATTTGAAACTGCAACACGCAACACCATGGATTTAAGCGCTATTCCGGTGCTTAAAGTAGAAACGCATCTTCCCGTCATAGCCGATCCATCGCATGGCACGGGCAGTTGGACATACGTCCTTCCCATGGCCCGCGCTGCTGTTGCGGCCGGCGCCGACGGCATTATGATCGAAGTGCATCATGCCCCCGAAACGGCAAAAAGCGACGGTCCTCAATCGCTCAAGCCGGCTAAATTTGAGATGCTCATGAAAGAAATCAGAGCCGTTGCCGAAGCTATCGGTCGAAGTGTGTAAAGTGAAAAAATGCAAGTGAAAGCTATCAGCCGTCAGCTATCAGCTTTCAGTCAAAAGCGATCAGCATAAATGCGGTCAGTGACTGACGGCTGATAGCTGAAGGCTGAAAAGAATTTCTATGCCTCGCAAGATCGCTATTATTGGTTTGGGGTTGATGGGCGGCTCGCTCGGTCTGGCGCTTAAACGGGCCAAACCCAGGCCGCGTGTCATCGGTATCAGCCGCTCAAAAAGCAAGGTTCGAAACGCCGTCCGGCTTGGAATTATTGCGGAAGGTACAACTTCGCTTGCAAGCGGGGTAAGATCGGCCGATCTCGTTGTCATTGCGACTCCCGTTCATACCGTGGCGGCACTCGTTGCTGTCATAGACCGGTTGGCCAAACCGGGCACCGTTGTGACCGATGTGGGGAGTACCAAATCCGAAATTCTAAAGACCATTCATGGGAAAAAGCTGAAAAACGTTTTGTTTGTAGGATCACATCCCATGGCGGGTTCTCATCAAACAGGATTCGCGGCAGCGCGCGCCAATCTGTACAAAGATGCATGCGTTTTCGTTATCCGTGAATCGGCGGCGGATAAAAGGGCTCTCGCGAACGTTGCAAAACTCTGGCGTTCGGTGGGCGGACGCGTTGAAACCGTTACGGCGCGCGCACATGATCAAATTGCGGCAGCCATAAGTCAGTTGCCCCATCTCGTTGCCATAAGTTTGGTCAATAGTGTTTCCAGCCGGTCGCTGCGTTTTGCCGGGAACGGGTTTCAAGATACCACCCGTGTCGCCCAGGGTGATCCGCACCTTTGGGTAGATATCATACGGACGAATCGCCGCAATCTTGTCCGAGAAATAAATAAATTCAGCCGGAAGCTGGTACATTTGGCCAAGATATTGAAGAACGATCAAAAAGGAAAACTTCTCGCCGAGCTTGCCCGGGCGAAGAGGATTCGCAGCCGGATCCAAAAACCCGAAAAATGATTATCGCCGTAGACGGTCCCGCCGGTTCGGGAAAATCGACCGTATGCCGTGAAGTTGCCAAACGTCTCGGCCTGCGTTATGCAGATACCGGCGCTATGTACAGGACGCTTGCCCTTGCCTCAATCCGTGAAAAAATTTCACCCTCCGACACAAACCAGTTAATTGAACTTGCCCGGCGAATCCCGCTTGAAATACACACTTTAACGAGCGGCCGGTTCGAGATCTTTCTGGCTGGCGAGAAAGTCACCGAAACCATCCGCGAGCCCGCCGTCAATCAAATCGTAAGTTTGATTGCGCGCATTCCCGAAGTCCGCACGGAAATGGTCAAACGGCAGCGCGCTCTAGCCAAGAGCGGCTATCTCATCATGGAGGGGCGGGACATTTCAACCGTAGTTCTGCCCGATGCGGAGTTCAAGTTTTATTTGGATGCCGATCCGTCCGTGCGTGCGGAGCGACGTTGGAAAGAAGATCAGGCCAAAGGCACCGTGTCGCCGCTTTCACGCGTTCAGGAGGACCAGGCGAAAAGGGATGAAATGGACCGCACGCGGGACGTGAGTCCGCTTCGCGTTGCCTCAAATGCGATCTGCATTGATACGACCGGGAAAAGAGTCGGCGAAGTCGTACACATTATTCTCGGAAAAATGAACGTGAAAAGAGAAAAGTTTAACGCGTTCTACGCGGTGACGAGACGATTTCTTTGGCTTTTGGCAAAAGCGGGATTCGGTCTCGAAATTCAAGGCGCCGAAAACATCCCCCAGCACGGTGGATTTATCATTGCCGCAAACCACCGGAGCTTTTTAGATCCTGTTGTTGCGGCCATCGCTTCACCGCGGCAATTGACATTTCTCGCGCGTCACACGCTTTTTCGCAACGTTCTCTTCGGTATACTCATCCGGGGCTTGAACGCCCGTCCGATTAAACGGGCTTCCGCCGATCGAAATGCCCTCCGTTTGGCGGCAGGACTGATCATGGCGGGGAACGGAATACTTTTGTTTCCCGAAGGAACGCGCAGTGCGGATGGAGGTTTTCTGACACCTAAGGGTGGTTTGGGTTACCTGGCGGTTAAATTGGGCTGTCCGGTGGTTCCGATGTGTATTAAAGGTACTTTTGAGACATTTCCACGGCATGCCAAATGGCCAAGGCAGGGCAAGATTTCCGTCCGCTTAGGGCGGGCTGTCCATGGGGATGATTTCGGCAAAGGTATCGATGATGGTGATTTATATCTTCTTATAGTTAAAGAGGTTATGAGGAATATAGAGATTCTCTTTTCCAGCGCTTAAATAATTCTTCAAATACTCCATAACTTCATCTTTAAATTAGGAAGGGCACTAGTATATAATATGCGACTGTTTTTCATTTCTTCCCGAGGGGGTTGTACAAGAAACCAAATGAAGTTTATCGAAAAAAAGAAAACACCCAAGAAACCAGCTAAATCTTCCACATCAGAAATACCCGCAGATAGTCAAGAAAATCAGCTCGCCGCGCTGTATGAATCCAGTTTAGCCGATGTTCAGGAAAACTCGATCGTTCAGGGTGTTGTCGTCGAAATCAAGAAGCGGCAAGCCATCGTCGATATCGGTTACAAATCGGAAGGAATCCTCGACATCGATGAATTTCCGGAGCCGGAGAAAATCCGTGTCGGCAGTGAAGTAGAAGTCCTTTTCGAATCCTATGATGACGAACAGGGCATTGTCATTCTCAGCAAGCGGAAAGCCGACCGCCTCAAATGCTGGAACGACATCGTAGCGACTTCCGGAGAAGGCAGTATCGTCGAGGGGAAAATATTCAAGAAGGTCCGCGGCGGATTCATGGTCGATATCGGTATGGAAGCATTTCTTCCCGCTTCACTGGTTGCATTGAAACCCACCAAGAATCTGGACCAGTTTTTAGGCCAGACGCTGAAGTTCAAGATCGTTAAATTAAATCATCGGAGAAGAAATATTGTCCTTTCCAGAAAAGATTTTCTGGAGCAGGAACAGCAGTCTCAACGGTCGAAAATTTTGGGCGAAATGACCGAGGGCAAAGTGCTGAAGGGCCGTGTGAAAAACATTACGGATTTCGGCGTATTTATCGATTTGGGTGGCGTGGACGGTCTTCTGCACATTACCGACATGAGCTGGGGGCGCGTTGCACACCCTTCCGAACTGGTTTCTCTGGGCCAGGAGCTGGAGCTGACGGTGGTCGGTTACGACAAGGAGACGCAGCGTATTTCTTTGGGATTGAAACAGCTTACCTCGAATCCCTGGCAAACCGTCGAATCGAAATACAAGACCGGAAGCCGGATCCGGGGCAAGGTGGTCAACATATTGCCCTACGGAGCGTTCGTCGAGCTTGAAAAGGGTATTGAAGGACTGGTTCATGTGAGCGAGCTTTCCTGGACCAAACGTATTGCCCATCCCTCTGAAGTGCTGAACGTGGGCGATGAAGTGGAAGCCGTCATTTTGAACGTTGATGTTGCCGGCAAAAAGATCGCGCTTGGGATCAAGCAGATAGAGGCGGATCCCTGGAAAGATGTGCACGAGCGTTACAAGGTTGGCCAGACCATCGAGGGTGTTATCCGGAACGTCACGGATTACGGCGCGTTCATCGAGCTTGAACCGGGCATCGGCGGCCTCATCCACATTTCCGATATGTCCTGGACAAAAAAGATCAATCATCCGACCGAGGTTGTGAACAAAGGCGACCAGGTGAAGTTGAAAATTCTAAGTATCGATGCGGAACAAAAGAAAATTTCGCTTGGCATTAAACAGCTGGCCAAAGATCCCTGGCTTGAAGTCACCGAAAAACTTCCTGTAAATCAAATCGTAGAGGGCCGGGTGACCAAGGTAACTAATTTTGGTGTCTTTGTGGAGGTTTTGAATGATATCGAAGGGCTTCTGCACATTTCCGAAATTCCGGAAGATGTGGCCACGCTGGAGGAACGTTTCCGGCCCGGCGATGAAGTCCGGGTCATGGTCCTCCGGGTCGATCCGCCCGCGCGCAAGATCGCTTTGTCGCTCAAGGGCGTATTGGTCGGTTCCGGCCGTCCCCAGGTTAAAAACGAAGAGGACGAATAGTTTTTAACAACCAACCTATTCCACGGATTTTCCCGCGATGACCGTTGATGAGCAGCTTCGTGTATTTTGCCGGGACACCGTAGATTGCATCGACGAAGCAGATCTCGAGCAGAAGCTCGCACGGTCCCTCAAGGAAAAGAAGCCCCTCAAAATCAAGTATGGCGCTGACCCTTCTTCTCCCCACCTGCACCTCGGCCACACCGTGCCGCTTAGAAAACTCCGGGCCATTCAGGAGCTCGGCCATCAGATTATCTTCTTGATCGGCGATTTTACGGCCCGTATCGGAGATCCGTCTCAGCAATACCAGACCAGGCCGAAGCTCGGCCGAAGCGAAATTGCGAAGAACGCGAAGACATACCAGGAGCAGGTTTTCCGGATTCTGGATCGAAAGCGGACAAAGGTGGTCTACAACTCAGCGTGGCTCGACAATCTCAAACCGGATGATTTTCTGTCGCTTATGAGTCAATACACCGTAGCCCGCATTCTGGAGCGGGATGATTTCAGCCGGCGTTACAAAGATAAAAAGCCCATTACACTGTTGGAATTTATGTATCCGCTTCTTCAGGGTTATGATTCCGTCGAACTTAAATCAGATGTAGAACTTGGCGGCACGGACCAGAAATTCAACCTGTTGGTCGGGCGCGAACTTCAGCGGCTCTGGAACCAGGAGCCGCAGGTCGTTTTGACGCTACCCATACTCGAGGGAACGGACGGCGAAAGAAAAATGAGCAAGAGCCTTGGCAATGCCATTGGTCTGGAAGACACACCCACGAATATGTTTGGCGGCCTGATGTCGATACCGGACAAGCTGATCGCGCGGTATTTCCGTTACTTAACGGATACGGATGAAAAAGAATTGAAAGCACTCGAAGGTGGTTTGGAGAGCGGAAAGCTCCATCCGCGGAAAGAGAAAGCGCGCCTGGCGAATTGCCTGGTCTCCATGTATCACGGTGCCGGGGAGGCCGCCCGTGCGGAAGCTGAATTTGACCGGGTATTTAAGTCCGGAGATCTGCCGGATGAGATTCAGGAATACCGCGTGAAAGAAATGAAAATGGATCTCGTCAGCCTGTTGGCCAAAGTGGGACTTGCGGAAAGCAAGGGCGCCGCGCGGCGGCTTATCCAGCAGGGAGCGGTTGAAGTGGACCGCCGGCTTGAGAAGGAGCCAACCGCTGTCATCTTGTTAAATGAGCCGCGGCTCATACGCTGCGGCAAGCGGAAGTTTGCGCGCGTCTCAGGAGTGACGCATGATTAAAGTAGAAAATGTAAGCAAGAATTTCGGAAAGACCAAAGCCCTGGACTCCGTCAGCTTCGAAGTACTGCGCGGTGAGGTTGTCGGAATTCTCGGTCCGAACGGCGCGGGCAAGACGACGCTGATACGCATTCTGACCGGCTTTTTCCCGCCCTCGGAAGGAAAGGTATTGATTGACGGTTTGGATCTTTCGAAAGATTTGAGGGCCGTACAGCGCCTCATCGGATATCTGCCCGAATCGGCGCCTCTTTATAAGGAAATGACGCCGCATGAAATCATCACTTTTTCGGCAAGAATGAAGGGCGTAGACTCCGCTCTTTTGAAGCGTGATGTTGAAAGAACGCTGGAAATATGTGGAATTGCATCCGTGAGAAATTGTCTGGTCGGGACGCTGTCAAAAGGTTTCCGGCAGAGGACAGCGCTCGGAGCGGCTTTGGTCGGCTCGCCGCGCATATTAATATTGGATGAGCCGACCAGCGGGCTTGATCCGGAACAAATCATCGAGATCCGCGATCTCATCCGGAATTTGAGCGGGGATCGGACGGTCATTCTTTCCACGCATATTCTTCACGAAGCAGCTCAGTTGACGGAACGCGTTCTGATTCTCCAGGGCGGGCGGCTTCTGGCTTCCGACAGGCTGGAAAATTTGCGGGAGGCGCTCAGTTCAAGTCAGGATATTTTGGCAAGCATCGCAGGCCCTTCATGGCAAATTGTGTCATGCATATCCGGCATTCCTTTGGTGACCGAGGTGCGGCTGGTCACCGAGGCTTTGGAAGACGGAAAACCCGCTCAATATTTGATTCGAACCTCGGATCCGGATTTGGTTTGCGCGGAAATATCGAAGCGGCTCGTGGAATCCGGTTACCGGTTGGCTGAACTCAAAAGATGCGTCCCCACACTTGAAGAAATTTATTTGAAGAGCGTACGCCGGAGCGCCTTTCAGAAACTGGTTGTCTCTCCCGCAGATTGAGCCGTCTTATGAACGCTGTTTGGGCCGTCTTTCAGAAAGATCTGGGAATCTATCTGAAGTCCTATCCCGCCTATCTTGCCGCCGCCGTATTTCTGGCCGTTACCGGCTATTTTTTCTACTGGGAGCTGAATTATTTCAGCCTTGTTTGTTATCGCGTGGCCAGCAGTCCCGAGCTTCAAGGTGAGGGACTTAACCTGACCGATGCCGTGCTCAGTACATTTTTCATGAATACGGCCGTAGTGCTCCTGCTGGTTCTTCCCATGGTCAGCATGCGTTCGTTTGCGGAGGAAAGAAAACTCGGTACCCTCGAAACGCTGCTGACGTATCCGGCCAGCGACGCAGCCGTGCTTTCCGGCAAATTCATTTCGGTCTGGTGCGTTGCGCTGATCATGGTTGCGCCCACGGCCATTTTCATCCTCATTTCCAGGTCTGTCGGAGGCGTTTTTGATTTGCGCGTTGTTGCCACGGCATATACGGGTTTGTTCCTCTTGTGCGGGGCTTTCGCAGCGCTCGGGATTTTGACTTCGGTGATGACCGAAAGTCAGCTGGTGAGCGTTGTTCTGTCGTTCGGTTTTCTTGTGCTTTTCTGGATGATCGGATGGGGGGCCGAAATTTTGGGCCATCAGCCGGCAGCGGCGCTCCAGGCGCTTTCCATATTTGAACATTTCCGGAATTTCACGAAAGGCATCGTGCATGTTCGAGACGTCGTTTATTTTGCGCTTTTTACACTTTTCTTCCTGATCATAACCAAAGAGCGGCTCGGAACCAGGCGGTGGGCCCGATGAAGCGGCAGTTTTTCTGGAACAGTTTCCATCTCACTTTGTATGTCCCGGCACTGGCGGGAATCTTTGTTTTGCTTTATGTACTGCTGCTTCCGTTTGACAGGCGGTTTGATTTGACCGGAGAGGAAAAATTCACGCTTTCCGGCACAACGCGCGAAGTGGTGCAAAGAATGAGTGAGCCGGTCCGGATTCATGTCTTTTATCATGTGGATCAACGAAATCAGGCGGATCGCTTGAGCGAATTGCTCGAGAGTTATCAGGCCTTGAATCGCGAGGTCAGCTTTCAGCTGATCGAGCTTGACCGTGAGCCGCTCAAAGCGGCCCGATGGGGTGTGGAAAATTACGGTGAAATGGTGATTGAGAAAGACAAAAGGCTTGAGCGAACGTGGAACTGGACGGAAGAATCGATCACCAACGCGCTTTTGCGTCTTGAAAATCCCGCCCGGGCAGAAATTTATTTTACCGAAGGTCATGGCGAACTTTCATTGAATTCGGATGAACGGCGGGGCCTGGGCCGGTTAAACAGGCGCCTCATTGAAGAAAACCGCGTCCCTTCACCGATTTTGCTTTCGGAATCGAGACAAATCCCAAAAACCGCCTCGGCTGTTTTCATCGTGTCGCCGAAAGTTGATTTTTACGAGGAGGAAATTGAGCAGCTTGAGGATTACTTGAGGCAAGGCGGATCGCTCGCTATATTCCTGGATCCGGTGACGGAATCAAAGACCCTTCTGCTTGAAAGTTTTCTCGCCAAATATGGAATTCAGGCCGGCGAAGATGTTGTCATCGATGAGAAGAGCAAGGCATACAGTGCGGATTCCGTGGTCACGCCGGTATACCGGTTTACGGAACATCCCATGACGAAGGATATTCGCGGTGATGTGCTTCTGCCGCTTACGCGTTCCATCCGCCCGGCATCTGCCCAGGTAAATCTAACCGATTTGACCGTGGTCGCCGTTTCTTCGCCCATGAGTTGGGCCGAGACCGATCTGGGAAAGTTGGAAGAAGGAACGGCAGTCTATGGCGAAGAAGACGGAACCATCGGGCTTGTGCCACTAGCGGTGCTGGCCGAAGGGCGCTCGGACACGGCTCTGGAAGGCGGCCGCGAAGCGTATCGAATTCTGGTTGTCGGAGACTCTGATTTTATCAGTAATTCTCTGATTCGGTTTGGCGGTCATCAGGCATTTATATCGGGCGCGCTTTCCTGGCTTGTCCGCAAAGATGCTCCGTTGACGATAAAGCCTAATTTTGTCAAGGCCGGTCCTCTCTATTTGACGCCTTCAAATCAGATACTCCTTTTCCTGGTCATTGTAGTGATGATCCCGCTTTGCGTTGCATTGAGCGGATTCATCATCCATTTTCGCCGTTTTCATCCGGCGTCCCTCCCGGCTAATTAGCCATGGCCCGGAAATCTTTTTTTGCCCTGCTTGTTTTCGGCGGCTTGCTCGCCGTTTACCTGATTTACTTCAGACCGCAGCCGGGCTCGCAAGTCTTGACCAAGGGCGCGCCGGTTTTTCAGTGCCGCTCATCGGAAGACATTTCTGCGATCAAAATCGTCCGAAAGGAGAAACCGGCTCTGCGTGTCGAAAGATTGGACGGTGCCTGGCGCATAACGGAACCTTACCGCGGCAATGCCGATCAGTTGATCACGGGCGGAATGGCGGTTGCTCTGTGCAAAGCACAGGCGCTTGAGGCCATAACCGTATCAGCGGAGGGGAGCGGGCAATTTGAATTTGATTCTGACGAAGCATTTAAAATAAAAGCGGCGGCTAAAAACGGCGCACCGGCGAAAACCCTGCTTTTAGGATCCCACCATCCCGTACGTGACGTGTTCTACGCCTCTTGGGAAGAAGAACCTCAAATTGTATTTCTTCTTGAAGGCCAGCTCGTTCGGGCGTTAAACAAAAGTGAATACGCGCTCCGCGAAAAAAGGATTTTTCACTTTCAGGAACGGAGTGCGGCGCGTCTTACCATCAGTTTGTTCGGTTCTTTCGTCCGCTTGTTCCGCGGCTTGGACGGCCGCTGGCATTTACAGGGCACGCAGACGGAAGATGCCGGCTTGGACGAGAATGCCTTGAAGGAAATTTTTTCGCAGATGCGCAATCTTTTTGTGAAAGAATTTCTCTACGATGAAAATCCGAGAGACCCCCAATATGGGGTAATCAACTCAAAAAGTATGATCTCTGTATTGTGGGAGGACGGCCGCGTCGAAACCCTTTACATCGGGAAGCCGGTTAAGGACAGAAACGCTTACTATGCAACGAAGGGCCCCGAGGATTCCCCGCTGGTCATGGTCGCCAAACCCAATGTGCATGCGCTCGTGCGGTTGCCGGAAGATTTTCTGGACAGGCGCGTTTTGGATTTGGAGCCGGGTGAAGTGGATCGGTTCGAATTCATTCATGAGGGGAAGACAACGTCATATGAAAAAACGAAAGAAAGCAGGTGGGGAGATCCGGCCGGGAAAGAACTTCCCGTCGAAGTTCAACAAGTCGTCTCTTCCGTCATAGCGGAAATGTCGCTTTTGCATTATGACCGCATCGCGCCTTACAAAGCTAGGGAGGAGCAGGATAAATTGACGTCATTCCGATTTCTCAAGAATGACCGGAAAGAAGTTGTATCGTTTTCGTTGCTTCGCAAGGGCAACCGCTATTTCATTTCCAGACCGGATCGATCACAGCTATTCCAAATTTCCCGCGTTGACAGCGAAGTCCTCCGGGCTTTAATGTCCGCTCTGTTCTCCTCCTGAAGCTTTTCCGCCGGCATCGTAAGTAGCTCATTTCAAATAAGTTGTAAAATTGACACCCTTGGCGATTTGTGTTAAATTTACTGCTTCGTGAATCCGATTGCTGAAAATCTTTCTCGGGTGCGGGCCTCTATCCATGCGGCGGCATTGCGTTCGGACCGCGATCCGCACAAAGTAAAGCTTGTTTTGGTAACGAAACAGGTGGAAATCGAGCGCATGCGTCTGGCATATGAACTGGGCGAGCGGGATTTCGGAGAGAACCGGGTTCAGGAGCTTGTTGAAAAATCGGGATTGCTTCCGAAGGATGTCCATTGGCATTTAATCGGTCACCTGCAGACAAACAAAGTCAAAGATGCAATGGGGGTATCGAGTCTGATTCATTCTGTGGACGGTTTAAGACTGGCGGAAAAAATTAATTTAGAAGCCGGGAAAAAGAATATTAAGTCTGAAGCGCTCATCCAATGCAACACATCCGGAGAGGCGGGCAAGTTTGGTCTCCCAGCCGGTGCAGTAGGTCCGTTTTTGAAACAATGTTCAAGCTTCCGGAACTTGGTATTTCGCGGATTTATGACCATGGCGCCTTTCGGAGCAAAGGCGGAAGTTATTCGAAATTCCTTTGGGGAATTACGAAATATTTTGGAACATGCGCAGAGCCGGTTTCCTGAATATCCGTTGGAACATTTATCGATGGGCATGAGCCAGGATTATGAGATAGCCGTTGAAGAAGGCGCAACATTGGTGAGAATCGGCACGGCTGTGTTCGGACAGAGGAATTAAATGCTAACCAAAAAAATCGGCATCGTCGGCTGCGGAAATATGGCCCGTGGAATCCTTTCGGGCGTCATTTCGTGCAAGCTCGTTAATCCGAAGAGCATTTTCGTTTATGATTCGGCGCGCAAAGCATCCGGCGCATTCAAGAGTAAATTTGGTGTTCAAGCGGCCCCGGACGCCCGCTCTGTTTTTCAAAGGACGGACGTTGTGCTCCTGGCTGTAAAACCGCAGAATTTAAGTGATGCGCTAAAAGGTCTGCGTGAAAGTAAAGTGCGTGCGCGGTGGTTGATAACCATTTTGGCGGGCGTACCTCGAAGTAAAGTAAGCTTATTTCTTCCAAAGACCGTGAGGGTTGTTCGCGCTATGCCTAATTTGGGCGCTACGGTCGGCGCCTCTTATACCGCATTGTGCGGATCCGACCGACGCGCCGTGGCGCTCGCCGGGAAAATATTTGAAGCTTGCGGCACCGTTACTTTTGTTTCGGAAAGCAAAATGGATTTGGTCACGGTTTTGGGCGGGAGCGGACCGGCATATTTTTTCCTGCTTATGGAAATTTTGGCAGAACAGGGAATTAAATGCGGACTTTCAAAGAAGGTTGCCGAAACCCTGGCGGTTCAAACCGCATGGGGCGCTGCAATGCTCGCGAGCGTTTCCCGCTCCGCCTCGCCTTCCATGCTTAGGCGTGCTGTGACATCCAAGGGTGGCACTACCGAAGCGGCTGTTCGGTGCATGGAAACGATGGGTATTCGAAAAATTTTTGGCGAAGCAATCCGGCGCGGACTAAAAAGAGCGCGTCAGCTGGGCAGGAGGTCGTAATGTTTATTTTTGGTAATTTCTTGATTGCGGTTGCAAAGGTTTTGGATTCGGTTCTGTGGGCTTATTCGCTCATACTTTTTTTCTGGTGCATTATTTCTTGGGTAAGCCCGGATCCGTTCAATCCCATCGTGCAATTTCTGCGTGCGGTAACGGAACCGGTTCTCTCCAGAATCCGGCAGTACATGCCTTTGATCGGACCATTTGATTTCTCGGTGATCGTGGCATTTCTCCTGATTGTTTTTTTAAGGTCATTTCTGATCAAGAGCCTGTTTGACCTGGGGCTCGTTTTGCGGTGAGGATTAAAGTCAGCGTCTGGCCGCGCGCCGCGACAAATTCATTAAAATGAGAGAGGACTAAGCAATGACCATGCAAACCACAGTGGAAGGCGGACTTTTATCCAGAATAGATAATGCCGTTGCCGCAATTCGACAGAAGACAAGCATCAAGCCGAAGGCGGGCGTGATTCTCGGAACGGGATTGGGCCAATTAGTAAACAAAATCAAGGGCGGTGTTAAAATAGCCTACGGTGAAATTCCGCATTTTCCCCGCACGACGGTCGAATCCCACGCCGGACGTCTGCATATCGGCGACCTCAGTGGAAGACCTGTGGCCATGATGGAAGGCCGTTTTCATTATTATGAAGGGTATTCGCTCGAAGAAGTTACGTTTCCGGTCCGTGTCATGAAAGCGCTCGGCGCTGGAATTCTTATTATTTCAAACGCCGCCGGCGGCCTTAGCGTAAAAGAATACCGCAAAGGAGATCTCGTGCTCATTAAGGACCACATCAATTTTATGGGTGTCAATCCGCTCATCGGTCCGAACGATAACCGCCTGGGCATCCGGTTTCCCGATATGATCGAACCTTATTCTGAGCGGTTGAGGAAAGTGGCGCACAAGGCCGCAGACAAATTGAAAATGAAGTTGCACGAAGGCGTTTATATCGGGGTAACCGGCCCGTGCCTTGAGACGCGGGCGGAATACCGCTTTATGCGCAGTAGCGGCGCCGATTTGGTCGGCATGTCGACCGTGCCCGAAGTCATCGTAGGCGTTCATGCCCAGCTTGAAATACTTGGGATCAGCGTAGTCACCGATTTATGCGACCCGGACAATCTGAAACCCGTGGATATCGAAGAAATCATTCGCACGGCCAATGAAGCCGGCCCCCGGCTGAACGATCTGGTCGAAGAAACCATTCGATTATTGTGATTCTCTGCACCGTCATTGCTAGGCAAAGATGTAGGCGGGGCATCTTGCCCCGCAGAATTAATCCGGGGCGAGACGCCCCGGCTACGCGTCGCGCCTTCGGCGCTCCTCGCAATGACACAATAGGTCAATTATGAGTACCAAGAATTACAAAAATACGCTAAATCTCCCCAAGACCGATTTTCCCATGAAGGCGGATCTGCCCATCCGCGAGCCGGATATTTTGAATAAGTGGCAGGATGAGAAACTCTACGCCGCCATTCACCGGAAATCGGCCGGCCGGTCGAAATTCATTCTTCACGACGGCCCTCCGTATGCCAACGGCCACATTCACATGGGCCATGTGCTGAACAAAGTATTGAAGGACATCGTCGTGAAGTTTGAAACCATGCGGGGCAAAGATGCGCATTATGTCCCCGGCTGGGATTGCCACGGTCTTCCGATCGAGCATCAGTGCCTGAAGGACATGGGCAAGCGCAAGGAGCAGGTGGAGCGCGTTTCGTTCAGAAAAGAAGCGCGCAAATACGCAGAGAAATTCGTAGACATCCAGCGCGACGAATTCAAGCGGCTCGGTGTTTTCGGGGATTGGGAAAATCCGTATCTGACCATGAATTTTTCCTATCAAGCCGCTATTGCGGAGTCTTTTCTTAAGCTTTTCGAAATCGGCTACATCGAACAGCGCTTGAAGCCGGTTCCGTGGTGCTTCGACTGTGAAACCGCCCTCGCCGACGCCGAGTTGGAATACGAAGATAAGACTGACAAAGCGGTTTATGTAAAGTTTCCTATGGGGCATAATCCATTAGGTCCTGAATGGATCAAAGATTTTTCATATCTTGTTTGGACAACAACGCCGTGGACAATCCCAGCTAATGTTGGCATAGCGGTTCACCCCGATCTTGGCTATGTTTGCGTTGAAACAGAAAAGGGTAAATTTATTTTTGCCGAAGCGTTGTTGGATATTGTTCTCAAAAAGCTAGGCATTATTCGTCATCGCGTAATTAAACGATTGAAAGGGGTAGACTTTCAGCAGAACCATAATGCGGTGCAACCGTTTATTAATGAAATCACGTACCCGCTCGCGAACTCAAAGCTAATTCTAGCTGGCTACGTCTCCAGTACGGATGGGACGGGAATCGTTCACATTGCGCCCGGTCATGGTGAGGAAGATTATCAATATGGACATTTAAAAAATCATCTACCGATCGTCTCGCCGGTGGATGAAAAAGGAAGATTTACGGATGAGTTTCCGCCGTGCAAAGGAGAAAATGTTTTCAAGGCTAATTCCAAAATCATCGAGCTACTCAAACAAAAAGGCGCGCTGCTTCACGAGGAAGAATACAAACATTCTTACCCCCATTGCTGGCGCTGTAAGAAGCCGATTATTTTCCGGGCGACGCCGCAGTGGTTTTTAAAAATTGAGGAGCGGAGTCTTCGTAAAAAAATTCTGGATGAAATTCAAAATAAGATCACATTCATACCCGATTGGGGCAAGAACAGAATCGGCTCGATGGTGGAAACACGCCCGGACTGGTGCCTTTCGCGCCAACGTTATTGGGGCGTCCCTATTCCAGTGATCCGCTGCGCGACGTGCGCAAACTTTTTTTACGTAAAGGAATCACATGAAAAAATTGTCTCCATTTTTGAAAAAGAAGGCGCCGATGCATGGTTTGCCCGCCCGGCGGAAGATTTTCTTCCGCCTGGTTTTAAATGTAAGAAGTGTGGAGGACGTGAATTTAAAAAAGAAGAAGATATCATCGACGTCTGGTTTGATTCGGGGGTGAGTCACCAAGCCGTATTAAAGAAAAACAAGGAGTTGGGGAAACTTCCGTGCGCGATGTATCTGGAAGGTTCGGATCAGCACCGCGGCTGGTTCCAAAGCTCTTTGATTACGGCTGTTGCGCTTGACGGCCAATCGCCTTTTGAGCGTGTGCTGACGCATGGGTTTATCGTGGACGGCGACGGCAAGAAAATGTCCAAGTCAAGCGGCAATGTGACATCGCCGGAGAAAATGATGGCCGTGTACGGTGCCGACATTCTCCGGCTGTGGGTGGCCTCCTGTGATTATTCACAGGACATCCGCCTGTCGGAGGAGATTCTGAAGCATACGGCGCAGGCCTATGTAAAGTTTCGGAATACGTTCCGGCATCTCCTGGCAAATTTGTATGACTTTGACCATGAAAAACATTCGGTTCCTTTCGAGCAGATGGAGGCGGTGGATCGTTGGATCATCGCCAAGTGCACCCAACTTTTGAAGGAGGTAGAGCAGACCTACGAAAATTTTCGATTTCACGAAGTTTACAAAGCTGCCTATCAATTTGTGGTTGTCGCGCTCAGCTCATTTTATTTTGACGTGCTGAAAGACCGGCTGTACACAGCGGGCAAAGATTCGCGCATACGGCGGTCGGGCCAAACCGCCTTTCATTACATCCTGATTTTCCTTTCGAAGATTTTGGCGCCGCTCATTCCGTTTACAGCTGATGAAGTGTGGCGCTGTCGGGCAAAGGTCTCCGAGGCCGACAGCGTTCACCTGGCCGATTGGCCGGTCTTTGAAGACAAGTTTATGGACGAAACATTATTGGGAGAATGGGAGGATCTGTGGATGGTGCGGGAAGAAGTCATGAAAGCACTCGAAGAGGAAAGAGAAGCGGGAAAAATCAGAGCGCCGCTTGAAGCAATGGTCGAGATCAGAACGGGGGACAAATTGCTCTGCGATTTACTCAAGCGCTACGAAACGCAGTTGCGATTTTACTGGATTGTCTCCCAGGTGTCGATTGCCGAAGATCCACGCGCGAAAGAAAAAGGTCAAAAGATTTTGCTGCCGCACGCGGAAAAGCAGGTTTTCCTCGATCTCTCCGTTCATCCTGCCAAAGGGAAGAAGTGTGAGCGCTGCTGGAATTTTTCCGAGGCGGTGGGTACATTTCCGGAACATCCCCAGCTATGCGATCGTTGTGTTGAAGTCGTGGCAACGGAGGCGGTCTCCTAAGCCTTTACTGCTGTTATGTTTTCTATCTGAGTAAAATTCCTTTCAGTTTCTTGATCCCCGCGCCGATATATCTCAATAAATTTATTTTTAATTGCTTTCATACCTAATTCTTCGTACAAAGGAGTTTCCTTAGATTTCGTGGTAAACTAGCTTAAAATTCTTGACGGATACCACCTTCCGGCATATTCTGAGTTATAAGATGGGGTTGCCGCTTGCGTTACGCAAAAAAGCGAAAGAAATTTCTACTCAAGCTGCTGGTTCTTTTAAGCCTATTCTTCCTGGCCGAAGCGGGGAGATCTGCAAGTTCGACTCTAGCCGGTTTTTTTCCGCATAATAAGTTCTTTCATTCAGAATCGTTCCACCTCATTTTTGTGGTTTCGCTGTTTGCATTTCTCTACCGTCCCATCGATCATTTTATTTTTTCTATTTTCCGAAGAGTGTTAAGCCGTTGTGGGGCGGACTATTCAAGAGATATCGAGTTTCTGTATGAAGAAAGCAAGGCGCAGATGCCTCTCAAAGAGCTCGGTAATCTTGTTGTAAACACATTGGCCGAGGCCCTGGGTTCCGCGGTCGTAACACTGCTCGTGCTGGACCGGAAATCGAACGCTTATGCGGCGATGTCTTCATGCGGCCTGAAGCCTTCGGACATGTCGAAACTCCGCTTTACGGATGAGCATCTCATCGTACGATTGGCCAAACAGGAAAACGAACCGCTGGTCCGCGATGAATTGATCATGCACTTTTCATGGCAGGAGGCTAATGTGGTCGTGAGCGAATTTCAAAATCTGCGCGCCGCCATGATTGTACCGGTCTCCGTTCACGGACAGCTTATCGCTTTATGCGCTATGGGTCTAAGAGCGGGCGCGAAAGCGTACACGGCCGAGGACAAAAGGCTTTTTCAGGAATTTTCATCCAAAATGGGCCGGGTTTTGGGACAGGCACTTGCGATGCACGAGCTTGAATCCATGAATCTGGAGCTCAGGGATAAACAGGCTACACTTCTCCAGTCTTCCAAATTATCTGCCATTGAACAGCTCGCAAGTGGTTTTGCCCATCAGATTCATAATCCGCTTACCATTATTTCCGGGAAGGCGCAGGTGCTTCTTCTCAGAAAGGAGAAAATGGGCATTTCAGAGGAGGTTGCGCGCGAGCTTCAGACCATTGTTAAAGAGACGCGCCGCGCTGCGGATATCACGCATAAGCTGGCGGCATTTTCCCGGCCGCGTAAACCGGTCCGGGAGCCCCTTGATTTCTCCCAGATCGTGGAAGATGCGCTTTCGCTGATTTCTTACCAGGCCTCCTTGGATTCTATTCAAGTAATCCGGCATATTCAGAAAGACCTTCCTCCGTTTATTGGAACCGTTCCGGAATTTCGCGAGCTGTTTCTGAATTTGCTGTTGAACGCGGTTGATGCCATGTCCGGAGGAGGCACGTTGATGATTAAAATCAGGCACCTGCCGGCAACTTCAGAAATTGAAATTAAAGTCAGCGACAGCGGGAAGGGAATTCCCGCAGAGCATATTCCCATGCTGTTTGACCCGTTCTTTTCAACGCGCCACGATCGCGCGGGCCTCGGCCTCTTTATTGTGCAAAAAATCGTGTATCATTATGGCGGGACGATTAAGGCTGAAAGTCAGGAAAATCAGGGAACTGTTTTTGTGATCCGGCTGCCTGTGTTAAAATCGTCCGCTCATCCTTCTCAAGGATCGTCCGATTCCCCTGCGTCGCCGCAGGACAGGGGGAGGTCAGCATCAAAGGAGGTGCACCAATATGCCTAAAATTATGGTGGTGGATGACGAGCTCGAGATATGCGCTTTTTTAAGAAGCTTCTTTGAAGAAAGGCTGTACGAGGTTGTGACGGCTACTTCCGGAGAAGAGGCATTGAGGAAGATTGAGAAAGAACGCCCTCAGGTTGTTTTGCTGGACATCAAGATGCCCGGCAAGGACGGCATTGATGTCTTACGCGAGCTTAAGCAAAAATTTCCAAAGGTCAAGGTTATCATGGTCACGGCCGTGGAAACTTCGGACAAAATCGAACAAGCCATAAAACTTGGTGCAGACAACTACATCACCAAGCCCCTCAGTCTTGAATACCTCGAGATGGATGTAAAGGACAAGATCACCAAACTTGTTGATTAACGAGGTCCTCTCGTGACCGGCTTTGACTACCAGGAAGCATTGAAGAATGCCTCTAGGAGCATGGTGCGGGTTAAAAATCCGCGCCGCCTGCTCAAGATGATCACGCGCTTTATCGATCGTGAAGTGGGTGTCACGCATTCCTCCGTGCTCATGTATGACCACACCCGGGGCCGGTATATCTTCGTTGATTCCAAAGGCGGCCTCAAATTTCCCGTCAACCTCGTTAAACTGGACCAGGACAATCCGCTCATCCGCTGGTTCCACGAAAGGGAGCTCGGCAGCCTGGTCAGCCGCGATTTTGTAAGCAAGGCCCAGCTTTTCGGTTGGTTACATAATGATCACCTTTTGAGTCAGGATCCTAATTTAATGGAACGGCTTTTGGGCGTGCAGGAGGCGCTCGAAATTTTACGCGCTTCTGTGTGCGTTCCCGGATATTATAAATCCGACTTGGTGGGCATTTTGATCCTTGGCGAAAAGCTCAATAAAAAAGATTTTGATATTCAGGAGCTCACCTTTTTTCAAACACTTGCCAACGACGCGGCGATGGCCATAAAAACGGCGGAATTTCAAGATGATCTAGTTGCTCAAAACAGGGAATTAAAGGATAAACATAGCGAGCTCGAACACCTCGTCGGTGAGCTGGAAGAAATGCGGAGGAAGGAGCGGCGGAGCTATTACGAAATTGTTCTTTCTTTGGCGCGGGAAGTCGATGAAAAAGACCACTATACGTACGGGCATGTCGAGGAAGTTGAGCGATTGGGCCTGCTTACGGCGCGCTCACTCGGCCTGAATCTGGAAGGAAGGCGGCATGACATCCTGGCGGCCGGGCTTAAGCTTCACGACGTGGGTAAGATTGGAATACCAGATGAGATTCTCAAGAAATGCGGCAAGCTCACAGAAGCGGAATACCTAGTGATGAAGGAACACCCCAGAAAGGGAGCGCGGATACTCGAGCCGCTCGCCAATTTCGAGGAAGTAGCCAAGATCGTATTGCATCATCAGGAGAAATTTGACGGTACCGGTTATCCGTACGGTTTGAAAGGCGAGGAAATTCCCATCGAATCGCGCATTGTTGCCGTGGTAGATGCCTTTCATGCCATGACTTCCTCGCGTCCCTATCGAAAAGCCCGTAGCATTGAATATGCCAAGGCGGAATTGCGCAAGTACACGGGCACTCAGTTTGACCCTCAGGTGGTCGAAGCCTTCCTCAGCGAACTGAATCAAATGATCCGAGAAGAGACTGCTTTGAACTCGGATGTTCCTCTTGACCGGGCATCGTAGCCCGCCATAGTCACATCACGTAATCTCGGTTAACCTGTTTCATCAGAAAGACTTAGCTTAAATCCGTAATGAATTGACTTTGCGGAAGCCCTTCTGTATAATCCCACGCCATTTGACAAGCGTTTATGAGCATTTATACTTCATTAGCCATAAAAAATTAGAATATGAACAATAACAATATCAATAAAAGATCTATTCAAGAATTAAAAGCCCGCCTCCTGGTGATGCGCAATGAGATTGCCGAAAGCATTCGGCATATTGAAAAAGACACCTTGAACAAATCACAGCGCGATGCTTCCGGCGATCTTTCCGGATATAGTTTCCACATGGCCGATATGGCCACCGATAATTTTGATCGGGAATTCAATCTCGATATCGGTTCCAAGGAACAACAGCTTCTCAATCAGATCGAGAATGCGCTTTCCATGATTGAGGAAGGAACGTACGGCAAGTGTGAAGATTGTGAACAACTCATTTCTATCGAACGGCTGAGAGCCGTCCCTTTTGCCCGCCTGTGCATTAAGTGCCAAGAAGCCTCAGAAAAACGCGAGAAAGAAGGTTAAGACTTTCCCTGTATGGCCTGGTTTTTCTGGTTATTGTCATTGACCAGATTTCTAAGGCTGTGGTCCTGCATCATCTATCCGGAAGATCTTTCGCTCCGGTCCGTATCATCCCCAATGTTTTCCACCTGACTTTTGTACGCAATACAGGCATTGCCTTTGGCCTGTTCCAGGAAAACAGTTTTTTTCTCACAACTTCCATATTTATTTGCATCGTCCTTCTTTTGCTGATTTCGCTCAAGCTTCGAAACGCGAGGAAATCTTATCAGATGGCTTACGGCCTTGTGATGGGCGGTGCGATGAGTAATTTCATCGACCGGTTGCGTTTGGGTTATGTCGTGGATTTTTTCGATTTTCAGATTTGGCCGGTCTTTAATGTCGCCGATTCTTCTATTACGGTGGGTATTATTATCCTGATGTTATTCACGCTTATGGAGCCCTGATGTATCCGGAGCTTTTCCAATGGGGATCGGTTACCATTTACACCTACGGGGCGCTTTTCGCACTGGGCGTTGCCTTGGCGGCATTTATGGCAACGAGACGGGCGGCACTCATTCAGCTCGATGCGATGACGGTATTTGACTTGGTTGTTTGGACGGGCCTGATCGGCATTGCCGGTGCCCGGCTGGTCTATGTCGGAGAAAATCTGGATTACTATCTGTCTGATCCCCTCGAGATGTTCAAGCTTTGGCAGGGCGGCCTTGTTTTTCACGGCGGCATTGCCGCCAGCCTGGTTTATGTGTTTGTTTTCGCGAGAAAGCGCGGTAAAAGCTTTCTTGCCGTGCTGGATTTTTTGATGCCTTATGTGGCGCTGGCCTACGGCATAGGACGGATCGGGTGTTTTTTAAACGGCTGCTGTTACGGAACGCCGTTTGACGGCTGGTGGGCCGTAGAATATCCTTTTTTGGATTATCCGGTCCACCCGACACAGATTTATTCTGCCGCGGTCGGGTTTTTGCTGGCCGGGTTTCTCCTCCGGTTAAATTTGAGCAAGAGTTTTGAGGGGCAAACATCGGCGGCCTATTTCATTTTTTATTCTGCCGCCCGTACGGCCATTGAGTTTTATCGCGGCGACAAAGTTCATGGCGTGCTGGGGTTTTTTACGGAGGCGCAGATCGTATTTCTTTTCCTATTGCTTGTGTCGCTCGCCGTTTACGTTTTTCTTTGCCTCAAGTGTGGGAAGGCGCCATGGAAAAGCTGATTCGCGTTTGCGTAGAGGAGAACGAAAAATCCGAACGTGTGGACAGTTATCTCGCAAAAAAGCTTTCTGGTGAATTTACGAGAACGATGATCAAAAAATGGATCCAGGAAGGACGTGTTCTCGTCAACACACAAAGCGTCAAGCCGCATTTTCATATTTCTCCCGGCGATACGATACAGGTGAAGCCGGTCCCGCCGCCGGTGGATTTCAGCAAAGCGGAAGATATCCCGATCCAAATCATTTACGAGGACGATGATCTGTTGATCATCAATAAATCGGCGGGGATGGTTGTGCACCCGGGCGTAGGCAACAAGGAAGGGACGCTGGTAAACGCTCTCTTGTTTCATGTCAAAAAACTTTCCACTATTTCCGGGCCGATGCGGCCGGGAATTGTCCACCGGCTGGATAAAAATACATCCGGATTGATGGTAGTCGCCAAGAATGATTGGACGCACGAGCGTCTGGCAAAACAATTTAAATCCCGTACCGCCACGCGCATATACAATTGTTTCGTGAAAGGAATTGTCCAGCATGACGAAGGCTGCTTCGATGAGCCTATTGGCCGTTCCGCAACGGACGCGCGGAAGATGCGTGTCGACCCGGCAAGCGGCAAGCCGGCGGTCACTACTTTTTTCGTAAGGAAACGGTTCGTGAAGAGCACGTGCCTTGACGTAAAGCTTTACACCGGTCGCACGCATCAAATTCGCGTGCATATGGCTTACCACGGGCATCCCGTACTGGGCGACAAGGAATACGGCGTGAAAT
Source organism: Candidatus Omnitrophota bacterium (assembly GCA_016206925.1). Taxonomy (GTDB): domain Bacteria; phylum Omnitrophota; class Omnitrophia; order Omnitrophales; family JACQQS01; genus JACQQS01. Next base: position 37,391 of record JACQQS010000081.1, read on the forward strand.
CAACCTACATTAAACGCCAGGCGCTGCACGCCGGAAGTCTCGAGCTGGTTCACCCCCGCACCGGCAAAGGGCTTTCCTTCCATGCGCCTCTTCCGGATGACATGCAGTTTCTCCTCGACCGGTTGAACGAACCCGTTGACTCATAATAAAAGGTAACCCTAGGAGGACGGGGTTTTTGTGGGGTAAGATGAATGAAAAATAGCCGTAGTCATTTCTTTCTTTTTGCTCCTTTTTCTTTCTTTGTTAACAC